>CAJOCV010000062.1:0-15674 GCA_905233785.1 uncultured Oscillospiraceae bacterium
CGCGAAGCTCCCCGAAGCTCGCGGGACAGAGCACCGTCATCCCCGGTACGGAGCGCAGAAAGTTTACATCATAAATCCCGTGGTGCGTCTCCCCGTCGCTGCCGACAAGTCCGGCGCGATCGACGCCGAAAATCACATGCAGCTTCTGAAGGGATACATCATGGATCAGCATATCATAAGAGCGCTGCAAAAAGCTGGAGTAGACCGCAAATACCGGGATCAGCCCCTGCTTTGCCATGCCGGAGACCATGGCGGCCGCATGCCCCTCCGCAATACCCACATCGCAGAAGCGCTTGGGAAAGCGAACGGCAAAGCGATCAAGCCCCGTGCCGGAGGTCATGGCAGCGGTAACGGCGGCAATGCGGTCATCCCTCTCCGCGAGCGTGCAGAGCGCTTTGCCGAACACCTCCGAAAAGCTCTCGCCCCCGCCATAGATTTCACCGGTGACGGGATCGAAGGGGCCGACGCCGTGGTAGCGCTCGGGGTGCTCCTCGGCATAGCGGCAGCCCTTCCCTTTCTTGGTAACGGCATGCACGATCACCGGCTTTCGCATATCCCGCGCGGCGCGCAGAACGCGCTCCATCTCGCGCACATCGTGCCCGTCGATCGGGCCGATATACTCATAGCCCATGGCGGAGAACATATTGTCCGGAAGCAGCATCGCCTTCAGCCATTCCTTCGCCTTATGGTTAAGGGAATACAGCGACGGAACATTGTTCAAAAGCTCGCGGTATTCCTGCTTAAAGCGCCGGTAGCCCGGCTTCACACGCAGCTTTTGCAAAAGGCTAACGGTGCCGCCCACATTGCGGTCGATGGACATATTGTTGTCGTTTAAGAGGATCACCAGAGGCTCGCCGCTGGCCGCGGCGGAAACCAGTCCCTCATAAGAAAGGCCGCCGGTCAGCGCGCCGTCGCCGATGAATGCTACGACATCGTAATCCTGCTTGAGCAGCGTTCTCGCCTTCGCCATCCCCAGCGCAACGGAAATGGAGTTGGAGGCGTGACCCGCGATAAAGGCGTCATCCTCGCTCTCGTAAGGCTTGGGAAAGCCCGAAATGCCGCCGTACTGCCGCAGGGTTGAAAAGCGGTCTCGTCTTCCTGTAATGATTTTGTGTATATAGCACTGGTGTCCCACGTCGAAGATCAGGCGATCCTTTGTCGTATCATACACCCGGTGCAGCGCAACGGTCAGCTCCACCGCCCCGAGATTGGAGGCGAGGTGACCGCCGGTTTTGGATACGCTTTCAATCAAAAAATCGCGTATCTCAGCGCAGAGGGGCTCGAGCTCCTCCGGTTTCAGGTTCTTTATATCGTTGGAGCAATTAATTCTCTCTAAGATTCCCACAAATACTCCCGTCCGCCCTGTTCAGTTGCGCCTGAGCGCCATGGAGTCAGCCAGATCGCAGAGGAAAGCCGTATCGGTAAAGTGTTCGTTTAAGGCTTGTTTGGCGGCTTCGGTCAGCTTGGCCACCATTGCCGCGCATTTTTCCTCCCCATACAGAGCCATGAATGTATTTTTCTGTTCCTGGGCGTCGGAGCCGATAGGTTTTCCGAGCTCTTGCTCGGTAGAGAGCACGTCAAGCATATCGTCCCGAATCTGGAAGGCCAGTCCCACAGCCGCCGCATAGCGTGCCGCGCAGTCGAGCATCTCTTCCTTTCCGCCCGCCGCGGCGACGCCCATCTGGCAGGCCGCGATCAAAAGCGCCGAGGTCTTGCGGTTGTTGATGTCATTGAGCTCGTCCTGGCTGAGCGTTCTGCCCTCCCAGGCCATGTCCATGTATTGCCCGCCGCAGATACCGTCGAGTCCGGCGGCGCCGGCCAGGATTTCCGCGCACACGGCTTTGCGCTCCGCCGGCAGAGCGCAGCGCAGGATCGTTCCAAAGGCCTCCGCCTGCAGGCAGTCGCCGGCAAGCGTGGCGGTACATTCACCGTATACCTTGTGATTGGTCGGCTTCCCCCGGCGCAGATCGTCGTTATCCATGCAGGGAAGATCGTCATGGATCAGACTGTAGGTGTGCAGCATTTCCACGGCGCAGGCCACAGGCATCGCCGCCTCCACATCGCCGCCCGCGACCCGGCAAAATTCCAGCACCAGCATCGGGCGGATGCGCTTTCCGCCGGCAAGCAGACTGTACCGCATGGCGTCGGCAAGACCGGCGAAGGGAAAGTCCTCCGCGTGAAAATAGGTTTTCAGCGCGGCGTCAATTTTTTCTCTATAAGCTTCGACAGTCATCTTATTCCTCCTCAAAGGGCAGCTCTTCCGGCTGACGGTCGGCACCCTTGCGGAGCTTGACCACCTTCTGCTCCGCATCGTCCAGCATTTTGCTGGCAGCGGTAAGCAGCGAGGCGCCCTCCTCAAACAGTTTCAGGGAATCGCTCAGCGGCAGATCTCCTTTTTCCAGATGCCGCACGATCTCATCCAGACGTCCCAGCGCAGTTTCAAAGCTCAGCTTTTTCTCCGCCATGTTCCTTCTCCTTATAGACAGATTCTACCTTACAGTCAGCCGCGCCCTCGGCAAAGCGAAGGTGCAGCGTGTCGCCGACGCTCAGCTGCTGCGCGCTTCTGACGCCTCTCCCCTGTTCATCCTGTACGATGCTGTAGCCGCGCGTCAGCACGCGCAGAGGACTCAGCGCGTCAAGCGCGGCCGCAAGCTTTACAAAGTCCCGCCTGTCCGCGGAGACCTTCCTCTCCCCAGCGGCCAGAAGCCGGTCGCGCATATGGTCAAGCTCCATGCGGCGGTTGTCGATATAGACGCCTGGATCACGCAGAACGCGCTTCTCCGAGAGGTTCTCCAGCCGCTGCCGAAGCTGTGTGAGCTTTTTCTGCATGGCCTGTCGGCTGCGAATATCGAAAGAATCCAGCGTATCATAGATTTCGTGCCAATCCGGCACGGCGATCTCCGCGGCGTTGGAGGGCGTGGACGCCCGCGCGTCTGCCACATAATCAGAAATCGTCACATCCGGTTCATGCCCGACCGCGGAGATCACCGGGATCTCGGAGGCGTAAATCGCACGCGCCACGCGCTCATCGTTAAAAGCCCAGAGGTCTTCGATGGAGCCGCCGCCGCGCCCGGTGATGATCAGGTCTGCCACGCGAAACTCGTTGGCGTAGCGGATCGCGCCCGCGATCTCGGGCGGCGCCTCCGCCCCCTGTACGCGCACAGGCAGCAGCAGCACCTTCGTCATCGGCCAGCGTTGTCCCAGGATGCGGATCATATCATGCACGGCCGCGCCGGCGGAGGAGGTGATGACCGCGATTTTCTCCGGAAAGGTGGGGAGCCTTTTTTTGTGACCGGGCGCAAAAAGACCCTCGGCCTCCAGCTTGGCCTTGAGCTGCTCAAAGGCAACCTGCAAATCCCCGGCTCCCTCCGGCTGCAAGGCCGTACAATAGAGCTGATACGCCCCGTCCCGTGGGAAGACGGAAACACGGCCAAAGGCGGTCACGCCCATGCCGCTTTCCGGGCGAAAGCGCAGCTTCATCGCGCTGGACTTGAACATCACACACCGGAGACTGCTCTCGCTGTCCTTGAGCGTGAAGTAGTGATGCCCGGAGGGATAGATTTTGTAATTGGACAGCTCGCCCCGCACACAGACGTCCGAAAGCAGGGGGTCGCGATCCAGAAGCCCCTTGATGCGGTTATTGAGCTCGGTGACGGAAAGAGCCAGTCTCTGCATCGCTTATGCCTGTACGCTCTCTTCGCCCGGTGCCTTCGCTTCGCTGAGTTCTCCGCGCACAATGCTGCCCAGGACGCCGTTGACAAAGGCGACGGTATCCGGTTCATCATAGCCCTTGGAAAGCTCCACGGCTTCGTTGATGGCGGCGGCGTTCGGAATATCCTCCATATACAGGATCTCGCACACCGCGCAGCGGAGAACGGCCAGCGCCGTGCGGGAGATACGCTCCACCCGCCAGCCCCTGGCGTATTTCTCGATCAGCGCGTCAATCTCCTCCCGGTGCTCCGCCACAAGGGAAATCAGGCGGCGGATGTAGGCAATCTGCCTTTCCTCGGGATATTCCAGAAACAGCTCGTCTTCCTTTCCGAGGCTTTGATAGTATTCCCGGTCAAAAAAGCGCTCAGCCAGCTCCAGCGGCTCAAGCTTCGCCGAAGCCGCCGCAAAGCAAAGCTGAATGGCGATTTCTCTGGCTGCAGTTCTTGTCATGTATCTCTTCCTCCGACTGCTTATTTATCGAACGCGATCCCGGAGACGTGGACGTTGACCTCTACGTTCTGGATGCCGGTCGCGGCGGAAACGGTGTTCAGCGCCCTCTCCTGCACGCTGCGGGCGACGTTTACAATGTTGCTGCCGTAAGAGACGGTGATGATCGTATCCACGACCACCTTCTCATTCTGAAACTGTACCTTTACGCCGCGTGTCAGCGTCTTGATGCCGATCAGTTCCGCAATCTCGGCGCCCGCCGTGGTTGAAAGACCGGCGACGCCCTCCACCTCCAGCACGGCGGAACGCACCATGCCCGCGATCACGTCTTCGGAAATATTGATGCTGCCGTTTTCCTCCCGGCAGGTGATGTAATTTTCGGCCATGACGATGCCTCCTATATTTAGTCAGAGTATTTTACCATAGTCTGACGAAAAAAGAAAGCCTTTCCCGACAAACTTTTGTATAGACCGAAAAAGAAAATGCCCGACAGGGCAAAGCCGCCTCTGTCAGGCTGATTCTTTCAGGCGCGAACCTCGATGATGTTAAGCTGCGCGGCGGCGTATTCCGTCTCGCTGCAGATGATGTCCGTCACACGCGCCACGGCCTCCTCGCTGAGTCCTTCCACAGGCGCGGGCACGGCGACTGTGATGGCGTCGTTTCCAATGTAGACCACACAGTCAGCAAAATCCTTTGCGATCAGCAGGTTTTCGATCTGCGCCTCTTTCATGGAGCTGGTGGCCATCGCGGAGATCGCATTCACAGCGCCGTCGATGGTCTCCTGTGAGGCCGTCTCCGCCGTCGCCGCGGCCTGGAGCAGCTGGAGCGCCTCGTCCCGGGATACCTGCCGTGTCAGCCGCGCCTCGGCGAAATATTCCGAGGCCGAGGCGGGCGCCTTTTCTGTTGCATCGGCATTGGCCTTCATCATGGCCTCGTCCTCCGCCAGCACCATCTCCGCGTCCGGGGTACCCCAGCGTTGGTTATAGGACCAGTTGAGCGCCACCGCGGCACAGACAAATACCAGCACCGCCATCACAGTCAGATTCCGTTTCCTGTTTTTCATGGTTCATCCTCCCCTTCCATGCTCTTCCATTTTTAATATTGTGATCCGATCCGAACCGAAGCCGGTATAGGATCGGATCGCCTGCAATAGATGCAGCCGCACCTGCGCGTTTTCCGCCCCCTCGCATACAACGACGATCCCCTCCTCGGAGATCAGCAGATCGCTTTTGCCGACGCCCTCCACCTGACTCAACAGCCGCCCGAAGCGGTCGCTCTCAGCCTCATCCCGAGTCGGAGAACGGACGCTGCCGGGCAGAAGCATCAGCAGAATGCCGATCAGCAGCACCAGAAGCGGATACTTGAACTTATCCAGTTGTTTGAGCAGATTCTTCCAGTCCGTCATCCGCGCTCCACTTCAGCCTTTCCTGTTCGATTCCAAGCTCCGCGCCGAGCTCGCGGAGAAGCGCACGCGCCGCCGTGTCCGTCCCGCTGCCGCGCAGGGTCAGCGAGCGCGGCAGCCAATAGCCCTCTGTCTGCCATCGCAGCTCAAGCTCTATGCCGGTGAGCGTAAGCCCACGCCCCGCTGCCTTGGTCTGAATATATGCTTTCAGCTCCTCTTCTATGACAAGCCGATCCAGGCGTTCGCGAACTTGCCGGGATTCCAGCTGATAGCGCTGCTCCGCCTCACGAAAGCGTCCGATCTCGTCGGCGAGATCCGCGGCGTCTGTCCATCCCAGACCAGAAAAAACCTGCAGCAGCAGCACTGCCGACACGAGAACGCTCATCACCCGCTTGACCGAGCCCTCCGGCGCAAGGCGAAGCGCCGCCCCGCAGAACACAGCGAGCACACAGAAGCCATGCAGCGATTCTCTCACCCGCCCGTCACCGCCTTCATGCCGGACACGATCGAGAAAAACAGCATCACGCCGCTGCTGCCCAAAAGCCCCAGCAGCAGCGCAAACACCGTGCTGATCTCCTCCAGAAAGGACGAGAGCCTTCCGCCCGGCAAAAGCTCCGCCATGGTTCCCACCGCACGCAGAAACAGCATTTTCATCAGCAGAAAGGCAAGGGGGCCTGCGCACAGGGCGCACAGGGCGATCAGCGTAAAAACGCCCGCCGTGCTGCGAACGACACCGGCGGCGGAGAGAATCGCCGCGGCCGAATCAGAGAGAATACCTCCCACCACCGGCAAAACGCCGGAAATCACCGTTCTCGCGGCCTTCACAGCGGCGGCGTCCGCGCTGCCCGCAACGAGCCCCGTGAAGCTGATATACATACAAAACATCGTAGTCATGCCGCTCATGACGGTCACCGCCGCAAACCGGACAAGCCTGCCCATCGCCTTCACGAGGCTGTTGTCACAGATACAGCCGCAGAGCGTGAGCGCAAGATAGCTATAAATCAGCGGCAGCAGCAGGCGGCGCGAGACGGTCATCATCACCTCGATGGCAAGACAGCTCGCCGTGTATTTAAGCGGCGCGGAGCCAACCGCCCCCGCCGCGGCAGCCGCCGTAAAAATCACCGGCATGGCGGCGCGGGAATAGTCCGAGAGCTGTTCAAGCGTTTGGGCTGCCTGCGCAATGCCGCTGTTAAAGTCCCCGGCAAGCCAGGCGGCCGCGGCGCAGCAGGCGGTGAGAGAGATCGTGTCCCGCGCGGCTTTGCTGTCCGTGAGGGCGTCGGCCAGGGCGCAAAGCAGCGGCAGCGACGCCAGACGCAGCGCAAACACGAACTGACCGTGCAACTGCGAAAGCAGCTCCGTCCGTGCCCGCTGCCACAAGCGCTTCAGCGCTCCCTCGGCGTCATAATTTCCCTCCGGGCTCAGCTCGCCCGTGATTTCCCGCGCCGAGGGCGACAGCCCTTTCTCCAGCCCGGACGCGCCAAGCGCCTCAAAGCTCTCACGCGTGAAGCTCTCGGCGTGAGCCGTCGTTACACAGCACAGGCAGGCGAGCATACAGAGCAGCAGCGAGAGTCCCTTCTTCAAAGCAAACCTCCGATCTGCTTGAGCACGTTCAAGATCAGCGGCAGCGAAATCCCCACCGCGCAGAAGGTGCCTGCAAGCTCCACCGCCGAGGCCAGGGCGCTCTGGGACGCGTCCCGGCAGAGATCGGCGGCGACCCGGCTCACGATCGCGGCGGCGAGGCACTTTGCCACCGGGAGCAGCATCGTCTCGCTGCCCGAGAGCAATCCCCGCACCGTGGCGCTCAGCTCCTGAAAGGCGCTGAGATAACGCAGCACGGAGAGCATCAGCACGCAGCTCGCCGCAATGCTCAGAACGCCCGCGAGCTCCGGATTGCGCTTCTGGATCAGCAGGATCAGCACCGCCGCCGTCAAGGCGAGGCTGACCGCCCGAAACAACAGCTCCATCTCTAAAGATTAAACAGCGTCTTGATGAGGGTAAAAAGCTCGCTGATTTTCTGCACGACGATCATCAGCACCACAACCAGCGCCGTGATCGTCGTCATCAGCGCCTGCTCCTCGCGTCCGGAGCGCGTGAGCAGGATATTGAGAACCGCCACCAGAATTCCCACCGCGGCGATCCGGAAAATCAGATCTACTTCCATACCATCCTCAAATCAGAACGATCCCAAGTAAAACTCCGGCGGAGAGCGCCAGCGCCCAGACAAGGCGCGCCTGCTCGCCGTACTGCTTTCGCGCCAGCGCGAGCTGCTCCCGCAGCTGTTCCCGGCAGAGGGCAACCGCCTCCCGCTGCATCTGCAGGGGATAACGACCGAGCGCGTTTCCAAGCTCCGTGAGCGCCGAGCGCTCCCACTCCGGCAGCAGAGAGAAGTGCGCGTGCACGGCGGAGCGCCAGATTTCGCTGAAGGGCTGCGCTCCGAGGCTGTCCAGCGCGTCGGAGACCGCGGCAAAGAACGCGCCGATCGTCCCATCCTCCCGCGAAAGCTTTGTCATCAGCGGCGGCAGAGGCGAAGCTTTTCCGCCGAGCTCCGCCTCTATCACGTTCATGGCGCGAATCAGACCGTCCAGAACGTTGATGCGCTCCCGGCGGGAGCGGCTCCAGAGCAGCGCGACATCCAGGCAGGCAAGCGCCGCAAGCAGCGCGCCCACGAGCCTCACAGCCGCAGCTCCTCCAGCCGGTATTGCCGCGCTCTGCCTGTCCCCGAGATGCAGACCGCGCGGGTAAAAACGCCGCTTTCCAGAAGCCTTCGGTAGAGCGGGCGGCTGCGCATCTGCGCAAAACCGGAGGTGTGCGCCGTCGCGAGAATGCCAACGCCGCAGCCCGCGATTTGCAGGACCGCCTCCGCGTCCTCCGCGCTTGTGATCTCGTCCATGGCGACAAGCTGCGGGTTCATGGAGCGCAGCAGGAGCATAGCACCCTCCGCCTTCGGCATTCCTACCAGCGTGTCCGTGTGCGCGCCGAGATCAAAGCCCGCGCCGTTTTCGTCCGTGGCAGACAGCTCATTGCGTTCGTCCAGCACCCCCACGCGCAGACCGCCTTCGGAGAGACAGCGGATATACTCGCGCAGCAGGCTGGTCTTTCCTCCGCCCGGCGCTGAGAGGATCAGACTGCCGCCGCTCACGTTTTCACGAAGGGCGGGCAGCAGTGCGCGCCCGATCCCGCGCCATTCCCGCGGAACACGCAGGCACAGAGACGAGAAAGCGCCGAAGCCTCCGCCTACCGCCCGCGCCAGCGCCGTTCCGCACACGCCGATCCGGACTCCGCGATAGCTGAGATAGCCCTCTCGCATCGCTTCCGCCACGGCATGCAGAGAGGCGCCGCTCGCCCGCTCCAGCACGCGCAGTAAATCCCCCTGCGTGCAGACGCGCTCGTGGAAGCGCCGTTCCCTCCCGTCGAGCAGGACAGTCGGCGCGCGGCCGATACGGAGGCGAATTTCCTCCGCCTCCGTTTCCCGAAGCGCCTGCCGGTAATCCGGCGGCAGCAAGTCCGCCGCCAGTCTGCTTCCGTCCATTTCCTCACTCCCCGCTACACAATCTATGCGCAGCGATGTGATTTATTCTTGAAACTTCTCGCGGTATGTGCTACAATCCTGACGAAGCACAGGATCGGAGGCGGGAAGTTTATGGAAATCAAAATCATGTTCACCGGTGCCATCTTTCTCGGCGGCTGGCTCTGGGCATATCTCTTTATCCGGCAGATTCTCTTCAACTTCGCAACGGCCTTTCCGCTTATCAAAAGCATGAACGCGCTCCGGGAGGAGCTGATCGCCATCGGCGCGAAGCGCTATACGGTGATCTCCGTCATTACCTGCGCCGTCATTGCGCTGGCCTTGCTCGCGGCTGTGCTGATCTGGTGCCCGATCTATCTCAAGCTCAGCTTTCTGGTTGGGGCGGCGCTCGCTGTGATTCTTCTGATCCCGCGCGTCTCATACAGGAACCGGGAAATGTTTGACAGCTTCTGCGCCGCCTATTATCGCTTCGTGCCGGACGATGAGCTGCGCACGGCGATGTATCATAAAAAAACCGGGCAGATCAAGAGCCGTCTGAAGGCCATGGGCATTCAGGGCAGCTTTCTTCCCGATTTCAAAGAGAAAAAGTAATCTGGAATATTAAGGCAATACCGCATAATGCGGCAAGAGCAGATTCCGAGAAAAACCGCGTTCTGATGATGGCACTCATTGAGCAGGAATACTTTGTGTATTGCAAGAAAAAGTGACGAAATCAGGGCGCGGTTTTTCCGGAAGATGCCGCAGGCGTAATTTTTTTATGTCTGTTCCGTTTTTTTCATTCGTTTGAGACAGCCCGCGGCAAAGGGGACGCAGAGGAGGAAGCTCAGCACATCCGCGACGGCCTGGGTCATCTCCACGCCGCGCAGGCCGAATAGCCGAGGCAGCGTCAGGATCAGCGGGAGAAAGAAGATGCCGTTTCGCGCCGACGAGGTAATTGTGGAGCGGATGCCCTGACCGCTGGCCTGGAGCATCATGTTCGTCAGCACCGAGGTTGCCATCAGCGGCAGCGCGGAGGCCTGCCAGCGCAGCGCGGCTGCGCCGACTGCGATGACCGCCGGGTCATTGCGGAAGAAGGAGACGATCCGCTCGGGGAGAAGCAGGCAGAACGCGCTTGCCAGCACCATCAGGATCGTACCGTATTTGACGCAGAAAAAGAAACCGTCCCGCACGCGGTCATAGCGCTTCGCCCCGTAATTGAAGGAGCATACCGGCTGATAGCCCTGACCGAAGCCGATCAGCGCCGAGGACAGCAGCTGCATACTGCGCGTCACGATGGACATTCCGGCGATGGCGGCATCCCCGCCGCAGAGATAGGCGAAGCGATTGAGCAAGACAACCGAGACGGCCGCCATACCCTGCCGCATCAGAGAGGGCAGACCGCCGTTTATGATTTGGAGGATATTGTCTCCGCTCAGCCGCAGATTCCGCGGATGGAGCCGGATGTTCTCCCCCCGAAAGCTGCAGATCAGCAGCACCGTAAAACCGATGATCTGGCCGCAGACCGTGGCAATGGCCGCGCCGCGCACACCCATGCGGAGCACAAAAATCAGAAGCGGGTCAAGGGCGATGTTCATGACGGCGCCGCACATCAGCCCGATCATGGCATAGAAGGCGCTGCCCTGAAAACGAAGCTGATTGTTGATGACGCACTGGCACATCATAAAGGGCGCGCCGATCAGAATGACGCGCAGATACGCAAGCGTATCGGGAAGCGTGGAATCCGACGCGCCCAAAAGCCTTGCCAGCGCGGGCGCGAAGAGATTGCCGAAAACCGCCGTGCACAGCCCAAGGATCAGCGCCATGGCAAAACCCGTGACTGCGATTTCGTTGGCCTTCTGCCGGTTTCCGGCCCCGAGCAGGCGGGACAGATAGTTGCCGGAGCCCTGGCCGCAGAAGAAGCCCAAGGCCTGGATGACAGCCATTACCGAAAACACCAGCCCCACAGCCGCGGTGCCCTGGGTGGAGATGCGCCCGACAAAATAGGTGTCCGCCGCGTTGTAGATCGCTGTTACCAGCATGCTGACAACGGTGGGCGCGGCAAGCGTACAAATCAGCTTTGGGATCGGCGCCTCGGTCAGATAAGCACGCCGATCCTGCTTCTGCCCCGCGCCTTTCATCGAAGGCTCTCTTCTCTCGCCGGCCAGGGACACAGCGTCTGTTGATCCTTCACAAGCCAGGCACTGTCGGCAAGACGAGCCATGGGACTGTCCGACAGGGAATCGGAGTAAAACGCCTCCACGTGCCCATCCCGGTACTCCCTGTAAAAGCGCGTGACCTTCTCGAAGTCATGGCAGTTTTTCCCAATAATCCTCCCGGTATGACGATCCATGCGCGTTGCGATCAGGTGCACGCCCAGTCTTTCCGCCGCTGGACGCAGCAGAAACTCCGGCGAGGCGGAGAGGATCAGATCATCATCGCGACGCTGCTTCAGATACCAGTCGGCAATGCCGGCGTCAAAGCTTTCCGCCCAGAATTCCTCGACGATCCTGTCCACATCGTCGAGCTCGGGCAGGAAGGAAAAGACCTGCTGCTTCAGCTCCCGCGTCCCCCTCTTGCCGAAAAGTGTTAGCGCTCCGACCGCGAGCGTGCCGGGCAGCGCGCGAAGAACCCCGCGCGGATAGCGGCGCAGACAGTACCTGACAAACAGATAGGAGCTATCCGGGAAAAAGATTGTCTGGTCAAAGTCGTAGCAATTCATCTCACTCCACCGTATAGGTACGCAAAGGCATCAGCGCCGTGAAGGCCACGCAGAGCGCGTCCAGGGCCGCGCCGAGCGCGATCGGCAACACGCCCCAGAGCGCCAGGACGAGCAGCAGCAGCCTCAGGCCGCAGCCGACCAGGATGTTCAGCCACACCGTGCGCCAAGCCGTTGTCGCCATGCGCAGAAGAGCCGGGAGCCTGCGGATTTCTCCGGACATGACGGCAACATCCGCCTTGTCCACCCCGTCGTCATGGCGCAGCGTGTCCAGAGAGATGCCCACATCCGCTTCGTCGAAAAGCGCGGCGTCGTTGAGGCCGTCGCCCACATAAACAAGCGTCGTCCCCTCGCCGAGCTGCTCCTTGAGATAGCGAAGGGCGGACAGCTTCCCCTGCGGGGACAGCTCATAGCGCACCATATTAAAATTCAGCGCCGAGGCCACGCTTCGCGAGACGGAGGGCACATCCCCGGTGAGCATCACCCTCTGTTCAATGCCCTGTGCGTGCAAATCCTCCATGGCGTCAAAGGCGCCGTCGCGCAGCTTATCGGTCATCAGGATATGACCCCAGTAGCGGTTCTCCACCGCCACGTGGATGGCGGAGCCCGCGCGATTCGGCGTGAGGTAATAGATGCCGTGCTCCTCCATGAGCGCGGCGTTGCCCACAAGCACGTGCCGCCCGTCCACGAAGGCGCTGACGCCGCGGCCGGGGATTTCCTCAATCTCCAGAAGCTTCCCCTCGGTCTCCTTCGTCCAGCCGCCCGCCTCCCGCAGCGCCTCGGCCATCGGGTTTGCCGAATGGCTCTCCGCGGCGGCGCAGACGGAGAGCAGCTCTTCCTCGCTCACCCCGTCGGGAAAGACATCGTTTACCTGAAAGCGCCCGTCTGTCACCACGCCGGTCTTGCCAAAAACCATGGTGTGCGCGCGGGCAAGCCGTTCGATCACGCTCTTTCCAAATACACGCATCCCCTCGCGCTCGGCACTCAGAAGAGCGCCCTCAAAGCAAAGGGGAATTGAAATCAGCAGCGCGCTCGGTGAGCACAGCAGCAGAAACAGCGCCGCGCGGCGCAGCCAGGCGCTCCATCCCCCGGTGACGATCGGGATCAGCACGCCAAGAAACAGCGCACACATCACGATTGCCGGGATGTATACTGCGGCATAGCGGTTCAGGCGCTTTTCCAGCCTGGAATCCATCGCCCGCGCCTGCTCAAAGCTCTCCAAACGCTTGGCGGCGGCAGAATCGTCAAAGCTCTTTTCCGCGCGCATGGTGAGCGGGGCAGAGAGATTGACGCAGCCGGAGCGCAGCTTGCTCCCTACGGAAACGCTGACAGGCCTGCTGTCCCCCGTGAGGGCGGAGCAATCCAGTGCGCTCATGCCGGACAGAACCTCACCATCTACGGGAATGCGCTCTCCCTTCTCCACACGCAGGGTATCGCCGATGCGCACCTCCTCGGGAACGCTGTCCTCGGTCACGCCGCCAATCAGGATATGGGCGGTTTCGGGCATGATCGCGCGCAGAAGCTCTACACCGTTGTCGGTACGCGCGAGGACATACGCCTGCGCAAGCTCCCCGGCGCGGAAAGCGAGCAGGCTGAAGGCCGCCGCGGCGTATTCGCCGATGCAGAAGGTGAGGATCGCGGCAAGTACGACGAAAATCTCCTCCTCGGGCAGTCGGCGTTCCACAACACGCTTGAGGCAGCGGCGCAGCAGCTCAAAGGCCGAGCAGAGCGCCGACGCTCCCAGCAGCAGCACCTTGACCCGGGCGGGCGAGCGCAGCAGGAAGCCGAAGGTAAACAGCAGCAGCGCAAGCAGCACCGGGATCAGGATGCGGGCGGAAAGCTCCCGGTAATACCGCTTTTTGTTCTGCCCGAAGCGATATTTGAGCACACGGGGCAAAAGCTCGCGTCGAAGCGCGGGCATTTTCAATTCTTTCTTTTTTTCAGGAGCAAGATGCTTTGCCATGATGATTTCTCCCCATCGAAACGCCTCTGAGATCGGGCGTTTTTCTTTCTGATTGCAAGCCGGGCGCCCGCCAGAGCCATCAAGACGCCGCCGGTATATCCCGCGCTGTCTACCAGCACATCGGGAAAGCAGCCGCCTCGCCCGGGAACGAACAACTGGTGCAGCTCGTCCGAGCAGGCGTAAAGGAAGCTGAACGCGAGCGCCATCAGCGCCGCCCTCCCCCGCTCTTGCCAGCGAAAAAGCTCTGCAAGGAAGAGGAAGGCCGAAGCGCCCAGCAGCCCATACTCACTCATGTGGGCGTATTTGCGGATGTCCCAGCCCTCGCCCCGATCCGTCAGCCGCGGAAGGACGCGCGTGAGCAGACGCCCGAGCGGGCTTGCGAGAAAGCCGCTGCTCAGGCGGCCGGAATCCGCGCCGTTCTGCGCCGATAGACAGAAGATCAGCGCCATTACGGCAAGCGACAGCAGGCCGAAAAGGCAAAGCCTTGCTCTGTGCCGGTATTCGCCCCTCATCGCAGCAGCTGCGCAAACTCGTCCTCGGAAAGGACGGGGACGCCGAGGCTCTGCGCCTTGGTGAGCTTACTGCCGGCGTTCTCGCCCGCCACGACATAGCTTGTCTTCTTCGACACCGAGGAGCTGGTTTTGCCGCCGAAGCTCTCGATGAGCGCGGAGGCCTCGTCCCTTGTAAATTTCTGCAAAGCGCCCGTGAGCACGAAGGTCAGATTCGCAAAGCGATCGTCCTTCTTCTCCTCATGGGAGGAGAAGTCCACGCCTGCCTCGCGCAGCAGGCGGATCTGATGCTGACTTTGGGGCTTCTGGAACCATTCGGTCAGAAAGCCCGCTGTGATCGCGCCGATGTCTGGCAGCCTCGTCAACTCCTCCGTGTCGGCCGCCGTCAGCGCGTCCAGATCGGGATAATGTGACGCCAGCACCTTTGCGGCCTTCTGCCCCACCTGGCGGATGCCGAAGGCGCACAGCAGCCGCGCAAGACCGGCCTCCCGGCTCTTGTCGATGGCGGCAATCAGCTTCTGCGCCGATTTGTCCCCCATGCGCTCCAACGCCGCCACGTCCTCGGCCTTGAGGGAATAGAGGTCGGCCGGGGTTTTTACAAGCCCTGCGTTAACAAGGCTCTCGCACACGGAGAGGCCGAGACCTTCGATGTCCATCGCCTCGCGCGAGGCAAAATGCGCGATGTTGCGAAGCCTCTGGGCGGGACACTCGGGGCTTGTGCAGCGCAGCGCCGCCCCGTCCGGATCGCGCACCACGGGCGAGCCGCACTCCGGGCAAAGACTGGGCATCGCAAAGGGCACAGTACCCTCCGGTCGCTTTGCCTTGTTGACCGAGAGCACCTCGGGAATGATTTCGCCCGCCTTTTGCAGCAGCACCGTGTCCCCGATGCGAAGATCCAGGCGGTCGATGTTGTCCTGGTTGTGAAGCGTCGCGGCGGAGACCGTCGTCCCCGCGAGTCTTACCGGCTCCACGATCACCTTCGGCGTCAGGACGCCGGTGCGCCCGACCTGCACCACAATGTCCAGCACGCGGCTCTCCTTTTTCTCGGGCGGATACTTGAAGGCCACCGCCCAACGCGGCGCCTTGGCGGTGCTGCCGAGGGTCTGGCGCTGACTCAGGCGGTTGATTTTGATGACCGCGCCGTCCATGTCAAAGGGCAGCTCGTCCCGGTGCTCGCCCAGCCACTCGATGCGCTCCACACAGTCCTCGATGTTGTCATATCGCTGATAGCTCACGACGGGAAAGCCCATGGCGCGCATGGCATCCAGGGTCTGGGCGTGAGTCTCATAGCCCCCGTCGGACGAATACTGCAGGTTAAAGCAGAGAATATCCAACTTGCGGGAGGCCGCGACTTTGGGATCAAGCTGGCGCATGGAGCCCGCCGCCGCGTTGCGGGGATTGGCGAGAAGCTGCTCGCCGCG
>CAJOCV010000062.1:15776-16498 GCA_905233785.1 uncultured Oscillospiraceae bacterium
TTCTCCGTCACGTTTTCACCGACCGTGCCGTCGCCCCGCGTCGCGCCGCGCACGAACACGCCGTTTTCGTACTCCAGCGACATGGACAGCCCGTCGATCTTCGGTTCCACCACATAGTCATGCTTCTCCTGCGGAAGCAGCGAATCCATCCGCTCCCCAAAAGCAAAGAGCTCCTCATACGAGAACACGTCCGTCAGGCTCTCCAGCGGAACCTGGTGGCGCACCTGCTCAAACTGGCTGAGCGCCTCGCCGCCGACACGCTGGGTGGGCGAATCGGGGGTGATGAGCTCGGGATGCTCCGCCTCCATGCGTTTGAGGCGCTGCATCAGCATATCGAAGTCATAGTCCGATATGACCGGCGCGTCCATGACATAATAGAGTCTGCTGTGATATTCGATCTCTCTGCGGAGCTGTTCGATTTCCTCTTGTATCTCCATAGATTCTCCTTTGAATGAAAGAAAGTCATCCATTCCGACTCGTTCTCCCATGATTCAGCCTTCATTCCTCCAGCATGGCCGATACCGCCATCATCACGCCAAGCTTGCCGGACTCATAGGTCAGCCCACCCTGCAGATAGACCGTATAGGGCGGGCGAATAGGGCCGTCGGCGGACAGCTCGATGCTGCTGCCCTGGATGAAAGCCCCGGCCGCCATGATGACGGGATCTTCATAGCCCGGCATCGGCCAGGGCTCCGGCGTCACATAGGAATCCACCGGCGCGC
>CAJOCV010000063.1:0-3485 GCA_905233785.1 uncultured Oscillospiraceae bacterium
CGCGTACTGCGCCCCGCCGGGCGTCAGCGGCCGCAGGCCGACGAAATAGCGCGCCAGCAGATAGATGGGGCTTGCGCTCCACGCGTGGCAGAGGGATTTACCGAAGGGGTCGCCGTACATCTCATACTGTCGCTCCAGCGGCTTATCGGGGTCATATTCCTCCCAGAAGGTCACAGCGCCGAGCTTCAGCATCCCGCCCCAATAGTCCTTGACGGTCTCCATCGCCTCCTTGAGATAACCGAGGCGGCAGAGCGCTTCCAGCTCGAAAAAGCGGAAGTAGGGCGTGGTGATGACAGGAACCCGCTCGTTAAAGAGGACAGACCTTGCCAGCACTGTCTTGCGTTCTTCGTCCGCGATGTCAAAGAGGATGGCGAAGATGTTGGCGTGGCGCGTCACATGGCGTCTGCCAGAGACAAAAGAGTCGATATACGCCTGTTTTTCTTCATCCCAGTAGAGACGCTCGATCTCTGAAAGCAGCTTTTGGCGGACAGCGCGGTACTTCTCCCCTGCCTCACCGGGCAGAAGCTCCCCCATCAGGCGGCAGCACTCGCACAGCAGCATCTGCTCGGCGCAGAGGGGGCCTTCGCGGTCAAAGTCCGCCCAGTCCACGAACTCCCAGTCCCGCTCGCGCCCGATGATGAAGCCATGCTCCTCGGTCTGCGAGAGGCAGAGCGCCATCATGCTCTCCATTTTGGGGAGCATTGCGTCCACAAAAGCGCGGTCGCCGGAGCATAAATAGCTCACGCCCACGCTCAGGATCCAGAGCAGCGAATAGTCCACGATGGTGTTGACGTGGGTGGTGACCGGATCGTTCCCCCGCAGCGCGATCAGCGTGCGCTTTTCGATCTCCTCATCCCTCTGATAGGCGTCCCCGCCCCAGATCCACTTGTCGCGCTTGATGCCGTCCAGGAAGAACGCGCCGGAGCAGAGCATGAAGGTGTGCGCCGCGACTGCAAAGATTTGGTTCAATTCCTCATCGTCACAGCGAAAGCTTGCCCTGACCGGAATGTCCACATACTGGTGGATGGCGCGCGCCCGATAGTCCCCCGGCTTTGCGCCCGGCACAAAGGCATAGCGCATGGCCTGGCGCGGGCAGCGCCGCGTCTCCGGATCGACGGTACAGGAGAAATAGCAGTTCTCCGTATCCAGCGCCTCGGCTCGTGATTCGCCGAGATACACCGTCGGGCAGCCGGCGCCGGAGAGTTCCAGCGCGGCAGTCATCTCCGTCTCAAAGGTATACAGCACGCCGCCGTTTACGCGCTCTTCCGATGCCGGAAGATATACCTTTTCGCTGAACGCCCATTCGGAGGGGTCGCGCCCGGGATCGGTGAAATAGCGGTTATACGCCGCCTTCACCGGGTCGCTGTCATAGTCCTCGACCGTCCAGCCGGGGCTTGAGCAGATCGTCTCCCCTTCCACATAGACCGAAGGCACGGCGGCGATACAGGCGATGTGAAGGGAGATACGGTGCTCTCCCGTGCCGCAGAGGATTTCCGTTTCAAAGGGGTGCTTTTCCTCATCGAGCTGCACATAACCCTGACAGCCCGCGACACCGTGCACCGTAAAAACCGTCGCCTCCGTCAGCGCATAGACCCGGCGGAACGCCACGCGATTGCGAAAGCCCTCGCTCTTCCAGAAGGCCGGCCAGGCGCAGCCGCGCTCCACGCGGGAAAAATTCTGCTTCATGGCGTGGTAAAGCTCAAAATCGCCGGGATACCACAGCCAGTACGCTCTTGTACTCTTTTCCATAAAACAAACCCATATCTTGTTTCTATTCCTGTTTAGAATACTTGAATCCGCCGAAAAAAACAAGCACATTTTCGTCTTTCGGCGCAAACGGTATCAAAAGCAGCGTGATCGGCAGTTTCCGCCGTTGCAATCCGGTGGAAATTGCGGTATATTGAGCGCGATCAAAATGACGCGAGGTAAAGCACTATGGCTTTGATTTCCATTATAGAAGACTTTCACCCCCTTGGCAACGCCAGGCTTCTCGACCGCGCGGCCGAGCTGCGCCCGGCGCTGCGCCATGCCATCTGTCACCCGATCGGCGGCTTCAAGCTCAAGGAGCGCTACAGCGCCGAGGAGGACGAGATCGTGCTGCATCAGGTGCCGCATCTGAGTCTCGGCAAGGGGGAGAACCTGTGCCTGGATTTCGGTCAGCACATGGTGGGCTATGTGACGCTCGATCTCTCCTATTCCGGCAGCCACCCGGACGCGCCCGCCTATCTCAAGCTGAAATTCGCCGAGAACCGCATGGAGCTGAGCGAAAACTCTCAGGAATACAAGGGCTGGCTCTCCCGCAGCTGGATCCAAGAGGAGTATATTCACGTTGATCTGCTCCCGGCGCGCGTGACTCTGCCCCGGCGTTACGCTTTCCGCTATCTCAAGATCACGATGATGGACACCTCGCCCAAATATAAGCTCATTGTCAAGCAGGCCGAATGCATGACCGAGAGCTCTGCCGCGTGGGAAAACGTCAAGCCCCTCACGAGCGGAGACGAAGACCTTGACCGCATCCACGCCGCCAGCCTGCGCACGCTCGGCAACTGCATGCAGGACGTGTTCGAGGACGGCCCCAAGCGCGACCGGCGGCTCTGGATGGGCGATCTGCGGCTGCAGGCGCTCACAAACTACGTCTCCTTCCGCAACAACGACCTGGTCAAGCGCTGTCTCTATCTCTTCGGCGGCAGCCGCTTCCCCGACGGGCGCGTCAGCGCGGCGGTGTTCACCGCCCCCGCCCCCGAGGCGGACGACACCTTCCTCTTTGACTACGCGCTGATGTTCGTCGTGGCGCTGGAGGAGTATCTGCAGGAGACACAGGACGTGGAGGCCATCGACGATCTCTACGACATCGCCATGCAGCAGATCGAATACGCGCTGCATCAGGTGGGGGCTGATGATATTGTAAACGAGCAGGCCGCGAAGGACAGCTTCATCGACTGGTGCGACGAGCTGGATCGCACAGCCTGCGCCCAGGGCGTGCTGATCTTCGCGCTGCGCTATGCGAGACGGCTTGCACGGCTCAAGAATGACTGGTCGCAGAGCGCTTACCTCATGCACCGGCAGGAGGCGCTGCAGAAGGCCGCCGTCAAACGCTTCTGGAACGAAGACAAGGGACTTTTCGTGAGTAACGGCCAAATCTCCGCCGCCTCCCAGATTTGGATGGTGCTGGCGGACGCTGTGGAGACGGAGAAGGCCAGGCGCGCCATGCAGCAGGCCATCGCCACGAGCGAGGTCCCCATGGGGACGCCGTATATGCACCACTACTATGTGATGGCGCTTCTGCGCGTCGGGCTGCGCGATGAAGCTGTCGAGCATCTCAAGACCTATTGGGGCGGCATGCTGGACGCCGGGGCCGACACCTTCTGGGAATGCTGGGACGGAAAAGACCCCGCCTTCTCCCCTTACGGCGGCAGTGTTGTCAACAGCTACTGCCACGCCTGGAGCTGCACCCCCGCCTTCATCATCGAGCGCTATCTGCTCTC
>CAJOCV010000063.1:3518-13287 GCA_905233785.1 uncultured Oscillospiraceae bacterium
GAACGCCTTTTCCTATCCGCGGAAATATGCTATAGTTAACGTAGCATATTCTGCGGATTATTTTATGTTCAGGAGGTCAGAAATGAAAACGAAGCAAGCGTTTAATCCCTATCTGCCAAGCTGGGAATACGTTCCCGACGCAGAGCCCCATATCGTGGACGGCAGAGTTTACATCTACGGTTCCCACGACCTGTTTAACGGCATCAACTTCTGCCTGGGCGATTACGTCTGCTGGTCGGCTCCGGTGGACGATCTGGGCAACTGGACCTATCACGGCTGCATCTTCCAGCGCGAGCAGGATCCCGCCGCGCCGAAGATCCGCGTCACCAACGGCCTCGCCGCGCCCGACATGGTGGTCGGCGACGACCGGCGCTACTACCTCTACTACTTCATGGGCGGCACCAAGATGATCTCCGTCGCCGTGAGCGATTCCCCTGCCGGGAAGTATGAGTTCTACGGCTACGTCAAATACCCCGACGGCACTCCCATCGGCAAGCGCAATGAGCCCTTCCAGTTTGACCCCGGCTGCCTCAAGGATGACGACGGGCGGCTCTACCTCTACACCGGCTTCGCCTTCGGCGGCAACCCCATCCTGCTCGACGGCTCCCAGCCCACGAAGGACGGCCCCATGGTCTTTGAGATCGACACGAAGGACATGCTGACCGTCAAATCCGACGAGCTGCACTATATCGGTGTGCTCACCGGCGAGAAGGCCAAGGGAACCGCTTATGAGCAGCAGCCCTTCGGTGAGGCCAGCTCCATGCGCAAGTTTAACGGCAAATACTACTTCATCTACTCCTCCCTCAACAGCCACAACCTCTGCTACGCCGTGTCCGACTACCCCGATCACGGCTTCGAGTTTGGCGGCATTCTGGTCTCCTGCGGCGACATCGGGCTTCCCGGCGTGCCGGATGTAAGGCACGCGAGAATGTGCACCGGCAACACCCACGGCTCGCTCATCGAGATCGAGGGGCACTATTACATCTTCTACCATCGCCACACCAACCGCAAGCAGTCTTCCCGTCAGGCCTGCGCGGAGGAGATCCGCTTTGAGGACGGCAAGTTCTATCAGGCCGAGATGACCTCCTGCGGTCTCAACAACGGCCCTCTCGCCGGTAAGGGGCATTACCCCAGCTACATTGCCTGCAACGTCTACGGCAAGAACGGCACCCAGTTCATGTCCATGATCAAATATCGCAAGGGCTCAAACCCCTTCATCACCCAGAAGGGCGGAGACCGCGAGGAAGGCCCGGATCAGTATATCTCCAACTTCTGCACGGACTGCACCGTGGGCTTTAAGTACTTCGACCTGCGCGACACGAGAAAGATCACCGTAAACCTCCAGGGCTACGGCGACGGCTGCGCCGTCACGGTGCGCACCCAGGAGCATGGTGAGCCTATTCTCCGCATCCCGGTGGAAACCTGCACCTCCGGCAAGAGCTTTTCCGGTGAGCTGCCCGCCGGTCTTGGCGAAAAGGAAGCGCTCTACTTCTCCGTGGAGGGCAAAGGCGGCACCTTCGACTTTGTCTCTTTTGATCTCGAATAATTTCTTTCTCCTCTCTTTTCTGTGGGGGACTCGCAGCATTTGCTCCGAGTCCCTTTTTTCTTGCCTCGGCAGCGATTCTGTTGTAGAATAGACGCAAAGGAGGCGACACTCATGATTCTTCACAGCTTTGATCCCGAGAGCCCGGAGATCGTCCGCGCTGCCGAGACGATCCGCCCCGAGGAGAAGGCGCTTGCCGCCTCCTTTCCGATCAAGAGCGTAATCCTGGTCTTTTCCGGCAGGCTCATTGGTCTGCTGCTGGAAAAAGGCTTGATCGAGCCGCTGGCGGAAGGGCTTACCATCGGTTCCGCCGCTTTCACAAACCCAATCTATCATATAAAAAACACCAACATCGGCGTGGTGCTCTCCGGCATCGGCGCGCCGATGGCCGCCGCCGTGGTGGAAGAACTGCTGACGCTCTTCCCCGTCCGCCGTTTTCTGGTGTTCGGCTCCTGCGGGGCGCTGGTCGATCTGCCGGAGGGCAGGCTGATCGTCCCGACGGCGGCCTACCGGGACGAGGGCTGCAGCTATCATTACGCCGCGCCCGCGCCGTATATCACGATCCGAAACGCTGACAGGCTCTGCTCTCTGCTGGATGCACTATGTGTGGAATACGTCCGGGGCAAGACCTGGACGACCGACGCCTTTTACCGGGAGACCGAGAGCAACAGAGCCCGGCGCGCAGCCGAGGGCTGCGTCTGTGTGGAGATGGAGTGCAGCGCCCTGCAGGCCGTCTGCGACTTTCGCGGGGCAGAGCTTTTTCAGTTCGTCTACGCCGCGGACTCGCTGCACGGAAGCTGGAGCCGCCGCATTTTGGGCGATCTCGAAAACGACGCGCGGCTGCAATATTTTGCACTCGCGTGGGAGCTTGCAAAACTGTTGGAGAACAGCGATGGCGCGTGACCGGATCCTCCACCCCATCCCGCCGATCTACGACGCGCACAGCGAAGTGCTGATCCTCGGCAGCTTCCCCTCCGTCAAGTCCCGGGAGGCCGCGTTTTTCTACGGGCATCCGCAAAACCGCTTCTGGCGGGTGCTGGCGGCGGTGTACGGGGAAGCTGTTCCCGAAAGCGTGGAGGAAAAAACGGCCTTTCTGCTGCGGCATCACATCGCACTCTGGGACGTGATCGCCTCCTGCAGCATTGAGGGCTCCGCCGACAGTTCGATCCGGGACGTGGTGCCGAACGATCTGCGCCCGATCCTCGAGCTCTCGGGCTTGAGGCGTATCTACTGCAACGGTAAGACCGCCGAGAAGCTCTATCGGAAGTACATTGAACCAACGCTCGGCATCAAAGCCCTGTGCCTTCCCTCCACCAGCCCCGCCAACGCCGCCTGGAGCCTGGAGCGGCTGACGGCGGCCTGGCGCTGTATAGGAGCAACACCATGCATTTTGTAGACGCCAAAACGATCCTCAGCGCCCGAAACGGCATGAACCTCTATCGCGGCTGCACGCACGGCTGCATCTACTGCGATTCGCGCAGTAAATGCTACGGGATGCCCCACGCCTTTGAGGATGTGGAGGTCAAGCAGAACGCGCCCGCGCTGCTGGAAAACGCCCTGCGCCGCAAGAGAAGCCGCTGCGTGATCGCCACCGGCGCCATGAGCGACCCCTATATGCACTGCGAGGCGGAGCTTGGCCTTACCCGCCGCTGTCTGGAAATCATCCGGCGCTACGGCTTCGGCGTCGCGCTGCAGACCAAGTCCGACCGGGTGCTGCGGGATCTGGATTTACTGAAGGAGATCAACCGAAACGCCAAGGCCGTGGTACAGATAACGCTGACTACGATGGACGAAGCGCTCTGTCGCATCGTGGAGCCGAAGGTCTGCACCACGCGCCGCCGCGCGGAGGTGCTGAACATTCTCCGGGATGAGGGAATCCCGACGGTGGTGTGGATTTGCCCCCTGCTGCCATGGCTGAACGACACGGTGGAGAATCTGGACGGCCTGCTGGAGATCTGCGAGCAGGCCAAGGTGCGCGGCGTCGTGAACTTCGGCATGGGGCTTACCCTGCGAGATGGCGACCGGGAATACTACTACGCCGCGCTGGATCGGCACTTTCCCGGCCTCAAGGAGCGGTATATCCGGCGCTACGGCCTTTCTTACGAGCTGCCAAGCCCCAACGAGCGCGTTCTGCGTGAGCGCTTTCACACGCGCTGCGAAGAGATGGGCGTGCTGCACACACCGGAGGACTGTTTTCGCTATTTGGCGGAGATGCCGCCGGTTTGCGAACAATTAACTCTGGAGCTTTGAAAAAAAGGATTGACGAACGGGAGGGAATGTGGTAAACTACCTTTCGCTGGTCAAATGCTGGTATAGCTCAGTCGGTAGAGCAGCTGATTCGTAATCAGCAGGTCGTGTGTTCGAGTCACATTACCAGCTCCAAAAAGGGACTGTGAAAAAATTCGTTTTTTCACAGTCCCTTTTTATGTTGCGAGAAACGCTCAGCCTCCCCCTCAATTTGGGGAGGCTGAACGCATTAGCCTTATTTAAGGCAACACCGCACAATACGCCTGCGGCATCTTCCGGAAAATAAACGCTCTGATTTCGTCACTTTTTCTTGCAATACACAAACTGTTTCTGCAAAAAGCGCCATCATCAAAACGTAAATATTCTCGGGATTCGCTCTTGACGACTGATTCAGCGCTATCCTAATTTCTTCTCCATCTCGCTCAGTGTCTTTCTCAGGAAGAAGAAGCTTGCAGTGAGTGACATGAGCTCAGCGATGGGAAAACACCACCAGACGTTATCCAGCACTTCCGTCTGTGCAAGCAGCCAAGCAGCCGGAATCAATACCACAAGCTGTCGCAGGATGGAAACAAAAAATGAATAGTAGCTTTTATCCAGCGCCTGGCAGGCAGAGCCCGCCACGATGCAGAAGCCTGCGAACAAAAAGCTCCAACTGATGCGCCGCAGGGCAGGAATCCCGATTCTGAGCATTGCCTCCGAGGGGCTGAAAATCCCCAGCAGAAGCTGCGGCAGAAGCTGAAAGACCAAAAAGCCCAACAGCATAATGACTGTGGCGTACAGGATGCCAAATCGGATCGTGCGGTAGATGCGCTGCTTCTTTCTCGCGCCATAGTTGTAGCCCACGATGGGCACGAGCCCGTTGTTGAGCGCAAAAACCGGCATAAAGAAAAAGCTTTGTACCTTGAAGTACACACCGTAGACCGCCACCGCCGTGGAGGTAAAGCCGATAAGGATAATGTTCATCAGGTAATTGGTCAGCGAACCGATGCACATCATCAGGATCGACGGAAAGCCGATCCGGTAAATGTCCCCGATGATGCGCCTGACCGGTCGCATCAATCCGAGGCGGAGCGGGATTTCCCGGTTATGACGCAGTTGGAAGAGAAAGCCGCAGGCCGCGCCAAGCGCCTGGCCGATCACTGTGGCCAAAGCCGCGCCGGCGGTGCCCATTGCGGGAAAACCCAGCCAGCCGTAGATCAGGATCGGGTCTAAGACGATGTTGCTGACAGAGCCGATCATCTGCGTCCACATGGAAAGCCTGGTCATCCCTGTGGACTGCAAAAAGCGCTCCACCGTGATCTGGAGATACACAAATAACGAGCCGATGGTGACAATGCGCAAATAGGAATCGGCATAGCCGCGAATACTCTCAATCTGGGTCTGGGAGCGAATAAAGGCATCAGACAGGAAAAAGCCGAAGAGCGCCATCACCGCCCAACAGCAGAAGCTTAAGAAGATCGCGTTGCCCGCGACCTTGCCCGCGCGCTCTTCGTCCCCGCTGCCGAGGGCGCGGGAAATCAGGGAACTTACGCCAACCCCTGTGCCGGTGCCGAGGCCGATCATGATATTCTGCGCCGGAAAGGCCAGCGACAGCGCCGAAAGGCAGTCCTCCGACACCTGTGCCACATAAATACTGTCCACAATGTTATACAGCGCCTGTACCAGCATGGAGAGCATCATCGGCACCGCCATGCTCAGCAGCAGACTTCCCTCAGGCATTTCCCCCATCCTGCCGGACGGAATACGACTTCGTGTGTTTGACATGGTTTCTCCTTCTTTTCTATCAGGTCACGGCATTATAGTTTATTTCCGCACATTTGGCAAGCACAAAAAAACGCCGCCCCTATGGATCAAAAAAGAAAGCACGCTCAATCATTACAAACTGTTTTCATTATTTGCAGTCTTGTAACTTTTTACGTGATTATCAACGTTTATCCATCCGCCCGAGCAACAAATATTCACAATTTTCTTCACTTTTGTAATGATTTGCAACCTGATTCTCACATAAACCAGTTACATAACAAACCAAAATAATCATACTCCAATCAGTTATCAACATTTTCAACAGCTTTTTCAACACCCGAAAAAGCCTGTATTATCAAGGCTTTGCCGGGTTTTTTTCTAAAAATGCCGGGGACGCGGGCAGGTATTTGTTACAAAATATTAACAATTCTTGATTAACATAAGGCCGTCCTAATAGCTGTATAGACGCATACCGCCCAAGTCATTGATGGAGGCGTACGTTTCCCCGGCTACAATGATATGGTCAAACAGCCGGATATTGACAATCTCCAGCGCCTTATACGCGCGGGCTGTCACGGCGTCATCCTCCCGTGACATTCGGGGACTTCCGCCGGGGTGATTGTGAGCGAGGATCACATAGCTTGCTTTATTTTTCAGCGCGATTTCCACCATGCGGCGCATATCGAAGTCCACCGCATTTACGCTGCCGCGAGCCAGCTCTACACAACTGATGACCGCCATCCGCGCGTCGAGACAGATCATCAGCGCCACCTCTTCCCGCTCGCTGTCGAGTCGGGGTCGCAGATACTCAGCCGCGTCCCTGCCGTTGCGGATCGTTTTGATCTGATCGGCGACCGTAACGCGGCTGCGCTTGACAATCTGCGGAATCAGCATAATCAACGCCGCTGCGTTCCTCCCGATCCCCGGCACCTCGCAAAGCTCCCGCTCCGAGGCGGCAAAAACGCCGTCAAGCGTCCCGAAGCGTTCCAGCAGCGCATGGGCGATTGGGTTTGTGTCCCGTCGCGGGATGGCATAGAACAGGAGAAGCTCCAACGCCTGAAGCTCCTGGAAGCTGTCCAGCCCATGCTGCAGAAAGCTGTCGCGCAGTCTGTCCCGGTGTCCTTCGTGAATCGTCATGCTTCTCCCCCGCTTTCTTTTTATAAGTCCATGGTCGCGTAAGCGTTCAAATCACTGCCCGCCGTGTGACCTGCGAGATATTCATAATAGCCCTGCGCGCCGATCATGGCGCCGTTATCGCCGCAGAGCCGCAGCGGCGGAACAAAGAGCGCAAAGCCGTTTTCTTCGGCGGCCTTCTGGAAGTCGGCGCGGATGCGGGAATTGGCTGCAACGCCGCCGGCTACCACCACCTTGCTGTAGTCCAGCTCTTTTGCGGCCTGCACCGTGCGCGGCACGAGGCTTTCGCTCACGGCCTTGGTAAACGAGGCTGCAAGCCCCGCCCGGTCGATCTCCTCGCCCTTCTGCTCGGCATTGTGCACAAGGTTGATGACCGCCGTCTTGAGGCCGGAGAAGCTCATGTCGTAAGGGCTGCCCGCCACATGGCCGATGGGGAAGACGTACTTCGTATCGTCCCCACCCTGGGAGAGCTGGTCGATGGGCTTGCCGCCGGGGTACGGAAGCCCGAGGACGCGGGCGGTCTTGTCAAAGCACTCCCCCGCCGCGTCGTCCCGCGTTGCGCCCAGGATATGCATGTCCGTATAATCCCGCACATCCACGAGAATGGTGTTGCCGCCGGAGATGGCAAGGCAGAGGAAGGGCGGCGTAAGCTCAGGATAGGCGAGGTAGTTCGCGGCGATATGCCCGCGGATATGGTGCACCGGGATGAGCGGCACGCCCAGCGCGAGGGCGCAGGACTTGGCGAAGTTCACGCCCACCAGCACCGCGCCGATGAGCCCGGGCGCATAGGAGACGGCCACCGCGTCAATGTCCTTCCGCTCGATGCCGGCACTCTCAATGGCCTTCTGCGCCAGGATGGAGATGGACTCCACATGGCACCTTGACGCGATCTCCGGCACGACGCCGCCATAGACCGCGTGCAGGTCGGCCTGGGAGAAGATCTGGTCGGTCAGGATTTTTCTGCCGTCCTCCACGACAGCCACCGCGGTCTCATCGCAGGTGGATTCAAAGGCAAGAATCTTCAATGGTCTTTCCTCACTTCAAAAAAGTTGTCATCAAAAGCGCGTTCTCTTTGGGAGAATCGTAATAGTTTTTTCTAAGTCCCACCGGCGCAAAGCCGAAGCCGGCATAGAGCGCGATGGCGGGGGCGTTGGACTGACGCACCTCGAGCGTCACAAAGCTGAGGTCAAGCGCTTTGGCTCTTTTCAGCAGCTCCGCGATCAGCGCCCTGCCGATGCCGCGCCGCCGTGCGGCGGGATCGACCGCCACGTTTGCGATGTAGCCCTCGTCCAGCACGAACATCATGCCCACATAGCCGAGGACTTGTCCGCCCTCCTCCGCCACGATAAACACATGCTGCCCGTCGGGAAGCTGGCTTTGAAGCATTTGGCGCGTCCATGGGACGGAGAAGCAGAGCCCCTCCAGCTCCTCGAGCCGCGTGAGATCGTCCTCCCGGGCGTCCCGGATCAAAAGCGCCATCTCAGTGCGCCTCCGCCCAGCTATGCCCGCTGTGCACCTCCGCCGTGAGCGGCACGGCAAGCGAGGCGGCGTTTTCCATCTCTTCCTTCAGAATGCGGCTGACATGCTCGCACTCTGCCTCCGGGCACTCCACGATCAGCTCGTCGTGCACCTGCAAGAGAAGCTTCGCCTCGAGCTTTTCCTTCTTCAGCCGCGCATAGACCCGCACCATGGCGAGCTTGATAATATCCGCCGCCGTGCCCTGGATGGGCATATTGAGCGCCACACGCTCGCCAAAGGCGCGGATGTTGAAATTGCTGCTCTTGAGTTCGGGCATTTCGCGGCGGCGGCCGTAGAGGGTGGTCACATAGCCCTCCGCCTTCGCCTGTGCCTTGATGCGCTCCATATACTCGCGCACACCGTGGTATTTATTGAGGTAGGCCTCCATATAGGCCTTGGCCTCGTTGGGATAGACGCCGATGTCCTGCGCCAGCGAGAAGGCCGAGATGCCGTAGACGATGCCGAAGTTGACCGCCTTGGCGCGGCTTCTGAGCGTGGGCGTGACCTCCGCAAGCGGGGTGTCGAACACCTGGGAGGCGGTGACGGCGTGGAAATCCTCGCCGCTCAGGAAGGCCTCCTGCATGGTCTTATCGTCCGAGATGTGCGCCAGCAGCCTGAGCTCGATCTGGCTGTAATCCGCGTCCACCAGGACTTTGCCGGGCGTCGCCACGAACATGCTGCGGATCTGCGCGCCGAGCTTTTTGCGGATGGGGATGTTTTGCAGGTTCGGTTCCCGGGACGAAAGCCGCCCCGTGTCGGTGACGGTCATCTGAAAGCTGGTATGGATGCGCCCATCGTCGGAGATGACCTTCAAAAGTCCGTCGGCATAGGTGGATTTGAGCTTGGTGAGCATGCGGTACTCCAGCACCTCGTCCACGATCGGGTGCTTGCCCCGGAGCTTTTCCAGCACGTCGGCATTCGTGCTCCAGCCGGTCTTGGTCTTTTTGCCGGAGGGGAGCATCAGCTCCTCAAACAGCAGCTCGCCCAGCTGCTTTGGGGACTGGATGTTGAATTCATGCCCCGCGTGCTGCCAGATGCTCTGCTGTAGGCGGGCAATGTCCGCGTTCAGGCTCTCCCCGAAGTCATACAGCGCCTTGCGGTCAACAAAGAAGCCCGTGTGCTCCATATCCGCAAGCACCGGACACAGCGGCAGCTCCGCCGTCTCATAGAGCGAGAGCATCTGCAGCGCTTCCAGTTTTTTCTTCAAAACGGGCGCAAGCTCCCACACGGCCTCCGCCCCCTCCAGCTCCGCGCCGAGATAGCGCGCGGAGAGGCGGGAAAGGCTGTAATCGCTGTTGGTAGCGTCCAGCAGATAGCCCGCAAGTGCGGTGTCGAAGCGAAAGCCGTCCGTGCTCAGCCCTTCGTTTAGCAGCAGGCTCATGAGCTCTTTTACATTGTGGGAGAGCTTCGGCTGATCGGCAGAGAACAGCTCACGCAGGAGGGCGTTATAGTCCTCCGCGGCGCCAAAGGCGAGCTCATAGACCTTTTCCCCATCGCAGAGCTCAAGCTTGTCAAGTCCCCCCGGCGCGTAGACGGCAAGCGGCTTTTTCTGTTTAAGCACCGCTCGGAGCGCCTCCGTGTCCG
>CAJOCV010000064.1:0-2945 GCA_905233785.1 uncultured Oscillospiraceae bacterium
TCGGTCAGGCGGGAGACCAGACCGACGACGAACTTCCTCTCATCCACAGCAAGGCCGAGTGCTTCCTGCAAGGCTTTTTTATTGGCCTTCTTGCCCTCAACGGCGTTTTCGGCCCCGTAATGGAAGGCGAGCTTTGCATCCGTGGCAGTGTCCCACTGCTCCACGTCGATGCCGTTGACGATACCGCGCAGCTTGCCCGCGTGATAACGCATATGAGCGTCCAGATTCTCGCCGTAAAAGCCGGTCTGAATCTCCTTGGCATAAGTCTCGGACACGGTGGTGATCATGTCGGCGTAGGCAAGACCGCCCTTGAGCATATTTGCGTCGTCGTAACCCTGTTTGAGCGCGCCGATATTAAACACGAAGCCGGGAAGCCCCGTCCAATATTTCACGGTAGGGATGTTATAAATGCCCTGGAAGCGAAGGTTGTGGATCGTGAGCATGCTCTTGGCCTGCGCCACCGGCGTACCGGAGAAAAGGGTACGCAGATAGACGGGCACAAGCGCCGCCTGCCAGTCATGGCAATGGACCACGTCGGGCACCCATTCGAGGTAGTTGAGCACAGCGAGCGTGGCCTTCGAGAAGTAGCAGAAGCGAGGAATGTCATCAATGAGGTTAATGTACGGCTTTCCGGCGGTGAAAAATTCCTCGTTATCTATAAAATCATACACCACACCGTCGGCAATGTACTCCATGATTCCCACATAGAACTGCCGACCGTCCTCGCAGAGATCCATCATAAAGCTGCCGCGATAGACCATCTTGTCCTTCCATTGCTGAGGGATGCACTTGTAATTTGGCAGCATCACGCGCACGTCCACGTTCAGCTTGACAAGCGCACGGGGCAAGGCATACATCACGTCGCCCAGGCCGCCGGTCTTGACAAAGGGGTAGCACTCAGAGCCGATGAAGGCCACCTTCTTCTTCTCTGCGGGCTGCTCAAAAAACTCCACGGTGATGTCCGGTTCCCGGACAGTCTTTTTTCGGACAGTCGCTTTTTTTGTCGGCTTCTTTTCCGCCGCATCTGTTTCCTTTGTTTTTTTTGCGGTCGTTTTTCCGGCCGCCGTCCTCTTCACAGGCTTTTCGGCGACAGCCGCCTGATCCAAAACGGCGGCTTCCTCCGCCGCGGCTTTCTTTCTCGGCATTATGATTTCTCTCCTTTATTGATTCAGTTGGATTTTGTTGATGATACCATTATAAACAAGCCTTGAAAAAAGTCAATCATTTGTACAGGTCCGAATAAACGCTCTCACAGAAATAGGTGTAGCCCTCCTGCCGGTCATAAAAGCGCACAAAGGCAGTTCCGATCTTCCGTGTAGAGCGATAGAGCACCGCGGGGCTCAGCCGTCGCTCCCCCTTGAGCAGACGCAGGGCAAGCGCCGCACAGGAACGCTTCGGTCGCAAATCGGCAAACTCCGGCTCCTGCGCGCTGGGATACTGCCCATACTGCTCCACCACCTCCCGCAGCGAATCGGGAAACTCGGGGGACGCTACCCGATTGAGCGCCACCTCTCCCACGCAGAGACGATAATCGTCCGAATATCGCCGATCCCCCGCCTCCGCATCCAGGAGCCGCGCGAGCAGAAGCAGGTCGTCAAAATCCACACGCTGCTCCCGAAGAACCCCGCGGAGGATCTGGGCGTTTCGCTCCGCGGCTATGGCGCGTCCCTGCTCCACATCCGCCGCCGCTGCCGCGTCGAGCAGCAGCGCGTCATAATCCGGCCTTATTTTCTCCACCGCGCAGGTGCTCAGCCCCAGCAGCACCGGCAGCATCCACAATACAAGCCACAGCTTCTTCATGTAAAATCACCCCTTTGCGTCTATTGTAGACGCAGAGGGGTGCGTTTTTTGTCGGACTATGCGGGGAAATCCACGAAAATGAAACCATCTTGAAATCGCCGTGAAGCGACACTGTAATCATTTATTCGCGTTCCGTTTCGATGCCCGCGGCGGCTTTGACGCCGTTTAAGAAACGATAGGGCACAAACAGCCCGCCGGTGCCGTCGCCAAGGGCAATGTGCGGCTTGACGCTGCCGTGGAAATCGCTGCCGCCTGTGGGGACGAGCGAGTATTCCTTCGCAAGCGCCAGCAAATACTGAACCTGCTCCTCCGTATAGCCGGAGTAGCGGCATTCCATCCCCATCAGGCCGTTTTTGACGCAGAGATCGAGAAGCTCACGAAGCTGCGCATCCTGCAGCTTATACTGAAAAGGATGCGCCATCACGGGTACGCCGCCCGCCTCACGGATCAGGCGGATCGAACGCTCGATCGGCAGAAAATTGCGCGCGGCATAGTATTTCTGTCCGCGCTCGACATAGCGGGCAAAAGCGTCCTGCACGTTTTCCGCGAGCCCCAGCTCTACCAGCACCTCGGCAAAATGGGGTCTGCCGATCACAGCGCCGAAGCGCTCGCGCATCTCATCATAGTCCACGGGGAGTCCGTCCTCCTGCATAAGTCTGGCCATCTTGCGGTTGCGCTTATCGCGATCCTGCACCAGCCAGTCGGTCACCTCGTTCAATACCGGCGACTTCGTATCGAGATAATAGCCCAGAATGTGCACCGGCCCGAGATAACGGGTGCTGATTTCCATGCCGGGCACCACCTCAAGCCCCACTCTCTCGCCTTCCGCCGCAGCCTCCGCGTAGCCTGCGACCGTGTCATGATCCGTAATGGCGATGGCGGACAGTCCCTTCTCCTTGGCAATGCGCACCACCTCGGCAGGACTGCAGGTGCCGTCCGAGGCTGTCGTATGAACGTGCAGATCAATTCGCTTCATCTTATCCTCCGTTTGAGACTGAAGCGGATCAGCTATCGCTCTCCGAAGCCGCCTCGAAATACTCCGACTCGGAGGCAAAGAGCACATATCTTCCGTTCATCAGTCCATAATATCCGTTTGCTGTAAAATAACCGCGCATTTCCATCCGCTCCTTTTGTTTTTCATGGCT
>CAJOCV010000064.1:3080-17383 GCA_905233785.1 uncultured Oscillospiraceae bacterium
CACGCTGAACCAGCGCCAGTCGTCCACCTCAAAATTGGCGTGAACCTCTGGCTTTGCAACCGTGACCGTGAAGTTCAGCATCAGGGTGTTGGTGGGGGCGAAGTAATGGCTGTGGTTAAAGCGTATCGACTGCGCTTCCAGCCCCACCTCTTCCCGCAGCTCCCGTGCGGCGGCGGCTTCGGCATCCTCTCCGCGGTTTACATAACCCGCAACCAGTACATAGTATGGACGCCCGTACTGACGGATCAGCAGCACCTGGTCGCGCTGCTCATTCATGACGATCATGCTGCAGGCGGTGTTGAAAACCGGGTATCGGTACTCCCCGCAGCTCTCGCACCAGGGCGTCAGCCCCTCGTGAGGATGCTCCCGCACGGTGAGCTTTGTGCCGCAATGCATACAATAATTCATCTCCATGCTGTCACCCCTTGTATGCTTCCTTTGCCCAGCGCAGCAGGATCTCCGCCGCCTGGCCTCTCAGATCGACGCTTTCAGCGCCGAGCAGGATGAGCACAAGATTATGCTCCTCCCCTTCCACGGTGAGCGGCATCGACACGCTCAGGCAGTACCCCGCCCGATTGGTGTTGCCGGTTTTGAGCCCGGTGACGCCCGGCAGATTAAAGACCATGGGGTTGGAGTTTGCGGTGGTATAGTCGAGCGTGGGGAGCTTTGCGTACTGGCGGGAGGTGATCTGCGTGATTTGGGGATAATTGGCCAGCAGATACCCGCAAAGAGTAAAGAGATCGCTCGCGCTCATCCGATTCTGATGCTTGATGGGGACGCTTTCCCCAAGATAAACCGGAAGCCCGTGTACCGTGTAGAATTCGGCGGATTTGAGCCCGAGCTCTTTGGCGCGTGCGTTCATGCGCTGCACAAAAGCGCCTTCCGAACCCGAAAGATGCTGCGCAATCGCCAGCGCGGACTCATTGCTGGAGGCAAGCAGCATCGCCGTCAGCAGCTCCTCGAGCGGCAGCTCCATTCCGGCTTCCATCTTGATGATGCCGTCGGCGGACTTGGACAGCGCGGACGCCGCCTCGGAGATGCGCACCCTGTCGCTCAGGTTTGCCTGCCCGGCCTCCACCGCCTCCATCGTCAGCAGATACGTCATGAGTTTGGTGAGGCTTGCGATTGGGAAGCTTCGGCTGGACTGGCTGGTAAACAGGAGCTTGCCGTTCGTCGCATCGCCCAGCACGATGGCGTTGAAGGCCTCAAAATACCCGTCTTCCCGCAGGGTCTGCGGATCGGGACGAAAAGGCTGATCCACCAGGAAGCGAAGCTCTGTTTCAGACTTCGCCTGCACGGTCAGATCCAGCATCAGTTCAATGTCGGTCAGGTTCAGAAAAAGGTTGCTGCCGTCCCGATAGCTGTAATACTTGCGCTCCTGATTGTCCACATAGAGCTTATGGCGCTGCAGTGCAAGGTAGGCAACCCTGCTTTCTGTCGAATAAGCGCTGCCGCCCGATTCGTTGTCCGCCTCGAGCCCCGGATGGATGAAGAAGCTGTATCCGTCCTGCGTGGAGTACATGTAATTGTATCGAAACTGCTTTGCCGTCCCACTGAGCGCGGCGGAGAGGTCGCGCAGGGAGAGATACAGGTTCCCGGCGTAAGCGTCCTGCAGGGCGCGCACCGGCGTTGCCTTCTCCCCCACCGTGACCGTCACGGCAAAGACTTCTCCGTCATCGGCAAAGGCCGCCGCGGGCAGAGCCAGCAGCAGAGACGCCGTGAGCAGCAGAGTTAGGATCAAACGCAGCGTTCTCATGCCGCAGCCTCCGCAGAAATATCGTCCCGGAAGAAGAGCTGCGCGCTGTTATACACGCCGTTGACCCATTCGCGCACATCATGCGGCGCGTTCTTGATGAGAAGGTAGCGCAGATTGTCAGCGTGAAAAAGGTCTGTCCAACCCTGCAGCGCGTGATAGGAGCGCTCCGGCTCCACGCGGTCATCCAGCTCCCCCTCCACGATCAGCAGACGGTGGATCGGGTAATCCGCCGGGGCGAGTCCGGCATTCTGCCACTCGCCGCGCAGTGCGTCCTGACGCAGAGAACCGCCGCCGATCATGGCAAAATTAGCGCAAAGGTCAAGATTCGGCGCAAGGACGCTGTTTCGTGTCATGTAGGAGCCGAAGCTCGCGCCCGCCACGCCGAAATGCTCCCGCGCGGCGGCAAGCTGCCCGCGCTCTGTCCCTTCCGCGTAGGTAGAGAAGTTCTCCACGATCAGCGGCAGGATGTCATTTGCAAACTCATGCCCGAACTGGTCATAGTCCCGCACGGAATCGTGCGCTGCGGCGGCCTCAGCCGTAATGTATCCGCAAGGAGCGACCACGATCATCGGCTCGCAGAGCCCACGGGCAATCATATTATCCAGCAAATCGGTCATGCGGATGCTCTGCTCCTCATAGCTGAGCCCGCCGGGCAGCCAGAAGCTCTCGTCAACCCCGGTGATGTGCAGCAGAAACAGCACGTTGAAGGGGCGATCCTCGCTATAGGCATAGGGCAGATAGACGTTGAGCCGCTTGGGAAAGGCTCCCTCTGCGCCGTTATGGTAATCCTTCGTCTCATACTCCAGGCTTACGATACTGCCCTGCTGCTCACAGGGCGCAAAAAGGGAGGCGTCCAGCGTATCATCCGTAAGCTGCGCTGCCTGCAGCGGCCACGGGGTCGGTTCCGGCGTGGCTTCCGGCGTAGGCTCCGGCGTGGGCTCCGGCGCGGGCTCGATCGTTCCGAGCGATTCAGGCGTCGCCACAGGAACCTGGGCAGTACCGGGATGGATGGAAAGGGAGTACCACACAAAGGCCAGCAGCGGAACGACAAAAAGGATCAGAAAAAATTTTTTCATCCGGGGAGTACCTCCAGAATAAATACGTCAACGATGGGATTATACCTTTTTTTCAGCCGCCTTACAAGAGCAAACAGACATAAAAATTCCCCATGGCCGAAGCCACGGGGAATCAAAGGGTTTTGAATTACTCGTTGATGCCGATAACAACACCGGAACCGACAGTGCGGCCACCCTCACGGATAGCGAAACGCAGGCCGTTCTCGATGGCGATCGGGGTGATGAGCTCCACGTCCATATCGACGTTGTCGCCGGGCATGCACATCTCAACGCCTTCGGGCAGGGTGATGACGCCGGTCACGTCGGTGGTACGGAAGTAGAACTGGGGACGGTAGTTGTTGAAGAACGGGGTGTGACGGCCGCCCTCTTCCTTGGACAGGACGTAAACCTGACCCTTGAACTTGGTGTGGGGGTGAATGCTCTTGGGAGCAGCCAGAACCTGACCACGCTCAACGGACTTCTTGTCGATACCACGCAGCAGGCAGCCGACGTTGTCGCCAGCCTCGGCGAACTCGAGGGTCTTGTGGAACATCTCGGTGCCGGTAACGGTGGTCTCGGTGGACTCGTCCTTCAGGCCAACGATCTCGACCTTGTCGCCGATCTTCACGCGGCCACGCTCAACACGACCGGTAACGACAGTGCCGCGGCCGGAGATGGTGAACACGTCCTCGATGGGCATCAGGAAGGGCTGGTCGGCCTTGCGGTCGGGAGTGGGGATCCAGCTGTCAACAGCGTCCATGAGCTCCTTGATGCAGGCGTACTCGGGAGCATTGGGATCTTTGGACTCGCAAACCAGAGCGTTCAGAGCGGAGCCGCGGATGATGGGGGTGTCGTCGCCAGGGAAGCCGTAGAAGTCGAGCAGCTCGCGGACTTCCATCTCGACCAGCTCAAGCAGCTCTTCGTCGTCGACCTGATCGCACTTGTTCAGGAAGACCAGAACGGAAGGAACGTTAACCTGACGGGCCAGCAGCAGGTGCTCGCGGGTCTGGGCCATGGGGCCGTCGGAAGCGGCGATAACGAGGATCGCGCCGTCCATCTGAGCAGCGCCGGTGATCATGTTCTTGATATAGTCGGCGTGGCCCGGGCAGTCAACGTGAGCGTAGTGACGCTTCTCGGTCTCGTACTCAACGTGAGCGGTGTTGATGGTGATGCCGCGCTCGCGCTCTTCGGGAGCCTTGTCGATGGAAGAGTAGTCGGTGTACTCAGCCTTGCCCTGGAGAGCCAGGTACTTGGTGATGGCGGCGGTCAGGGTGGTCTTGCCGTGGTCGATGTGGCCGATGGTGCCGATGTTGACATGGGGCTTTGCTCTGTTGTACATCTGTTTAGCCATTTGTAAATCCTCCTGAATGAAAATGAAAATAAATTACCTTAATACCTACTATTGAAGCCCGCGCGAGAATTCACGAGGGTCTCCTGCAAATTCTTGGGCAGCTCAACGAAGTGACTGGGCTCCATGCTGTAAGTGGCACGCCCCTGCGTCTTGCTGCGCAGATCGGTGGCGTAACCGAACATGGTGGAAAGCGGTACGTTGCTCTCCACGATCGCGGCGCCATTGCGGATATCAGAGCCGGAAATCTGCCCGCGTCTCGCGTTGATGTCGCCCATCACGTCGCCCATGTATTCCTCAGGCGCAGTCACAACGACCTTCATGATGGGCTCGAGCAGGACGGGATCCGCCTTCTGGCAGGCTTCCTTGAAGGCCATGCTGCCGCAGATCTTGAAGGCCAGCTCCGAGGAGTCCACCTCGTGGAAGGAGCCGTCCAGCAGTGTCGCCTTCACGTCCACCACCTGGTAGCCCGCCAGCACACCGGAGAGCATCGCACCCTGGATGCCCTGATCGACGCAGGGGATAAACTCCTTCGGGATCGCGCCGCCGGTGATCTTGTTGATGAACTCATAGCCCTTGCCGGGTTCGTTGGGTTCGATCATCAGCTTGACATGCGCGAACTGACCCTTGCCGCCGGTCTGACGCGCGTAACGGGTATCGACCGTGGCGGACTTGCGAATGGTCTCCTTATAGGAAACCTGCGGCTTGCCCACGTTGGCCTCAACCTTGAACTCACGCAGCAGTCGATCGACGATGATCTCCAGGTGCAGCTCGCCCATACCGGCAATAATGGTCTGCCCCGTTTCGTCGTCCGTATAGGTCTTGAAGGTGGGGTCTTCCTCTGCCAGCTTCTGCAGGGCGACTGCCATTTTCTCCTGACCGGCTTTCGTCTTGGGCTCAATGGCCACGCGGATGACCGGGTCGGGGAATTCCATGGATTCCAAAATGATCGGGTGTTTTTCGTCACAGAGAGTATCGCCGGTGGTGGTGTTTTTCAGTCCCACCGCGGCGGCAATATCGCCGGAATAAACCTGCTCAATATCCTCCCTGTGGTTGGCGTGCATCTGCAGGATGCGCCCCATGCGCTCACGCAGACCCTTGGTGGAGTTCATCACCGTCTTGCCGCTCTCGAGCGTACCGGAGTACACGCGGAAGAAGGCGAGCTTGCCCACATAGGGGTCGGTCATGATCTTGAAGGCCAACGCGGAGAAGGGCTCGTCATCGCTTGCGCGGCGCTCCTCTTCCTCATCGGTCTTGGGATGCTTGCCGTCCACCGGGGGAACATCCAGCGGGGAAGGCATGTACTCCACGATCGCGTCCAGCAGCTTCTGTACGCCTTTGTTCTTGTAGGAAGTGCCGCAGGTTACGGGAACCATCTTCACCGCGACCGTGGCCTTCCGGATCGCCGCGCGGATCTTGTCCGCCGGCACGTCTTCGCCTTCGAGATATGCTTCCATAATCTCTTCGTCGAAGTCGGAAACCGCCTCCAGGAGCTTATCACGATACTCCTGCGCAAGCTCCATCATGTCCTCGGGGATCTCCTCGGTACGCATGTCCTTGCCCAGGTCGTCGTAATAGATGCGCGCGTTCATATCCACCAGATCGACGATACCGACGAAGTTTTCCTCGGAGCCGATGGGGAGCTGGATGGGAACGGCGTTACACTTGAGCCTGTCATGCACCATGTCGAGCACATGATAGAAGTCGGCGCCCATAATGTCCATCTTATTGACATAGATCATGCGCGGAACATGATAATGGTCAGCCTGTCTCCAAACGGTCTCGGACTGGGGCTCCACGCCGCCCTTGGCGCACAGAACCGTCACGCAGCCGTCCAGCACTCTAAGGGAGCGCTCGACCTCTACGGTGAAGTCCACATGCCCCGGGGTGTCGATGATGTTGATGCGGGTATCGCGCCAGAAACAGGTGGTCGCGGCGGAGGTGATGGTGATGCCACGCTCCTGCTCCTGCTCCATCCAGTCCATGGTGGCGGTGCCCTCATGGGTCTCACCGAGCTTGTAGTTGACGCCCGTGTAGTACAGAATACGCTCTGTCGTGGTCGTCTTACCGGCGTCGATGTGAGCCATAATGCCGATATTTCTTGTTCTTTCGAGTGAATACTTTCTAGGCATGAATTTAAACTCCTGCGGGAATTACCATCTGAAATGCGCGAAAGCCTTGTTGGCTTCGGCGTTCTTGTGCATATCCTCGCGCTTCTTGACAGCGTTGCCGAGATTGTTGCACGCGTCCATGATCTCGCCGGCCAGACGTTCCTTCATGGTCTTTTCGCTGCGCTTGCGGCTGTAATCGACCAGCCAACGCAGAGCCAGGGTCTGACGACGGGCGGGGCGGACTTCGATAGGCACCTGATAGGTGGCGCCGCCGACACGGCGAGCCTTGACCTCCAGCGCGGGCATGATGTTGTTCATGGCCTCGGTGAAAGCGTCCAGGGGCTCTTTGCCGGACTTGTCTTTGATGATGTCAAAAGCGTCGTAAACGACCTTCTGCGCAACACCTTTCTTGCCGTCGAGCATAACGCCGTTGATGAGCTTGGTCACCAGCACGGAATTATACACAGGATCGGGCAAAATTTCTCTTTTGGGAACATTACCTCTTCTGGGCACGTTGCTTCCCTCCTTCATTATAAAATGGGATCACAGGTACTCGAACGTTTTCAATCGTCCGTTGCGCCCCGAGGTCTATCCAAATGATATAGATAAACGACAGGGCAGAATTGCTGCCGTCGGAAATATCAGCTATTATTTCTTCTTCGCAGCTTTGGGTCTCTTCGCACCGTACTTGGAACGAGCCTGCATACGACCGTTGACGCCCTGGGCATCCAGAGTGCCGCGGATGATGTGGTAACGGACACCAGGCAGGTCCTTGACACGACCGCCGCGGATCATAACCACAGAGTGCTCCTGCAGGTTATGGCCGATACCGGGAATGTACGCAGTGACTTCGTAACCGTTCGTGAGGCGAACACGGGCGATCTTACGCAGAGCGGAGTTCGGCTTCTTAGGAGTGGAAGTACGAACGGCGGTGCAGACGCCTCTCTTCTGGGGGGAGCTCAGGTCGGTCTCCTTATTCTTCAGGGTGTTCATACCCTTCTGCAGAGCAGGAGAAGTGGACTTGTAGGTGACCTTCTCTCTTCCCTTTCTCACCAGCTGGTTAAAAGTGGGCATTGTTTTCCTCCTTTCCTCACATCTTTCATTCGCTAAAAGCCCAGAGTTTTCAAGGCTTTCAGCCGTTTTCGCATGGCAGGACGCACCTATGCCATGCAGATGTGAATTTTAGCATAATTCACAAATGAAGTCAAGATTTTTTGTGAAATAAAATTGCTAAAATTTTTTTGAGTTAACAGCACAAATCCTTAGAAGAGCCGTTTTCGCTCTTCTAAGGACTCGATGCTGTACACTATGCGATCAGCCGAGCAGATTCTCGCCGGTCATGGCGGCGGGCTGCTCAAGCCCCATGACATGCAAGATGGTGGGGGCGATGTCGGCAAGCTTGCCGGGCTTGAGGCTCGCGCCCTTGACGGTGACGCAGAAGGGCACGGGGTTGGTGGTGTGGGCGGTGTTGACCTTGCCGGTCTCGTCGAACATGCAGTCGGCGTTGCCGTGGTCGGCGGTGACGAGCAGCACCACGTCGTCGTGCTTATTGACCTCCTCGATAATGCGTCCCATGCAGGCGTCCACGGTCTCAACCGCCTTGACGGCGGCGTCCATAACGCCGGTGTGGCCGACCATATCGCAGTTTGCAAAGTTGCAGACGATCAGGGCGTACTGCTCGGAGGCGATAGCCTCCACCACCTTGTCGCAGACCTTCTCCGCGCTCATCTGGGGCACGAGGTCGTAGGTGGCAAACTCCTTGGGAGAGGGCACGAGGCAGCGCTCCTCGCCCTCGCACTGCTTCTCCACGCCGCCGTTGAAGAAGAAGGTGACGTGAGCGTACTTCTCAGTCTCCGCAACGCGGAACTGCTTGAGGCCGTGTTCGGAGATGAGGTCGCCCAGCGTGTTCTCAATGACCTCGGGCGGGTAGGCGATGGGCAGCGTCAGCGCCTCGTCATACTGAGCGGTGCAGACGTAACTGAGCGGATAGACGGTCTTTTTGCGTTCAAAGCCCGCAAAGTCGGGCAGGTTCAGCGCCCAGGTCATCTCGCGGGCGCGGTCGGGGCGGAAGTTCATGAAGATGACGCTGTCGCCCTCGTTGATCTGTCCCTCGGGGCAGACGACGACGGGCTTTACAAACTCGTCGGTCACGTTCTCGGCGTAGCTGGCTTCAACCGCGTGCACCGGGTCATCGTCCCGCACGCCCTCGCCGCAGACGATGGCGTTGTAACCGGCCTCGACGCGATCCCAGCGCTTGTCGCGATCCATGCCCCAGAAGCGGCCCTGGATGGTGGCGATCTTTGCATTGCCCAGCGCGTCGCACTTCTCCTTCAGCTCGCGCACAAAGCCCGCGCCGCTGGTGGGGGCCACATCGCGCCCGTCCAGGAAGCAGTGGACATAGACCTTCTCCACGCCGCGCTGCTTTGCCATGTCAAGGATGCCGAAGATGTGCTTTAGGTGGCTGTGAACGCCGCCGGTGGAGAGAAGACCCATGACGTGCAGAGGCTTGCCGTTTGCCTTGGCGTCCTCCATGGCCTTGATGTAGACCTTGTTTTCAAAGAACTTGCCGTTCTCGATCTCCTGGCTGATCTTGGGCAGGATCTGGAACACGACGCGGCCCGCGCCGATGTTGGTGTGACCAACCTCGGAGTTGCCCATCTGCCCGTCGGGGAGTCCGACGAACAGGCCGGAGGCCTGCAGCTCGGTGGTGGGGTATTCGGCAAAGAGCTTATCGAGATTGGGCTTTTTGGCCTGGGCGATGGCGTTGCCCGCGGTGGGCGCCGCGAGTCCGTAGCCGTCCATGATGATAAATACTGCTTTTTTCATAGAATAAACGATTCCTTCCCTGAACTCAAAAGAAGGGCTGTGATGCTTCACAGCCCTGTGGATTATTACTCGGCGTCCTGATTGGCAGCCGCGACGATGGCCGCGAAATCAGCGGGCTTGAGAGAAGCCCCGCCGATGAGGCCGCCGTCGATGTCGGGCTGGGCCAGCAGCTCAGCCGCGTTCTTGGCGTTCATGCTGCCGCCGTAGAGGATGCTGACAGCACGGGCGGGACGGGCGCCGTAGATCTTGCGGATCACGGCACGGATGCCCTCGCAGACCTCCTGCGCCTGCTCGGCGGTAGCGGTCTTGCCGGTGCCGATGGCCCAGATGGGCTCATAGGCGATGATGCAGCGGCGAAGCTCGCCGGCGTCGATGCCGCTGAGGGCAGCCTTGACCTGATATGCCACATATTCCATGGTCAGATCCATCTCGCGCTGCTCCAGGCTCTCCCCCACACAGATGATGGGGATGATGCCCTTCTTGAGCAGCGCCTTGGCCTTGGCGTTGACGAGCATATCGTCCTCGCCGTGGTACTGGCGGCGCTCGGAGTGACCGACGATGCAGTACTTCGCGCCGATGTCGGCAAGCTGATCGGCGGATACTTCGCCGGTGTAAGCGCCCTTCTCGTACTTGGAAACATCCTGCGCGCCGGCTGCGACCTTGGCTCATGGTGGACACCATGACGGCGGGTGTGCAGAGCACGATGTCGCAGTTTTTCTGCTTGGGCAGGTTCTCCTTGAGCTCTTCGATGAAGGGCTTGATGCCGGAGGCTAACTGGTTCATTTTCCAGTTGCCGGCAATGACAGTTTTGCGATACTTTCTATTCATAATCAGAGTTGTCCTTTCCTAATTGAATCCCTTCCCAAAGCCCGGCGAAGCGGGTTTGGGAAGGAGAAGGAAGAAGCAGGCTGCGGATCGGGAGCAGCCTTCTTCTGACCTCAGGCGTCGAGCAGGCAGGCCACGCCCGGCAGCTCCTTGCCCTCAAGGAATTCGAGGGAAGCGCCGCCGCCGGTGGAGATGTGGGTGATCTTATCGGCAAAGCCGAGCTTTTCGACCGCGGAAGCGGAGTCGCCGCCGCCGACGATGGTCACAGCGCCGCTCTCAGCAAGCGCCTTGGCCATGGCCTTGGTGCCGCCGGCGAACTTCTCGAACTCGAACACGCCCATGGGTCCGTTCCACACGATGGTGCCGGCGCCCTTAACGGCCGCGGCGAAGAGCTCCTGGGTCTTGGGGCCGATGTCCATGCCCATGAGGTTTTCGGGGATATTGCCCTCGACGAGGACGGGCTCCGCGTCGGCGGAGAACTCGGCGGCGCAGTAGTTGTCAACGGGCAGGAGGAACTTGACGCCCTTGGCCTCGGCCTTGGCGATCATGTCCTTGGCGTAGTCGATGCGGTCGGCTTCGAGCAGGGAGGTGCCGATCTCATAGCCCTGCGCCTTCTTGAAGGTGTAGGCCATGCCGCCGCCGATGATGATGGTGTCGGCCTTTTCGAGGAGGTTGTTGATGACGTTGATCTTGTCGGAGACCTTGGCGCCGCCCAGAACGGCGACAAAGGGACGCACGGGGTTATCGAGCGCCTTGCCCATGACGGCCAGCTCCTTCTGCACGAGCAGACCGGAGTAAGCGGGCAGGTAGGCGGCAACGCCGGCGGTGGAAGCGTGGGCGCGGTGCACGGTGCCGAAAGCGTCAGATACGAAAATCTCGGCCATGTCGGCCAGCGCCTTGGCGAAGGCGGGGTCGTTCTTGGTCTCGCCCTTGGCAAAGCGCAGGTTCTCGAGCAGCATGATCTGGCCGGGCTGCAGAGCGGCGGCCTTGGCCTTGGCGTCCTCACCGATGGTGTCGGTGGCAAAGATCACGTCCTGTCCCAGGAGCTCGCTCAGGCGCTTGGCAACAGGAGCCAGGGTCAGCTTCTTGAGGGACTTCTCCCACTCTTCGCGGGTGATGTCAGCCTCGTTCTTGCCCTTCTCGACCTGCTTTTTCACATAGCTGTCAAAAGTGGCGACGGGCTTGCCCAGGTGGGAGCAGGCGATGACGGCGGCGCCGTTTTCGAGCAGATACTTGAGGGTGGGGATGGCAGCGACGATGCGCTTGTCGCTGGTGATCTCGCCGGTCTTCTTGTCCTGAGGAACGTTAAAGTCGCAGCGAACGAGGACCTTCTTGCCTTTGACGTCTACGTCATAAATGGTTTTCTTGTTGTAGTTCATGCTGTGCCTCCTAAATTTATAAATTGTAAAAATCGTTGCTCGCTCGGGTGTGAGTGAATACTGAAAAGCGAATAGCGAAAAGTTATGGAGTCCCCTTCGGGGACAGATGATGAAGTCGCGAAGCGACACCTCAACTTTTCATTATTCGTTGTTCATTATTCGTTTTTTCATGCTCCCCGTCTCGAGCAGTCCCGGAAAGCCCTGCTGGCGCAGCGCTTCATAGGCCAGGATCGCCACGGAGTTGGAGAGGTTGAGGCTCCTCGCCTCTGAGATCATGGGGATGCGGATGCATTGCTCGCGGTACTTCTCCCGCAGCCATTCCGGCAGCCCCGCCGTCTCCTTGCCGAACATCAGCGTCACATCATGGCTGAAATCGGCCTCGTGATAGGCGTGGGGCGCCTTGGTGGTCGCAAGATAGAGATTTTGATCGCCGTGTTTTGCAAAAAACTCGTCCAGATTCTCGTACACGGAAATGTCCACCAGATACCAGTAATCCAGGCCGCAGCGCTTCACCGCCTTATCGGAAATGTCAAATCCAAGGGGCTTTATCAGGTGAAGCCTTGCGCCCGTGGCGGCGCAGGTGCGGGCAATGGCTCCCGTGTTGTGCGGGATCTCCGGCTCCACCAGAACAATATCCAGCACAGTCCTCGCCTCCGTTTGCTTCCGGCATTACTTTTTCCGCTTCCGCTACATTTTAGCACAAGTATTCCAAATTTCATGCATTTTTTTAGGCTTTTTACAAGTTCTTGCATAATAGACAAATTCGGGGTATAATCGTTGGCGCAAACGCTGATTTTTATGTCAAAATGAACAGGTGATACCGATGGACTATATCTGCAACGACTGCCCCCGGCAATGTGCGGCGCATCGAACCGATACCACTGCCGGCGGCGTGTGTCTCTCCCCCGCTCTGCCCCGCGTTACACGGGCCGCGCCGCACTTCGGGGAAGAGCCCTGCATCAGCGGCACGCGCGGCTCCGGCGCGGTGTTTTTCTCCGGCTGCAATCTGCGCTGCGTCTTCTGCCAGAACCGCGAGATCAGCCGCCAAAGCGTGGGCGAGACGCTGACCGTGCCGCAATTGCGCGATACGCTTCTGCGTCTGCGGGATACGGGCGTGCACAACATCAACCTCGTCACCGGCAGCCACTTCGTCCGCCCCATTGCTGATGCGCTGGATGGGCTTTCCCTCGGCATTCCCGTGGTCTGGAACAGCTCGGGCTATGAGAGCGTCGAGACGCTCAAGCGGCTGGAGGGACTGGTGCAGATCTACATGCCGGACTTCAAGTACTGGAAGAGCGCGCCCGCAAAGCGCTACAGCGCGGCGGCGGATTATCCCGCGGTCGCGCAGGCGGCGATCCGGGAGATGTTCCGCCAGCGCGGCGCGTATGAGCTGGACGAAGACGGAATGCTGCGCTCCGGCGTACTGATTCGGCACCTGATCCTGCCGGGGCAGACGATGGCCGCCATGGACGTGATGGACTTTGCGGCGGAGGAATTTCCGGCGGGAAGCGTCCTTTTCTCGCTCATGAGCCAGTATACCCCCATGCCGGGGCTTGACCGCTTTCCGGAAGTGCAAACGCGCATCTCGAAAGAAGAAAACGACAACCTCATCCACTACATGCGCCGCCTCGGGCTGGAGGGCTTTTCCCAGGAGCCGGAGGCCGCCACGGACGAGTTGATCCCCGCTTTCGACGGCACAGGCGTTTCTTCATCGCGCAGTCTCCATTAAGGGAGACTGCGCGATGAGGGGCACTTGCGCTTATCGCACGAGGCGCTTGCGGGAGACGCGCCTCGTTTGATCGGCGCAAGACCTCGCAGCGCTCGGTTTATGGTGTTTTTGCCGAGGCAAAGTCCCGTCAAAAACAACTCGCAATTTGTTTTTCGCCCTCCGAGGCGAAAAATCAGAGGCGTTCCCCCTCCGAACTCCATCTCCGGAAATCATTGAAACGCCCGTGTCCGAAACGCACCGAGAGTTGACATTTCCCCTTCTATGCGCAATAATGGAGCTACCCTCTTCTTGAAATATTTTACACAAGGAGCGAAGCATATGAATTATAACGAAGTCCTCGCCGCCGCGCGGGATCAAATCGGCCCTTACTGCAAGGCATGTCCCGTCTGCAACGGCCGCGCCTGCGGCAACGCCATGCCCGGCCCCGGCTGCAAATACCCCGGTCAGACCGCCGCGCGCAACTTTGACAAGTGGCAGGAGATCTGCGTGAACATGGACACGCTCTGCCCCAATCACGAGCCCGACATCTCCTTCACGATGTTCGGCCATACCTTCTCCTCCCCCATTTTCGCCGCCCCGCTCGGCGCGCTCAAGCTCCACTACGGGGAAAAGTTTACCGACCAGGAATATAACGCGATCCTCGTCAAGGCCGCCGCGGAATACGGCAGCATGGCGCTGACCGGCGACGGGGTAGACCCCGCCATTATGAAGGCAAGCGTTGTGGATATGGGCAAGGCCGGCGGTATGGGCTGCCCCACGATCAAGCCCTGGAACAAGGAGTTTGTGTTTGAAAAGCTGGATGTGGTGAAAGCGGCAAATATCTTCTGCTGTGCCATGGATGTGGACGGCGCGGGACTGCCCTTCCTCAAGGCCATGAACCCCAACGCCGGCAGCAAGTCCGTCAGCGAGATGAAGGAGATCATCGACTACGCCGGGATCCCCTTTCTCATCAAGGGCATCATGACCCCCGACGGCGCGCGCAAGGCCGTGCAGGCCGGGGCTTCGGGCATTGTGGTCTCCAACCACGGCGGGCGCGTACAGGGCGGCGTTCCCTCCACGGCGGAGGTGCTGCCTTCCATCGTGGACGCCGTCAAGGGTCAGACCACGATTCTCGTTGACGGCGGCATCCGCTCCGGCGTGGATGTGTTCCGCGCCCTCGCTCTGGGCGCTGACGGCGTACTGATCGGCCGCCCCATCCTCACCGCGATTTACGGCGCCGGCGAGGAGGGTTACAAGGTCTATATGGACAAGATCGTCTCTGAACTCAAGTCCAC
>CAJOCV010000065.1 GCA_905233785.1 uncultured Oscillospiraceae bacterium
TATAAATTGTGCAATATACTCCGGATTTCTGTCTGAAAACTAAATTCTGAAAACTGAAAACTGGGGCTGTGAAAAAACGAAGTTTTTTCACAGCCCCAGATGCAGCAGCTTCTGCGGAATGTGGCAGTAGCCGCCGGGATTTTTGTCGAGGTATTTCTGGTGGTATTCCTCCGCCGGGCAGAAGTTTTCGAGCGGCTGAAGCTCCACCTCCAGCTTTGCCGTGTACTTTGCCTGCTCGGCTTCATAGCGGGCTTTGAGTTCAGGGAGATCCTCCGCGTCCACATAGTAGATGCCCGTGCGGTACTGGATGCCCTTGTCCCCGCCCTGCCGGTGGTAGGAGGTGGGGTCGATGGTCAGAAAGTACCAGTCCAGAAGCTGGCTCAGGCTGATTTTGTCCGCGTCATAGTCGATGCGCACGGTCTCGGCGTGCCCGGAGCTGGCGCAGACCTGCTGATAGCTGGGCGAGGCCGTGGGGCCGTTTGCGTAGCCCACCTCGGTCTCCAAAACGCCGTCAAACTGGTCGAAGAACTTCTGCGTCCCCCAGAAGCAGCCCCCGGCGAGATAAATGCTTTTTCTGTTCATATGATCGCCTCCGTAAATCAGCATAACACAGCCGCGCCGGTTTCGCAAGTTAGCTGTTGAGCATCCAGACCCCGTAATTGAGATAGCCCGCGAAGGCGACCCAGAGGAGATAGGGAATCTGCAGCGCCGCGGCGGTTTTGTCGAGCTCCCGGAAGCTGAGCGTCATCCAAACGATCAGCGCCCAGAGCAGCACCAGCCAGAAAAAGGCGATGCCGAAGAGCTGAAAATTGAAGAACAGGATCGGCCAGAAAAAGTTCACGGCAAGCTGCACCCAGTAAATTTTGAGCGTGTGTCTGCCCTCCGGAATTCGCGAGATGCGCGCGGCGCTGACGCCCATCAGCAGGTACAGAATCGTCCACACCACCGGGAACAGCCAGCCCGGCGGCGATAGCGCGGGCTTGAGGATCGTCTCCTGATAGAGCTTTGTTCCCTCTCTGCTGATAAGCCCCGCAAGCAGCCCCACAAGCTCGGTCACGCCGATGTAGAAGGCGTAGGTTTTGAAACTTGCTTTCTTCATAAATATCACCCCGGACAGCATACGCCCGGGATGATAATTTTATTCTTTACACTTTCTGCAGCGGCTGCAGCCGTTGCAGGTTTGCTGCATCCCGCATTTCTGGCAGCGTTCCCCGAAGTAGGGGACATAGAGTTCCTCCTTCGGAATGGGGTTTCCCCAAGTGTCGCAGAGCTTGAAATCTATGGGCTTGCCGAGAAAGCTGAGGCCGGATTTCCGCGCCTGTTCGGTCTGAACGCTTCCTTCGAGACGGTAGACTTTGCCGTCCTTGACAAATTGCCGCCCGGTGCCGCAGAAGGTGAAGGTCACGTTGAAATCCATGCACTCGTCGCGCAGCGCCTTGACCCACTCGTAATGACAGGGGCGGGCGCCGCCGTAGTTTTCCCCGTCGCAGAGAACCTGTTCGATCTGACGTGCCGGGAGGTATTCCCGTATACTGACCGGGCCGATGAAGGGCGCGCACATGATGCCCTTGTGCTTGAAGGGCAGGGAAAGCAGGATCGGGATGCGCTCTTCGGCGCGGCGCTGGTTTTCACAGGTGACGTTGAACATCACGTTTTCCCAGCCCTCACCCCAGTCGTAGGGCAAATGCGCGGCCACGCGCTCGGGGCGCTTGGTCAACAGGAAAAACTTCACGTCCGGCCTTTGGTGAATGATCTCCCAGGCCTCCTCCCGCCAGGGATCGGCCTCCTCCAGAAAGAAATCCGAGGTCATGCAGACACGCAGCATCTCCCCGCTTCTGACCTTGTAATGTCCGTCCCGATCCTTGGAGAGCGGGTAGCGAAAGCCTGCCTTGGTGCGGTAGATCTCGCCCCCGTCCTTCCCGCGCTGCCCATCGAGAAAGTACATATAGCAGTTCTGGCAGCCCTCGCTGCATTTTTTGCAGCCGTGCCAGGGATTCCATATATCATGCATGGTCGGCAGCCGTCCCTCCGAATTTTCGCCAGCGCAAAACCCGCGATTTCATGCCCTCTGTGTCCAGCACACCGTAGGCAAAGCCCTTGCGCACCAGCGCCGCGGGCACATATTCGTCATACTTTTCAAACACCGGCACCTCGTTTTCGTACACCAGCGTGAGCGGATCGAAGTCCTTTTCCGCTTCCTCGCAGACGATGGCGTAAAAATCCGACTCGCTTACCTGCATGGTAAACTGCATATAGTAAGGCCGGGAGGACTGCAGACCCTTGAGCCCCAGCCGCGATGCGCATCTCAGCTTCAAAAAGCGCTCGAGCGCGAGAAAGGCGTAGCTTCCCAGCCAGGGGAAGAGCGCCCACATCTTGCCGCCGAGGGAGATGAGCGGCCTGTCCGCCATGCGGGATTCGCGAAAAAGCGAGCGCGCATCGGCAAGGCGGCACAGCGCGTGGCGCATCAGATAGGGGTACTGCCGTTGCTCCGAGAGCACGCGGTACATACGCTCTAAAATGCGGGTGTGAATATCGCCCGCCACGTCCCCGAAGTAGGCGGGGATGCTGCCCTTGACGAGCGTACAGAAAAGCTCATGCCGCTGGTGATCCACATCCTCCACCACCCAGACCCTGCCTGCGATGGCGATCTTGTCCCCAACGGGAGGGGGCTTCACGATGGTGCCGAGCTGCTCTGAGCCGGAACGCACCGTATACTCCACATTCTCCTGAAAAACAGCGTAAAACTTATAGCTGTTCACCACTTGTTCTCCACGCAAGCCCAAAATCAGCCCGCCGTTTTCCGTGCGGCTGATGTGGTCGATGTCGAGAAGATGGCGCAGGAGCGTCTGATAATCCTCTCTCGTGACACGCTGAAAGGCGCTGAGCGTCAGCACGCGGGAGGCAAGCTCCCCGGCCGTCATCTCCCCGTGGGAGGCCAGAGTGCTCATGGTCTGATGATACAGAAGGCTGTAAGGCAGACGATCCATGCGCGGCGGCTCTACAAAGCGTTCCTCGATATAAAGCTGCACCAGCGCGATGCCCTGCACGAGATACCAGGGAATGCTGTCGGGCAGCATGGCGCGCGCCTCCTGATGCTCCTCGCGCATCACAAACCACATCTCGGAGGGGTCGCCCCGGCGTCCTGTGCGCCCCATGCGCTGCAAAAAGCCGGAGACGGTGAAGGGCGCGTCGATCTGAAAGGCGCGCTCTAAGCGCCCGATGTCGATGCCGAGCTCCAGCGTCGCCGTGGCGCAGACGGATTGGAGGGAATCCTCGTCCTTCATCTCCTCCTCGGCGCTCTCACGGTAGGAGGCGGAGAGGTTTCCGTGATGGATCAGAAAGCGCTCCGGCTCGTGCTTGACCTCGCAATAGTGCCGAAGCTGCTGGCACACGGCCTCGCACTCCTCGCGGGAGTTGGTGAAGATCAGGCACTTTTTGCCCCGCGTATGCTCGAAGATGTAGCCGACGCCGGGGTCGGCCGCCAGAGGCGCGGGGTCGCTGACCTCCTCCATGGGCGGGGGATCGGCGGGGAGGAGCTTCCCTTCGTCGGCCTGGGGCGCGGCGTTGTAGAAATGCTCCATCGAGAGCCGCCAGACCTCCTTGCCGCCGTCGAATTTGGGGATGAGGGTTCCCCGGCGGCTTCCCGCAGCGAGGAATTTGCCCGCAAGCTCCGGATTCCCGATCGTGGCGGAGAGCCCGATGCGCCGCGGATCACAGCCGGCAAGTTTACATAATCTTTCGATCAGGCAAAAGGTCTGCAAGCCACGATCCGCCCGCAGCAGGGAGTGGATCTCGTCAATGACGATAAAGCGCAGATCCCCGAAGAGGGAAGGGATCTCCATGTGCTTGTTGATGAGCAGCGACTCCAGCGACTCCGGCGTGATCTGCAAAATGCCGCGCGGCTTCTTTAAGAGCTTCCGCTTGGCGCTCTGGTTTGCGTCCCCGTGCCAGCGGGTGACGGGGATGCCCTCCTCTTCGCAGAGCTCGTTTAAGCGCCCGAACTGGTCGTTGATGAGCGCCTTCAAGGGCGCGATGTAGAGAACTCCCACGCTCTGCGGCGGCTCTTCGTCCAATAGCGTCAGGATCGGGAAGAAGGCCGCCTCTGTCTTGCCGGAGGCGGTGGAGGCTGTGAGCAGCACGTTCTCGTCCGTGCCGAAGATCGCGTCCCCGGCGGCGTTCTGCACCGCCCGCAGACTCTGCCAGCCCGAACGGTAGATGTAGTCCTGGATAAAAGGCGCGTAGCGCGCAAACACGTTCATATCGTAAACTCCACAAAGCCGGGGTCTGTCTCGTCCGAGACGGCTTCGGACTTGGCATAGCTGAAGTCCTCGGAATCCAGCAGCTCGCCGATGCCCATGCCGGGGTTTTGATACAGCAGGTCGAGCAGCTCGATAAAGTCCCGGATCACCTCGCGCGGCGTGATGTTCTGATCCGCGCCGATGCGCCCGTACTCGATCTTGAGAAAGCTCACAAGCTCGTCTGTGCTGACGCGTCGGGCATAGCCGTAAAGCCCCGCGTGCATCTCGGAAAGCTTCTCGCAGAGCACCAGCATCTCCTCCGCCGTCAGCGGCTCGAGACGGATCACCGGCGCGAGCAGATCCCGTGCGCCGGGCTTGGAGAAGCGCCCCTCCGCGAGCCTTGAGCGCAGTGCCTCGTAGCTGTAAATGCCGCGCCGCTTGTCTTCAAGCGCCTGGGGCGTCGCGCCCATGAGGATGCCAAGATACTTCGCCTTGCCCTGCAGCGTGTCGTTATACATGGTGAGGAGCTTTTCATAGTTATACTGTCGGGTGATGCTGTTGGGGATCTTGTAGATGTTCACCAGCTCGTCGATCATAATGAACATCCCCGTATAGCCCGCGAGCCGGAAAAAGGCGGCAAAGAGCTTGAGATAATCGTACCAGTCGTCGTCGGAGACGATGATGTTCACGCCAAGGGCTTCCTTCGCCTCGCTCTTGAGGGCGTATTCGCCCCGGAACCAGCGCACGACCCTGGCCTTTTTCTCCTCGTCGCCCTCGATATAGGCGCGGTAGTAGGCCGAGAGCAGCTTTGCAAACTCAAAGCCGTGTACCAGCTCACTCACCGAGCTTGTCACCGCGTAGATTTTCCGATCCGTCGCGGCGGCAAGGGCGGGATCATCGGGCTGAAGCCCGGTCTCCTGCATGGCATCAGTCTGCACCGCGCTGATCCAGCGGTCGAGGATCAGCGTCAGCGCACCGCCCTCGGGCCTGGTTTTGGTGGAGAGATTGGAAATGAGCTCCCGATAGGTGGCGAGCCCCTGCCCCTTCGTGCCCTGCAAGCGCCTCTCGGGGGAGAGGTCAGCGTCGGCCACGATAAAGCCGCGATCCATCACAAAGTTGCGGATGGTCTGCAGCAGAAAGCTCTTGCCGCTGCCGTAGCGCCCCACGATGAAGCGAAAGGACGCGCCGCCCTCCGAGATGATGTCCACGTCGTGCAGCAGCGCTTCGATCTCATTCTTGCGCCCCACGGTGATATAGGGCAGGCCGATGCGCGGCACGACGCCGCCCTTTAAGGAGTTGAGCACCGTCTGCGCAATGCGGCGCGGCACTTTTTTATGTTCTTCCATGTGTCCCTCCCAGGAGTTCTCTCAAGTCTTCGATATAATCTTCCACCAAAATCAGCGCATCCCCCTCGCAGAGCAGCACGCTGTCTCCGATCTCGTCAAAGACTGCCTCGTTGATGGCGTCCGCCTCGATCGAGGGCATCCGGTGCTGCGCCCGGAGGATCGGGGCTGCGTCCGCTCCTTCCAGCAGGGCGCGCAGGATCGCAAGCTGCACCGCGTCCAGCGGCAGATCGCTCTCTGCGGGCGCAAGCGCGGGCGTCTCTTCGCGCTCTTTCGTTTCTTCCTCGGTCAGCAGGCTCTCGCACGTCTCGGCGGCGTCCCGGCGAATCCGCTCCAGGCCGCTCAGGTCGATGCGAAGCCCGGGGCGGGAGGCCTCCCTGTCCGCCGCGATCACCGCGTCGATGTATGGGCTCGCCCAGGCGTCCGCCGCGTTTTCGCGCAGACTGCGCCCGGTTTTGCGGTAGGAGCGCAGCTTCGCGTCCGCCTCGTGCAGAAAGCCCTGCAGCCGCTTCTTGTCAAAGGCTGCTTTTTCATAGCTCTCCACCGTCCATAGCCCGGCTTTGCAGCGGTAAGTGCGGCAGCCGCTCAACGCATAGACCGTGTTTTTCGGGATCTCTTTTAGATAATAGACGGCGTTTGTGAGCGGATACCAACGGCGCGTGACTTTTTCCCCAAAGCAGAGCGTGAAGAGGTTTTTGTCCTGCCAGCTATAGGCGGAGGCTTCGCGCCAGCATTGGGCAAAGAGCGCCTTGCCGCGCTCCGGGTTCTCCGTGACCACGGGAGAAGCCTCCGGCTTCTTCCCGCCGAGCAGGCACAGCGCCGCGAAAACTTCCCCGTCCGTATGCGCTTCCGGGGTCTTCAGAACCGAGAGCGCCTCATCCTGCGCGAGCATCGAGGCGTCCGCGCAGGCTCTCGCAAGCGAGGGATCCACGCCGTTTAACACCGCATAGTCCAGCATCCAGCGCCGCAGATTCGGCTTCATACGCCGATCTCCGATCCCGGAATCCACGAAATCCCGCGCGAAGTCCTGCAGCTTTTGCAGGCTGTCCTCCGGGGAATCCGCCCCCACGCCGTTGATGAGCTCATAGACGTAGAGATAAGCGGCGGAGGCGGAGATGGGCTGCACGTCACCCCGGCGGAGCCGGGTGCGCCAACTGAAGTAGCCCCGCAACTGTGGAACGCTCAGATCGTGGTAGGTGGGGAAGTAACACACGAAATCGTCCGTCCAGGGGGCGTCGTCCTCGTAATCGGCCATGAACATCGCCTGCCGATAGAAGTTTCGCGCCCTGGCCGCGGCGGATTCACTGCCGTACTCGTACAGCCGCCGCATCTGCCGCAGGCGCTCCGGGAGCTTCTCCTGCTCCGCGCGGTAGCTGCTTCCCGCAAAGGGAAGCGGCGTCTCCTGATACGCGCCATCGGCGTCAGCGGGCCTGGAGCCGAGGACAATGGTAAAGCCCTTCGGCTTTCCCGCGGCAATGGCCTGATCGAGAAGCTGAAAGACAATATCTGACTCGGTTTGCCCGCCAAAGGCCACGTTGACCCACTGATTCCCGTGCATCCGAATGGCCGGGGAGAGGTAGGGCTTTTGCAGCCGGCGGAGGACTTCGCCGCCGCATCTGATGTCGCAGCGCTCGATCTCGCTGCCCGTGTCGCTGTCCCATTGGCGCATCAGCAGCGCGACCCATTTTCCCGTGTCCGGGTGGCTGAGCACCGAAAAACCCGGAAAATCCGCCCACTTGTGCTGCTCCTCGAGCCCGTAGCGCTCCCTTGCATAAGCGGTCAATTCAGACAGCTCCAAAAAAACGCCTCCCCCTGTGTGGTATGGATGGCGCCGTGATGGCATCCTGCCGTTATTGTATCATATCTGCTTTTGAAATCAAGAGCGCAAAGGCGGGAACAGCTTCCGCTCTTCGCGCCTATCCCCGCGTTTTGCGGGCATGCCCATACGGTAATGGATTGACATTGCGTTTGCCTTTGCGTATAGTACGCATAGAAGAAGGACGGAGGGCAAGAAGATGGCACTTTCCATTCAAAACGCAAGCCGGACGGAGCTGTCAGCCGTTTGGCGCTTTTATGAGGAGGTCTGCGATGCTCTGGCGGAGAGCGCGTTCAGTCCCGGCTGGCACCTCGGCATTTACCCGAACATGAGCGAGCTGTCCGAACAGATTGCGGCGGGGGAGCTGCTGATGGCAAGCTGTGACGGGCGCATCGCCGCGGCGGCGGTGCTTACCGGGGACGATCCCGCGTATGCCTCCGCCGCCTGGCTCCACACGGCGGAGACGGCGGAGCTGTGCGTCCTGCACCTTTTCGCGGTGCATCCGGATTTTCGGGGAAAAGGGGTTTCCGACGCGGTGTTGGAAGCAATCATCGAGTGGGCGGAGAAAAACGGCAAGCGCCTTCTGCGCCTTGATGTGGTGAAGGGCAATCTACCCGCAGAGAGACTCTACCGACGGCACGGCTTCGTTTTCTGTGAGGAACGCGAGGTCTGGTATGAGGATACCGGGGAGATCACCGTGCGCCTCTACGAGCGGGAGCTGGGATGAAAAGCGCGGGAAAGAGAAAAATCCGGCTCCTTTCGCTGCTGTTTTTGGCGCTTTTCGGGCTGGGCATGGCAAATCCGCCGGCACTTCCCTACGATCCGGGCATGACGGACTATACCGGATGGGTCACGGCAAACGGGGATACCTACTACCTGCGCGACGGAAGCCCGCTGACCGGGCTGCGTCTCGTGGAGGGGCAATACTGCTTCTTTGACGCGCACGGCATCAAGGCGAGGGCGGTGGGGGTGGACGTGTCTACCTACAGTGAGGGGATCGACTGGGCGCTTGCAAAGGCGCAGGGCATCGACTTTGCCGTTATACGCGTCGGGGGTCGGGGCTGGACAAGCGGCAGCGTTTACGGCGATGTGCGCGCGCAGACCTATCTGCGCGACAGCCAAAAGGCCGGGATCAAGCGCGGCGTGTACTTCTATTCCACCGCCGTCAATGAGCATGAGGCCGTGGAGGAGGCGGAGGCGGTACTGCGCGTCCTCGGCGGACGGGCGCTGGAGCTTCCGGTTTACTGCGACCTGGAGTTCTCCGGCGAGTATCCCGAGGGACGGGCGGACAGACTGAATGCCGGGGAACGGACGCAAATCGCCCTTGCCTTTTGCCGGAAAATCGAGAGCGCGGGCTACCGGGCGGGCGTGTACTCCGGGCAGTATTATTTTCAGCATCATTTGATTGGCTCGGCGCTGCGGCGCTATCAGCTTTGGCTCGCGGCCTACACTGCCGACGGAATGCCGCCCGCGGAAGATTTCAAACCGTTCTATTGAGACTTAGTATGAGCTCCCCCAAAGCCACGCAAGACGGAATCGCTACGTGATGTTTTGATATAGGCTCCCGGACGCTGCCGGAGGCGATGCATTCAGCGTTTCCTCGAGGCTGAGCCCGGCCGCTCAGCGCTTCTTCCTCTGTGTGTTAACGAAACTATTGACCGCGGGACGGCGGCGTGATAAAATAACCTGAATTACTATGGAATAGGATTGTATGCTATGTGGATCGCCGATCAATGGAAGGATTTTGAGGTGCTGGACTGCTCCCGCGGGGAGAAGCTCGAGCGCTGGGGGGAGTACTACCTTGTGCGCCCTGACCCGCAGGCCATCTGGGACACGCCGCGGCGCAACGCCCACTGGAACGACCGGGACGCCCGCTACCACCGCAGCGAATCGGGCGGCGGAAGCTGGGACAAGGGGGGACTGCCCTCGGAGTGGAGCATCCGCTACAAGGAACTGACCTTCCATGTCAAGCCCATGAACTTCAAGCACACCGGCCTATTTCCCGAGCAGGCTGCCAACTGGGACTGGGCGATGGAGAAGATCCGCGCGGCAAATCGGCCGATCAGCGTGCTAAACCTCTTCGCCTATACCGGCGGGGCGACTGTGGCCTGCGCCAAGGCGGGCGCGGCCGTGTGTCATGTGGATGCGGCAAAGGGCATGGTGGCCTGGGGGAAGGAGAATGCCGCGGCCTCCGGGCTTGCCGAGGCGCCGATCCGCTGGATCGTGGACGACTGCGCCAAGTTTGTGGAGCGGGAGATCCGCCGCGGACGGCGCTACGACGCGATCATCATGGACCCGCCCTCCTACGGGCGCGGCCCCGGCGGCGAGGTCTGGAAGCTGGAGCAGAACCTCTGGCCCTTCGTGTCTCTCTGCGCGGACGTTTTGTCCGAGACGCCGCTCTTCGTGCTCATCAACTCCTACACCACGGGACTGAGCCCCTCGGTGCTGAGCTATGTGACGGAGAGCATTTTTACCAGGAAGTTCGGCGGGCGCTCCGACAGCCAGGAGCTTGCCTTGCCTGTGCGGGATTCCGGGCTTTATCTTCCCTGCGGCGCGACCTGCAGGTGGGAAGGAGGGGGGAAGTGAAGAGTGAAAAGTGAAAAGTGAAAAGTTATGGTGTCGCTTCGCGACAAATCAGAATCTGTTCCCCGAAGGGGAACACATAAACTATTCTCTATTCACTATTCTCTATTCACTGCATCGTATGATCGAATTTCAGAACGTACATTTTACCTATCCCGATGGGAAGCATGAGACGCTTTGCGGGGTAGATCTCAAGATCGAAGAGGGGAGCTTTGTGGCGGTGCTGGGGCATAACGGCTCCGGCAAGTCTACGCTGGCAAAGCACATGAACGCCATCCTCCTGCCCACCGAGGGCAGGGTGCTCGTGGACGGGATCGACACTTCCGATGAATCGCGCATCCTTGAGGTGCGCCGCCGCGTGGGCATGGTGTTCCAGAACCCGGATAACCAGATCGTCGCGAATGTCGTGGAGGAGGATGTGGCCTTTGCGCCGGAAAACCTCGGCGTTCCCTCCGACGAGATTCGCGCGCGTGTGGACGCGGCGCTCAAGACCGTGGGCATGTATGAGCACCGGCAGCACGCGCCGCATCTGCTCTCCGGCGGTCAGAAGCAGCGCGTCGCCATTGCGGGCGTCATCGCCATGCAGCCGGAGATCATCGTCCTGGACGAGCCGACCGCCATGCTCGACCCCCAGGGACGGCGGGAGGTCATTTCCACCGTCACGCGGCTCTGCCGCGAAAAGGGCATGACCGTGGTGCTCATTACCCACCACATGGAGGAGTGCGTCGGCGCCGACCGGCTCATCATCATGTCGCACGGGAAAATCGCCGCCGACGGAACGCCCGGCGAGGTCTTCTCCCAGGTGGAGCTGATGCAGCGCGAGGGCTTGGATGTGCCCGAGACGGTGCGGCTCTGCTGGGACTTGAACAAGGAGGGCTTTTCGCTCCCGCTCGATACGCTCGATACGCAAAGATGCGCCGAAGCGATCATTGGTTGAAGTGGTCAGTGGTCAGTGGCCAGTGGCCAGTGAAGAACGAATAAGGATTCTTGTATATGTCAGTTATCACCGTGGAGAATCTGCGCCATACTTACAGCGCGGGAACTCCATTTGAAAAAGTCGCCATCGACAATATCAATCTCACGATCCCGCAGGGGCAGTTCGTGGGGCTGCTGGGGCATACCGGCTCCGGAAAATCCACCTTTATTCAGCACTTAAACGCCCTGCTGCAGCCGACTTCGGGTCGGGTGCTGCTGGACGGCGAGGATATTAACCGCGATAAGAAGAGCCGCCACGATGTAAAGCGGAAGGTAGGGCTCGTGTTTCAGTATCCGGAGTACCAGCTTTTTGAAGAGACCGTGTTTGCCGACATCGCCTTCGGCCCGAAGAATATGGGGCTCAAGAAAGCTGAGATCGAGGAGCGCGTGCGCGAGGCCGCCCACTTTGTCGGTGTGGAGGAACGACTCTTTGACCGCTCTCCGCTGGAGCTGTCCGGCGGGCAGAAGCGCCGCGTTGCCATTGCGGGCGTCATTGCCATGCGTCCGGGCGTTCTCATTCTGGACGAGCCGACGGCGGGTCTTGATCCGGCGGGCTGCCGAAAAATCCTTGCCAACATCTGCAATTACCGCGCCGAGAGCGGCGCGACGGTTATCATCGTGAGCCACAATATGGACGACGCGGCACGGCTTACCGAGCGGCTGATCGTCTTTGACCACGGGCATGTGGCGATGGACGGGACGCCCGAGGAGGTTTTCTCCCGCCCGCAGGAGCTCATTGACATCGGCCTTGCCGTTCCCCAGTCCACGGCGCTCGCCATGGCGCTCCGGGAAAAGGGCATGGCGCTCGAGGGCGCGATCTTTACCCATGAGCAGCTTCTGAAGGCCGTGAAGCGGGCAAAGGGGGTGGGCACATGCTGAAGGACATCACCCTCGGCCAGTTCTTCCCCGGCGATACGATTGCCCACCGTCTCGACCCGCGCACAAAGCTGATTCTTGTGCTGCTGTATATCGTGGCGCTCTTCCAGGCCACCGGCTGGGTCGGATACGGTCTGGTGCTGCTGGCGACGGCGGTGTGCATGGCGGCGTCCCACATCAGCCCGAAGAATATCTTTAAGGGGCTCAAGCCCATGCTCTTCATCATTGCGCTGACCGCCCTGCTGAACATCTTCTACACCACGGGCACGCCCATCGTCCCCGGCTGGATCATCACCTGGGAGGGGCTGGAGCGAGCGGTGAAGATGATGCTGCGCATCACGCTTCTGATCGCGGGCACCTTTCTGCTGACCTACACCACCAGCCCCATGGCGCTGACCGACGGACTGGAGCTGCTGATGAACCCGCTCAAGAAATTGCATGTGCCGGTGCATGAGATGACGATCATGATGTCCATGGCGCTGCGCTTTATCCCCACGCTGATCGAGGAGACGGATAAGATCATGTCCGCCCAGAAGGCGCGCGGCGCGGACTTTGAAAACGGAAATCTCATCCAGCGGGCTCAGGCGCTGCTGCCGATTCTGGTGCCGCTGTTCGTCTCTGCCTTCCGACGGGCGGATGAGCTTGCAGTGGCGATGGAGAGCCGCTGCTATCACGGCGGCGAAGGACGCACCCGCATGAAGCAGCTTCATATGGCGCAGCGGGACTGGGTCGCCCTCGTCTGCGGCGTGCTGTTTCTCGCGGCGGTCATTGTGCTGAAACGATTTGGGCTTTGATGATCCCGTAGGGACGAGCATTGCTCGTCCGGGATTGGGAGAGAATACAGGCGGACGACCAATGCTCGTCCCTGCAATAGAACCGAAAAACAATGAGAAACATTGCCTTACGTCTGAGCTACGACGGCTCGAATTACCACGGCTGGCAGGTGCAGAAAAACGACGTGACCGTGGCCGAGACGCTGGAGACCGCGCTCGGGAAGGTTTGCGGCCATGCGGTAAAGACCGTAGGCTGCGGGAGAACGGACGCGGGCGTTCACGCGCTGCGCTACTGCGCGAATTTTCACACCGACTGCCGCATCCCTATCGAGCGCATGGCGCTCGCGGTCAATTCCCGGCTTCCGATGGACATTGCCGTGTCGGACGCGGTGGAGGCGCCGGCGGATTTTAACGCCATCGGCTCCTGCATAAAAAAGGAATATATCTATAAAATACACAATAGCAATATTCGAGACCCCTTCCTGCAAAACCGGGTATGCTTTTATCCCCAGGCGCTGGATATGGCCGCGATGCGGGCGGCGGCGAGAGCCTTCGAGGGCACCCACGATTTTCGCGCCGTGCGCAGCGTCGGCACCGAGACGAAGACCACCGTGCGCACGGTGTACTGGTGCCGGGCGGAGAAGCAGGGCGAGCTCATCACGGTTTCCGTCTGTGCAGACGGCTTTCTCTACAATATGTGCCGGGCGATGGTCGGCACCATGATCTACGCCTCCTACGGAAAGCTCCGACCTGAGGAAATCCCTGAGCTGCTGGAAAAAGGCGACCGGCGTCTCACCGGCCCCACCATGCCGCCCCAGGGACTGTACCTCAACCGCATCTGGTACGATGGCGCGGTCGGGGAAATGATGGAAAAGTGACCAGTGATACACAATGCTGTCCACTAACCACTGGCCACTTTATTTGTTCACAATTCCATGTTATTCTATTGAACGGTGATTCACTATGATTCGATTGATGATTGATATTGTTCTGCTGGTGATCGTGGCGCTCTGCACCTGGGGCGGGTATCGGCGTGGGCTGATCGGCGGTATCGCCGGTATTCTTGCCATTGTGATTGCCCTCTTCGGAGGGAGTCTGCTGTCTTCGGCCTACTCGCACGAGGTTGTGCCGGCGCTCTCTCCCTTTGTGGATGGGTATATCAGTTCTCAGCTGACGCGGGACGCTGTGCTCGAGCAGATGGGCTACGGGGAGAGCAGCCTCTCGCTGGAGGATGTGCTGGCGCAGGACCCCTCTCTGGGCTACGACTATGCGTATGAATGCTTTCGCAACGTCGGCTTCTACGATGATCGGGCGGAGGAGTTGGGCGAATGGACGGTGCAGGTCGCAAATGAGACAGGCATGAGTATGCAGAGCGCGGTGATTTCCACGCTGAGCGACGCGATCAGCTATGTCGGCGGGCTCGTGATCGCCTTCCTGCTGATTCTGATCGCCCTCGTGGCGATCGCGAACGTGGGGAATCTGTCCTTCCGGCTGCCGAATCTCGAGCTGCTCGATGAGATCGGCGGCGCGGCGGTCGGCTTTGTGAAGGGCGTTTTCTACTGCGTCTTGCTGTGCTGGCTTTTAAGCTTTTTCGGCATTCTGATCGGGAAGGACACCCTCGGCAGTACGACGCTTGCCCGCTTCTTCCTGGCCTTCCGCTTTATCACGGGGAACCTGTTATAACCGCGAATCGTAGGGGCGGCCCTCGCGGCCGCCCGTTCAAATAGTTCCAAGGAGGTTCTATGCAAACAACGCTTTGTACCCGCTGCGGGAAGAACGTGGCGGTGATCTTTATTACCAAGATCGAGGCCGGGCAGACCAAGAACGAGGGGCTGTGCCTCAAGTGCGCCCGCGAGCTTCATATCAAGCCCGTGGACGACGTTATCAACAAAATGGGCATCTCCGACGAGGATCTGGAAAGCCTCTCCGGGGAGATGATGAACGCTCTCGGCGGCGTGGAAGATCTGATGAACGTGGAGCCCTCCGACGGCGACGAGGAGGACGACGGCAAAACCGCGACCTTCCCTTTCTTAAACCGGCTCTTCGGCGGCCCGCAGGGACAGGGGAGCGCCCCGCAGAACGAGCAGCGCCCCCGCGCTGACGAGCCGAAGCAGAGCGGCAAGCCGCCCAAGCGCAAGTTTCTCGACAACTACTGTATTGATCTGACCGAGCGGGCAAGAGCCGGCAAGCTCGATTCCATGGTCGGGCGTGAGGAGGAGCTGGAGCGGGTCATTCAGATCCTGAACCGCCGCCAGAAGAACAATCCCTGCCTGATCGGTGAGCCGGGCGTCGGCAAGACCGCCATCGCCGAGGGACTGGCGCAGCGCATCGCCATGGGAACAGTGCCCTATAAGCTGCAGAATAAGCAGGTTTTCCTGCTCGATCTGACCGCGCTTGTCGCGGGGACGCAGTTTCGCGGCCAGTTTGAGAGCCGCATGAAGGGACTCATTGAGGAGATCCGCAAGGAAGGCAATATCATTCTCGTCATTGATGAGGTGCACAACATCGTCGGCGCGGGCGACGCCGAGGGCAGCATGAACGCCGCCAACATCTTAAAGCCCGCCCTCTCGCGCGGCGAGATCCAGGTCATCGGCGCCACGACCTTCACCGAGTACCGTAAGCACATCGAGAAGGATTCCGCGCTCGAGCGCCGCTTCCAGCCCGTCACCGTGGGGGAGCCCTCCATCGAGGACAGTGTGGCGATCCTCAAGGGCATCGCCCATTATTATGAGGAATACCACGGCGTGGAGATCTCCGAGCAGATGTGCCGCGAGGCCGTTGTGCTCTCCGAGCGTTACATCACCGACCGCTTCCTGCCCGACAAGGCCATCGACCTGATTGACGAGGCCTGCTCGGACGTAAACCTCAAGGACGAGGGAATTGCGCGAAAAATGATCGTCGAGCGGGATCTGGAGAACATCCGCTTTGAGCGGGAAGCGCTCATGAGCGACAGCAAGGAGCAGGACCCCGAGAAGCTCGATCAGCGTTACGCGCGCATCGCCTCGCTCAGAAGCAAGGAAATCCAGCTCGAGCAGGAGCTCCATGCGCTGAGCGCCGCCGGACGCCCGAAGCTCACGGTGGATAATCTCGCGCGCATCATCGAGCTCTGGACGAAGATTCCCGCAAGCTCCATCAAGGAGGATGAGCTGGAGCGCCTCGCCAAACTTGACGAGCGCCTCAAGGCGCACATCGTGGGGCAGGATGAGGCGGTCAACGCCGTCTGCGCCGCCATCCGCCGCAGCCGCGTGGGGCTCAAGGTCAAGCGCAAGCCCGTGTCCTTCATCTTTGTGGGCGGCACCGGCGTCGGCAAGACCGAGCTGGTCAAGCGCCTCGCCGCGGATATGTTCGACTCGCCGGAGAGCCTCATTCGCCTCGATATGTCCGAGTTTATGGAGAAGTTTTCCGTCTCGCGCATCATCGGCTCGCCCCCGGGCTACGTCGGCTATGACGAGGCCGGGCAGCTCACCGAGAAGATCCGCCGCAAGCCCTACTCCGTCGTGCTCTTTGACGAGATCGAGAAGGCGCACCCGGACGTGATGAACATCCTGCTGCAGATCCTCGACGACGGGCGCATCACCGACGCGCAGGGGCGCACGGTGAACTTTGAAAACACCATCATCATCATGACCACGAACGCCGGCTCCAACAACAAGGTCGGCAGCGTCGGCTTCGGCGGCACGCTCAGCGATATGAGCCGCGAGCGCGCCATGAAGGCGCTGGGCGAATTCCTGCGCCCGGAGTTTATCAACCGCGTGGATGAGGTCATCTGCTTTAACCAGCTCACGGAGGAGAACTTCCGCGGCATCGCCGCGCTCATGCTCAGCGAGGTCAGGGACGTTCTTGCGGAAAAGAAGCTCGCGCTCACCTGGGACGAGAGCCTCGTTGACTATCTTGTGAAGAAGGGCTACTCCGTCACCTACGGCGCGCGCAACCTCCGCCGCCTCATTCAGAAGGAGATCGAGGACGAGGTCGCCGCGGCGCTCATCGAAAAGCGCGGCGAAGGCGTGCAGGAGATCGCCCTCTCCGCTTCCGACGGAAAGGTGCGGGTGAGCTGCCGATGAGCCGCATTGAGATCATCCGGGGCGACATTACCCTGAGCCGCGTGGACGCCATTGTGAACGCCGCCAACTGCTCCCTTCTGGGCGGCGGCGGGGTAGACGGCGCGATCCACCGCGCGGCCGGGCCGGAGCTGCTGGCCGAGTGCAGAACCCTGCACGGCTGCGAGACCGGCAAGGCCAAGATCACAAAGGGCTACCGCCTCCCGGCAAGGTACGTCATCCACACGCCCGGCCCCGTCTGGCACGGCGGCGGTCACGGGGAGGAGGAGCTGCTGGCCTCCTGCTATCGCTCCTGCCTGGAGCTTGCGAGCGAGAACGGCTGCAAGACCGTGGATTTTCCCTCCATCAGCACCGGCGTGTACCGTTTTCCGCTGGAAAAGGCGGCGAAGATCGCCGTCGGCATGATTACCGAGTATTTAAACGCCCACCCCGAGATCGAGCGCGTGCGCATGGTCTGCTTTGACGCGCGCACCGAGGACTTCTATCTGGACGCGCTGGAGAAGCTTGCATGAAAACGCTGCTCGTAAGCGCCTGCCTGCTGGGGGAAAAGTGCAAGTATAACGGCGGGGACAACGCCCTGCCGGAGAAGACGCTCGCCGCCCTGCGGGAGCGGTATCGGCTGATCCCGGTCTGCCCCGAAACGGCGGGCGGCCTGCCGATCCCGCGCGAGCCCGCCGAGAGAAGGGGAGAGCGCGTGATGAGCCAAAGCGGACGGGATGTGACGGCGCAGTACCGGAAAGGCGCGGCCTATGCGCTGCGTCTTGCGCGGGAAAACGCCTGCGACACGGCGCTCTTCAAGGAGCGCAGCCCCTCCTGCGGAAGCGGGGAGATCTACGACGGCAGCTTTACCCACACGGTAGTTTCCGGTGACGGCGTGGCGGCGGAGACGATAAAGGCCGCAGGCATGATCGTCTGCGGCGAGAGCGAAATACACAGCCTGCTAAGAGAAACCGAGGCGTGAATGAATACGATTCTTCCATAGACCGCAAGGAAGCTTTCCGGTCAGAAGAGGCTGTGAAAAAACGAAGTTTTTTCACAGCCTCTTCATGCATAATGCGCTTTTTCCCGGGAAAGCTATCAGCACCACCGGAAGAAAGGATGCAATGCATATGATCGAACAGGATACCGTAAAGCTGCTGCGTGAGTGTGACGCGGGCGTAAAGATGGGCGTGGAGTCCATTGAAGAGGTAATGGACAAGGCGGAGGCCGACGGGATGCGCAAGGCGCTGTTTGACTGCCGCAGCGAGCATGTAAAGCTGGGTCACGAGATTCAGTCGGAGCTGGACCGCTTTCAGGACGAGGGCAAGAACCCCAATCCCATGGCGGAGAAAATGTCCTGGATCAAGACGGAAGCCATGCTGCTCATGAAAAACTGCGACGCGACGATCGCCGATCTGATGACCGACGGCTGCAACATGGGCGTCAAGTCCTTAAACCGCTACCTCAACCAGTACGAGGCGGCAAGCGAGCGCTCCAAGGACATCGCCAAGCGCCTCATCCACCAGGAGCAAACCCTCGCGGAGAACATGCGCGCCTATCTCTGATACCACAAAATGGCTTAGAAAAACGACGTTTTTCTAAGCCATTTTGTGAGTTTTCAGTTTTTAGTTTTCAGGCAGAAATCCGGAACTTTTTGCACGATTTTTCACTCCATACAATCGTCAACAGGATCCGCTTTCTTCTTTTATCGGGCGTAGCGTATGATCGGTATGCTTCGTTTTCTTTTCTGAAAACTGAGAACCGGATATCGAAAACTATTTCAGATTGCCGAACAGACCTCTGAGCAGGGAACTGGCGCCGCTGCGCATGACGGAGCTGAGGGCGTTGGAGGCGGCGCGCTTGGCGATGGTGGCGGCGCTCGTCGTCTTGCCGCCGGTGGCGGCGTTCACAAGATTGTGGCTCACGGCGCTGGCC
>CAJOCV010000066.1:0-13488 GCA_905233785.1 uncultured Oscillospiraceae bacterium
CGAGCGAATGGTCGTATCGGCAACCATCTTGCCGTTCTCGTCCAGAATGACCGCCTTGGTGTAGGTAGAACCGACGTCACAACCGCCAAAATATTTCATTATACAATAACCTCCGTAATTCTTCTTTGGCTCCCCTGCAAGGGGAGCTGGCACGGCGCGTCTCACGCAAGCGCCGTGACTGAGGGGTTTATCCCCCTTTTTTATAGTGCCCGTGGGGGCGGTTTCGGTCTTTTGACCCCTCCGCCCCTGCGGGGCACCTCCCCTTTCAGGGGAGGCATATCAGAAATTGCGCTTACGGAAAGCGCGGAAGCGGAATGGAGCAGGCTTCTTCTGACGTCAGGTGTCGTACTCGTACTTGGGGTACTTGTTCATGTCATAGGGAGCCTGGAGGGTATCCTTGCGCTCCATATCGTCATAGTGCTTCTTCAGGAAGGGCTCCACGACGTTAAAGAGGAGCTTGCCGTCCAGGTCAAAGAAGAACACGCAGAACAGACCCACATTCAGAACCAGGCCGACAGCCAGGAGCTTCAGCAGAAATTTAGCAAATTTGCACATCGTATTATCCTCCTCTTACCAGGTCATGGAATCGTCGAAGTCCAGCAGGGACGGGTCGAGCGGTTCTTCGTGCATGACAGTGGTCATGTAGTCGTTGATCTGACGGCGGATCTCCGCGCGGGAGACGGTACGGCTGTCAGGCAGCGCATGAGGAATCCAGAACGCGGGGACGTTCCTGTCGCGGAACTCGTCCTCGAACAGGCCGTGCAGACCCTGAACGCCCTTGCACTGCAGCTGGTCATACATGGCGACCATGTCGCAGTTGAACTTTTCCATGTACTCCCACAGCTCGAACATATGCTTCATGCCGCCGACGGCCATGCGGCGCATGGGCGCCCACATGTGGTACTGCGCCATATCCTCGAGCGTGTGCTCGTAGGAGTCGGTGCGGAGGGTCATGTCGAACATCAGAGAGTCCATATTGATGACGACATTCAGGCCCCAGCAGTTGTAGGCCCAGGTGCACCAGTTGGAGTAGTACAGCGGCGCGCACGACCAGGCAATCACGCGGTGGCGGGTCTGGGGGAAGGTGTTGATCTTCTTGGTGACGCACTTCTCCATGATCTTGCGCACCTTGCCATCGACCTTGTGCCAAATCTCCCAATCGCCGTACTGGGTCTGGTAAATGCGGTAGAGCGCCTGCGCGACGCCGTTGATGGGATAGCTGGAGGTCTTTGCGGCGACCTCCCACTTCTCCCACTCGAAGCGCTGCAGTTCATTCTGCTGCTCAAGCTTGTGAACCAGCTTCTCCCAGCTGAAGGGGATGCCGTACTGTTCCTCAATAAACTTCCAGAGCTCTTCAATTTCGCGCATACAGTATTTCTTGACCAGGGGGTCGTCAAAAATCATAGGCATGGGCAGGGAGAAGAGCGGCTTGTCAAGGAACCAGTCCTGCAGCGTGGAGGTGGAGACGGAAGCGTCGCAGGCCTCATTGCAGGTGATAACGGCGGGAGCGTAGTCGGGCACGTCGTCCAGAACGAAGATACCGGCCTCGGCCTGGCACATCGGGCAGGGGTCACCGGGCAGGCCGATGGACTGCACCGCGTCGATGTAGTTGAGAACGGTGTGGGAGTTGACGTGGCAGGTGACGAAATAGGGGATCATCTCCAGCGGCACGTTCTGAATCACACCGTCCCAGGGATAGAAGACGCCGCCCCACACGGTCTCGTTGTGGGCGATGTTGTGCTTGTACAGCTCATTCTGTTTGCCGCCGTGCAGCCGGGTATCGGAGGCAAACATCCGCTGGAACTGGCGGATGGTGCTGCTGACCATGGCGCGGTAGTGCCACGCGGAGCCCTTCAGCGCCTCGCCGCGCAGACCCTGCAGGCCGCGGTCGAACCAGTGCAGAACGGGCAGGTAGGTCTGGCCGACCCAGCGGTAGCGCCACACGCCCTTGGCGAAGTTGACGACGCCGCCCATCACCATCAGGTCCTTGACCATCATGATGTAGTTATACAGCCAGATCATGTAAAAGTAGTACATGGTGTCCTTGACGCCACGCCACTCTCTGTGCTTATACAGTCCGGTCTTGTCCTCCAGAATTTCGCCCAGGCGGCGTCCGCCTTCCTCGGCGGTGTGAGGCTTGCCGAACCAAAAATCCTTCAGCGCTTTTTTGATGTCTTTCTTAGCCATCTTACTTGCCCTCCTGAATCTGCTTGATCTCAACACTCTCAATGAAGGCCTGGAAGCGGGTACGCAGCTGGCCGGAGGCGGAGTTGATGTATTCCTTCTCAATGGAGCAGACGGGGATGCCGAAGTCGCGGCGCATGATGACGGTGTCGATCACGCGCTCGTAGCTCCAATACTCGCAGAACTTGTTGGAGGCCACGATCAGACCGTCGGCCTTGTACTCCTTGCAGAGCTCGGCCAGGTGCTTCTTGCGGGCGCGCATCTCATCCTGCGGCATAAAGCGCGGGCAGTTGCTCGCGTCCAGGTAGTGACGGGCGATTGCCATAACAGGATCCTCGCCCTCCTTGACCTCGATGATCCGGCGGCTCTCAACGGCGCCGTAGCAGTAACGGTCACACACGACGCGGGCGCCGCAGCTCTCAATCAGCTTGGTGAAATCAGGGTCGTCGTTCTCGGAGCCGGCGAGAACCACCTTGCAGCGGAACTCCTTCTTCAGATCCGGCTCGCGGGTCTTCATCTCCTCCGCCGTCTCGCGCAGGTAGGGGAGGATCAGATATTTGGGACATACCAGACTCACAAGCTGGATCACATGGAACTCATAGCCCGTGATGGTGGGGTTATCGAGCTTGCGGTACTCACCGATCTCGTTGATGAGACGGGAGACTTCGTTCTGCTGCTCGATGGCCTGCAGAACAGCCTCGTCGGACACGTCGATGCCGAAGTGCTCATGCAATGTGCCGAGAACGTGCACCCGCAGCTGCTCGGCATAGTGCTCATAGCTGATCTTGGTCTTCTTGAAGGGGACGTCGATAAACTCGCAGTAGAAATCGTCGTTGTCAATGATGCGCATATCCTTGACGGAGTCAAGGTGCTTTTGCTGCAGGTGCTCCTGGAAGCGGCAGGTGGCGGTGCAGGTCTCGGTGGCCATCTGTGCGTCAAGGAAATTGAAGCCGCCCTCCAGGGCGCGCTCCATCAGGCTGCGGGCATAGTGGCAGACGCGGGAGGACATGTAGTAGGTCGCGATGTCGGGGGAAGTGCAGCGCGGCGCTCTCAGACGGACGGAGAAGCAGCCGGGCAGATCGAGAAGTACCTCAGGCATGAAAAAGCAGGTATAGCCAATCGCTCTCTTGCCGTCGGCCTTGGCCTGCTTGACAAGATCGTTGTTGGCTTCCTGAAGCAGATTCTCAAAATAGATCAGATGTTTGAGATCTCTCACAGATAACCCTCCAAATTTCTTTCCTTTTTCGGATAAACTGCATGGGCAAAAGCGCCCACTTTCACGCTGTTTATTATAATCTCATGTCAGAGAATTGTCAATCCGGATTCAGTCATACTGTCAAAAAAGATTTCCTTTTCCTTCACAATTCTTATACATTTTGTCGGAAGTGTCTATATTCCCGAAGGTTTCGATAAAGCGTCGGATCGTTTCGGCATCGGCGGAGGCTCTGCCCTGGAGCATCGTGGGGCTGCCGCCGCCGCGTCCTTGCATTCCGGCGTTGAGCGTCTTGGCCTCAGCGCGAAGGTTGACGCTCCGGCTGCCGATGATGTAGCGCCAGCCATCGCTGTCATTCCCGCAAAAGACGGCGGCAATCCGGCACTTTGCCGTCAGGCGGTTTACAAGCTCCCGCTGAGCGATCTCATCCAGAAGCTTGTCAAAACAGACGATGTTCTCCGCCGTCTCCGAAAAGGCGTCCGCCATGCTCTGTACCAGGGCGAGGCTCAGCGCGGCGATGCGCTCCTTTTGCTGCGCTTGCTGCGCGAGCTGCTTTTTCACCGCCTCCGCGATCTGCTCCTTGGGGACGCTCAAAAGGTGCGAAACCTCGCTGCTCTCCGCCTGGCGGCGGCGGTAATCCTCCAGCGCGTCGAGACCGCAGAGGAGCGTCAGGCGAACGCCGCCTCTGTGCCGCTCAGCAGTGAGGATTTTCACGAGCATGACCTCCCCCGTCCTGCGCACATGCGGCGCGCAGCAGGCGCACAGATCGACGCCGGGGATCTCCACCAGGCGCACCGCCCCCTCCAGCTCCTTCTTGCTGCGGTAGGAAAGGGTTTCCAGTTCCTCCGGTTTTGGAAAGAAGCAGCGGATGGGCAGGTTTTCCCGCACGGCGGCGTTGGCCTCGTCCTCGGCAAGACGAAGCTCCCCGGCGCTGAGTTCCCCGTCAAAATCCACGGTCATGCAGTCCTCGCCCATGTGAAAGCCCACGTTGTTCAGGCCGTAGAGCCGGTGCACCGTGCCGGAAAGAATATGCTCGCCCGAGTGGTTTTGCATCCGGCGGCGGCGCTGCTCGAAATCGAGCGCACAGGAGACCGTCTCCCCCACGGTCAAGGCGCGGTCGGTCAGGTGCAGGATGCGCCCCTCCGTCTCCTGTACGTCCAGCACTCTTGCGTTTCCGATCGTCCCGGTGTCGGCGGCCTGTCCGCCGCCCTCGGGAAAGAAGGCTGTGCGATCCAGTTCTACCGCAAAGCCGTTTTTGACCGTCTCGCAGGACTTGACAACGGCGGTAAATTCATGCAGATAAGCGTCTTGATCGTATAATTTTTCCGTCATGATTTCTCCTTTACAGTTGTAGGGGCGACCTTTATGGTCGCCCGCATCTTTTCTGCGGCCGACCGCAAGGATCGCCCCTACGGTTTTACAATTCCCGAATTATTTTATCCGCCACCGCGAGACAGAGCTCGGCGGTGTGGCGCAGGGAGCTGTGGAAATCCTCCCCGCCCTGCATCAGCCCATCGGAGACGCTTTTGATGAGCAGGCAGGGAACGGCGCTGCGGTTGCAGGTCAGCACGATGGCGGCTGCCTCCATCTCACAGATGTCCGCGCTCCAACGCTCATGCAGCGCGCGCTTGGCCTCTACGCCCTCCACGAACTTATCGGCCGAGGCGCAGGTGACCACCTTCAGCTCCGGCGCGATCTCCACGGCGCGCTTGACCAGCGCGGGCGTTGTGGGCAGATACACATCCGGATACTCACAGTATTGGCCGGGAACCGTATTGTCGTACGCGCTGGAGTCGAAGTCGTAGTGTACAACCCGCTCCACGACGCAGGTTTTGGTCTGCGCCATCTCGTCGGTGAGACCGCCCACCACGCCGAAGTTCACCACGAGCTCCGCCTCATAGCGGTCAATAAGCAGTTGACAGGCTGCTGCGGCGGCGATCTCCCCCGCGCCGGAGCCTATCACATAGAGCTCATACGCGCCCACGTCGTAGTGCAGCACCCGAAATCCATGGCGCATCTCATCCGAGACAGCCTTCCCATAGCGGGACAGCACCACCTGCATTTCTCGCGTGATGGCGACCAACATTCCGATTCTTTTCATAGTACGCGAACCCTCACTACATCAGTCATATGGCGGATTGCCTCAGCGACCTCTTCCCCGATCGGCTCGGACAGATCGACAATGGTCACGGCGTAGCCGCCGCGGGGCTTGTTGATCATGTGCTCGACATTGATATTCTTCTGGCTGATGAAATCCAGGATGCGGGTAATCATGCGCGGCACATTGTGGTGAATGACGCAGAGACGGCAGACGCCCATGCGGCTGAGGGACACATCGGGCAGGTTCACGCTGTTGCGGATGTTGCCGTTTAAGAGGTAGTCGTACATCTCCTCGGCCGCCATGACGGCGCAGCGATCCTCGCTCTCGGGGGTGCAGGCGCCGATATGAGGCAGGGCGATCACATTGGGCGCTTTCAGGATGACTTCATTGGGGAAGTCCGTGACATATTTGGCGACCTTCCCGCTCTGGAGGGCGCGGGTCATGGCCTCATCGTCCACGACCTCGGCGCGGCTCTCATTGAGGATGCGCACGCCGTCGCGCATCTTGGCAAAGGCCTCGTCATTGAGCATATGGTGCGTCGTCTCCGTATGGGGGACGTTCAGACTGATATAGTCGCAGTTTTCGTAGATTTCATCGAGTGTGGAGGCATGCAGCACCGAGCGGCTGAGGCGCCAGGCCGCGTCCACGGACAAGAAGGGGTCATAGCCCCAGACCTGCATATCGAGGTCAACGGCGGCGTTGGCCACCAGCGCGCCGACAGCGCCCAGGCCGATCACACCGATGGATTTTCCCATCAGCTCAGGTCCCGCGAAGGCGGCCTTCCCCTTCTCCACAAGCTTCGGGATCTCCTCGCCCTGATCGGCGATGGATTTCACATAGTCGATGCTGCCCAGCACATCGCGGGAGGCCAGCACCAGCGAGGCGATCTCCTGCTCCTTCACCGCGACGGCATTCGCGCCGGGGGCGTTGAAAACCACGATGCCCTCGTTGGCGCAGTCTGCCACGGGGATGTTGTTGTAGCCTGCGCCCGCGCGCGCGATGGCAAGCAGCTCCGGGTTTCTGGGGTACTGGTGCAAATCGGCAGAGCGCAGCAGGATGCCCTCGGGGTTTTCCACGCTCTCCCCCACCGCGCAGCCGCGGCGTTCCAGCGCTTCGATGCCGGCGGGGGCGATGGCGTTCATGGTTTTGATCTTAAACATGCTCTCTCTCAAACTCCTTCATATAGGCAATCAGCGCGTCCACGCCCTCCATGGGCATGGCGTTGTAGAGGCTTGCGCGCATCCCGCCGGTGATTCGATGACCCTTGAGGTTCACAAGCCCTCTTGCAGCCGCTCCCTTAACAAAAGCAGCATCCAATTCTTCATTTCCCGTGCGGAAGGTCACGTTCATATCGCTGCGGCTGCCGGGCTGGGCGTGTGCTTTGTAAAGGCGGCTGTTGTCCAGAACGTCGTAGAGCTTCGCGGCTCTTGCCCGCTTGATCTCTTCCATGCCCTCGACGCCCCCCTGCTCCTTCAGCCAGTCCAGCACCAGGCCCAGCATGTAAATGCACCAGCAGGGCGGGGTGTTGAGCATGGAATCGTGCTTGACAAGGGTCTGATAGCTCATGATCTCCGGCGTATAGGGCATTTCCCTGCCGCAGAGCGCCTTGTCCAGAATCACGACGGTGAGTCCCGCGGGGGCCATGTTCTTCTGCGCCCCGGCGTAGAGGAGGCCGTAGCGGCTCACGTCCACGGGCTTGGAGAGAATGTCGGAGGACATGTCGCACACGAGCGGCGCCTTCGTCTCGGGTACATACTGCCACTCCGTGCCGTAGATGGTGTTGTTCGCGCAGTAGTAGAAGTACTTCGCGTCGTCGGATAGCTTCAGCTCCCGCTGGGTCGGGATGCGGTCATGTCCGGTCGCGGAGGTATCCGCCGCGATGCGCACATTGCCGTACTTCTTTGCCTCCTTCGCCGCCTTGCCGGAGAAATTGCCGGTCACGGCATAGTCTGCGGCGCCGCCCTCCAGGAGGTTCATCGGGATGGACGCGAACTGCAGCGTCGCCCCGCCCTGCAGAAACAGAATCTCATGGGAATCGGGCACCCGGAGCGCGTCTTTAAGCTTCTGCTTGGCGCCGTCAAAGATCTCCTGAAACATGGGACTTCGATGGCTCATCTCCATCACGGACATCCCGCAGCCTTGAAAATCAAGCATGTCCGCCCTTGCCCGCTCCAACACGCTTGTCGGCAGGACGCTCGGCCCCGCCGCGAAATTAAACACCTGTTCTCTTGCCAAGTCGATTCCCTCACTTTCGGAATTATCGCCAAAACATTATATGTTATTTTGTCGAATGTGTCAAACAGAAAAGCGTAGCGCGGGCAGATTTCCTGGCTATGGAAGAGCTGAGCCGGTTCACAGCGCGAGACGGCCGTCTCCGTCTTCTGCAGCGGAGGAAAAGCAGCCAGAAAAGCTGGGCAAATTCATAGAGATGTATGAATTCGCTCAGCTTTTCTTGTTTCTCATTCAATTCTACCGCCGGAGAAGCCCTGCCCGTCTCTGCGCGCAGCGGCCATCTGTCCGGCTCTCGGATTTGAAAATCATGCGCCGGGCTTACCGAGCATGCGGAACATGTTCTTCTTATAGGCCTCCACGCCGGGCTGGTCAAAGGGATTGACGCCGGACATATAGCCGGAGAGGGCGCAGGCCAACTCAAAGAAGCAGACCATCGCGGCAAAGCCCTCCTCATTGCGCGCAGGAACGCGCACAACCATGTTGGGAACGCCGCCGGAAACATGCGCCTCTCGCACGGCGTCGGCAGCAATGTTGCACACCTCCGCCATATCGCGCCCGGCAATGTAGTTAAGGCCGTCGGCATTGGCCTCCTCAAAGGGGAAGGGGTAGGCGTTGCGGCTCTTGTCGAAACGCACGATGGTCTCCATCAGCGTGCGAGGACCCTGCTGGATGAACTGACCCATGGAGTGCAGATCGGCGGTGAACTCCACAGAGGCGGGGAAGATGCCCTTGCCGTCCTTGCCCTCACTCTCGCCGTAGAGCTGCTTCCACCACTCAGCCATAAAGCGGAAGCTGGGCTCGTAGCAGCCGAGAATCTCAATGCCGAAGCCCTTATTGGAAAGGTTCTGGCGGGCGGCGGCATACTGCCATGCGGGATTCTCGGGACTTCTGAGGTCAAGCGCCTCAAACTCCTCAATGGCGGCGTTGATGACGCGCTCCACGTCGATCCCGGCCACCGCCATGGGCAGCAGCCCCACCGCGGACAGCACGCTGAAGCGGCCGCCCACATCGTCCGGCACGACGAAGCTCGGCCATCCGTGCGCGTCGGCAAGGGACTTGAGCACACCGCGCTTTGCGTCGGTGGTGGCAAAGATATGCTCATCGGCCTTATCGCCGTACTTCTTGGCCAGAAGCTCCCGGAAAATGCGGAAGGAGGCGGCGGGCTCAAGCGTAGTACCGGATTTGGAGATCACGTTCACGTCAAAGTCCTTGTCGCCAAGAAGCTCGATCGTGTCGCAAAGCGCGTCCGCGGACAGGCCGTTGCCGACGAAGAACACGCGGGGGTCATTCTTGCCGGGGATGGGCTTTAACAGCTCGATGGCGCCGCGAGCGCCGAGGTAGGAGCCGCCGATCCCGATGACCACCAGCGCCTGAGAGCGGGCGCGAATGGTCTTTGCGGCCTCAAGGATCGCGGGAAGCTCGGTTTCCTTCATGCGCCGAGGCAGCCCCAGCCAGCCGATAAAGTCATTGCCGAGGCCGCTGCCCTCGCTGAGCACCTGATGGGCATGCGCCGCCGCCGCGTAATCGGGGCCGGCACCGGTGAAGAACTTGGAAGCGCCGGAGAGATCTACTGTTACCATAGAGTGTTCCTCCTGAATTTTTTGTCTTAACGCTTCTATTATATACGATCCGACGGAAATTTCAAGGGCAAAACCGCATAATGCGGCAAGAGCAGATTCCGAGAAAAACCGAGTTCTGATGATGGCACTTTTTCGCAGGAATACTTTGTGTATTGCAAGAAAAAGTGCCGCAGGCGTATTGTGCGGTGTTGCCCAAGCAGTTTATGGGCAATTCTCACAGTCCGAGCAGACTTCCGAAGAAGCGCGTGAAGAGCGGCCAGACGCCGATTTTCGCAACGCCCTCCGCCGCGCAGACCGGCATTTGGGCGAGCGTCTCACCGCCGAGAGTGACCGTCAGCGTGCCGAGCGGCTGCCCTTCCACAACGGGAGCCGTGACGCGTTCCGGGAGCGAGAGGGCATAATCCGGCGCGGCGCTGCCCTTGGGCAGCAGCGTGGAGGACGCGCCGTCGATCCGCAGCGACACGCTGCCCGCAGTTCCGAGCTCCACCGGCAGCTGGGGCAGCGGCTCCTCCGGCTGCAGGGTGCAGAGCTCATAGCGGGAAAAGCCGTAGTTTAAAAGCGCGGTCGCGTCCGCGTTGCGGCTGTCGATGCTCTCGCCGTGCATGATGACGGCGATGTACTCGGTGCCGTTTCGCTCCGCCGTGGCCGCAAGGCAGTACATGGCGCCGCTGGTATAGCCGGTCTTGAGGCCGGTGCAGCCCTCGTACCAGTAGACCAGCTTGTTGGTGTTCGTGAGCTCAAAGCTACCGTTTCGGATGCTGTCCATCCAGATCGTGCTGTAATCCTTGATAAGATCGTGCCGGATCAGCTCCCGGGACATGATCGCAATGTCCCGCGCCGAGCTGTAATGCTCCGCGTCCTCGAAAAGCCCGGTGCAGTTGGTGAAATGGGTGTTTTCAAGCCCCAGCTCTTCGGCTCTGGCGTTCATGCGCTCGACAAAAAGCGCCTCGGTGCCGGATACGTGCTCCGCCATGGCGACGGCGCAGTCGTTGGCGGAGGCCACGGCGATGCACTTGAGCATCTCGTGCACGCTCATCTTCTCGCCCTCCTCCAGATACACGCAGCTTCCCCCGAAGGAGGCGGCGCGGGCGCTCGCGGTCACGGTATCCTCAACGGAGAGCTTCCCCGCCTCAATGTCCTCCACAAGGAGCAGCAGGGTCATCACCTTTGTGACGCTCGCGGGCAGCCGCCGCTCGTCGGCGTTTTTCTCGTAGAGCACCTGCCCGGTCTCCTTCTCCATCAGGATGGCGCTGGGCGCGGCGATCGCAATGGCCTCGTCGCGCAGCGGCTCGAGCGCGAAGGCGCGGCAGGGGCTGAGCAAAAAGCTCAGGGTCAGGCACAGACACAGCAGTTTCGGTAATCTCATAGGCATCCTCCGATCCGTTTTCCTGCTGCCAGCCTATGCGCGCCCGAGGCGAGACATGCAGAGGTTGACGTAAATTATGCTCTTTCGACAGACTTCGACGTGAAACTGCACAGAGATTGGATGGTAAATCCGTAATAATTCCGTAAGTTTTGAACACTTTCCACAGGGTTTTCCACAGTTTTGAGTGTGTATACAGAGTTCGTTCGCGGAAGATTGGTTTACATAATCCCGTCCTAACTTGTGTCAGTCACAGCTCCTTCCGGCCGAAAACGAAAAATAACAGTTGACGGATCATGCGGCGGATAGTAAAATATGGGGAACGGATAAATGGAGAAGCGAGGGACCACGATGCGCCGTCTTTTCAGATGGGATAAGAAATACCTGCACTGGGGCGTGACCGCCTTTTTGGTGATCGCCGCCGCCATTTTGTTTTATATGGCGATGAGCTATCTTCCGGTGCTTGGGCAGGGAATCAGCAGGCTGATAACGATTTTGAGCCCCTTTGTCTGGGGGCTTGTGCTGAGCTATCTGCTCAATCCGCTGCGCAAGAGCCTGGAGGCGCGCGTCTTTACGCCGCTGAGTGTGAAGCTCTACAAGGGAAAGCAGCCGAAGAAGATGCACAGCTTTGCCCGCACCATGGCGGTGCTGGTGTCCGAGATCGTGCTGCTCGCGGTGATCGTGGCCTTGTTCTATCTGATCCTGCCGCAGTTATACAGCAGCATCGTCATGATCGTGGACAACAGCCCGACCTATATCGCCAACCTCACCGACTGGGTGCAGCAGATGCTGCAGGATTTCCCGGAGGTGGAGCGGTACATTTCCAGCTCCCTTGCCTCCTTCAACAACGACATCGTCTCCTGGGCGCGGGATACGCTGCTGCCCGGCCTGGGCAATGTGGTGAGCAACCTGACGGCGGGCGTTGCCTATGTGGTCAAGGCGGTGTATAACCTCATCATCGGCATCATCGTCTCCATCTATCTCATGAGCAATATCGAGCTTTATTCCGCCGGGGCGCGGCGTGTATGTTACAGTCTCTTCGGCATTGAGACCGCCGAGAAGCTGCGCGACGGACTGCGCTTTACCGACAAGACCTTTATGGGCTTCATCAACGGCAAGCTCCTCGATTCCGCGATCATCGGTCTGATCTGCTACATTGTCTGCGCGATCCTGAATATGCCCTACGCCCTGCTCGTCAGCGTGATCGTGGGGGTGACGAATGTGATCCCCTTTTTCGGCCCCTTCATCGGCGCTGTGCCCTCAGCCTTCATCATTCTGATGGTCAATCCCACGAAGGCGCTGATTTTTGTGCTCTTCATCATTGTTTTGCAGCAGGTAGACGGCAACTTCATCGGTCCGAAGATTCTGGGCAGTTCCATCGGCATCAGCGGCTTCTGGGTCATGTTCGCGATCATCCTCGGCGCGGGGCTCTTCAGCTTCTGGGGGATGCTGCTGGGTGTGCCGGTCTTCGTGCTGATCTATACGGCGATCGACAACCTCATCGTGAAAAAGCTCAAAAAAAGCGATCTCCCGACGGAGACCGCTGATTATGTAGATTTGGAGAGCATTGACCCCGTAACGCGCGAGCCGGTCAAGCGGGCGCTGCCGGAGGAGGAATAACAGTTTTCAGTTTTCAGAATTCAGTTTTCAGAATTCAGTTTTCAGAATTCAGTTTTCAGAAGGCGTATTATCCTGAAAACTAAAAACTGAAAACTGAAAACTAAGTATGCCGCAGGCTTGCGTGGGCGTCGATCAGCCCTTCGCAGAGGGCATCGACGTCCTCCTGCGTCGTATCACGCGACAGACCGATGCGAATCGCGCCGTCGATGGTTTTCGCGTCCAAACCAATGGCTTCAAGCACATGGCTCCGCCCGCCTTTCTTGCAGGCGGAGCTTTTTGATACATAGACCTCGCGCGCCTCGAGAAAGTTCATCAGCACCTCGCTGCGCCAGCCCGGGAGCGAGATGGAGAGAATGTGCGGCGCGGCGCTCGGAACGGTGCGAAGCTCCGGGATGGCGGCGGAAAGGCGATCCGCGATCTGCGCCTTATACCCGGACATCCGCGCGATATTCTCCCGCATCCCGGCTTTACCGAGCGTGCAGGCCGTGCCGAAGGCCGCGATCTGGGGCATGGCCTCGGTTCCGGCGCGCCGCCCGTCCTCCTGAGAGCCGCCGAGGATATAGGGCTTTAAACGCAGCCCGCTTCTGACATACAGCGCGCCGATCCCCTTTGGGGCGTGGATCTTATGCCCGCTGACGCTGACCATGTCCGCGCCGAGGCTCTTCGGCGTGAAGGGGACTTTGAGGAAAGCCTGCACCGCGTCGGTATGCAGCAGCGCGGGAGAGCCCTGCTCCCGCAGGAGCTTCGATACGCCCGCGATGTCCGTGACCGCGCCGGTCTCGTTGTTGACGAGCATCAGCGACACGAGCACCGTGTCCGCCCGCAAGGCCGCCGCCACACGCTCGACCGGGATGGCGCCGCTGTGGTCGGGCTGGAGCCGCGTGACCTCAAAGCCGCGCGCTTCCAGTTCCTCGAGGCTTTTGCGGATCGCGTCATGCTCCACGGCGGAACTGATGATGTGTCTGCCCTTGCGCTTCATGGCCTCCGCGCCGGAGAGCAGCGCCCAGTTGTCGCTCTCTGAGCCGCAGGAGGTAAACACAAGCTCCTGCGTCTTGCAGCCGAGCGCGTCCGCGACCTGCCTGCGGCTTTGATCCAGCAGCTTTTTGGCCTCCCTGCCCAAGGTGTGGGTGGAGCTGGGGTTTCCGTAGATTTCGGTCATCGCTTTGACCGCTGCCTCCGCCGCCTCGGGGCAGAC
>CAJOCV010000066.1:13511-16981 GCA_905233785.1 uncultured Oscillospiraceae bacterium
TGCCTTTCTATCTTAAATCGTTAGTGAAAAGTTGCGGTGTCCCCTTCGGGGACGAATGATAATAAGTCGCGAAGCGACACCATAACGATTCTTCATTCTTCACTCTTAAATGGCCACCGGGCGACCGCAAGGGTCGCCCCTACACGGCCATCGGGCGACCGCAAGGGTCGCCCCTACACGGCCACTATAAAATCGGAGATTTTATAAAGTATGAAGTACATTATAACCACTCTTGGCTGCAAGGTCAACCAGTATGAGACGCAGGCGATGGAGGCGATGCTCCAGGCGGACGGGCATGAACCGGCCGCTCCCGGGGAGCTCGCGGACGCCGTGATCGTGAACACCTGCGCCGTGACCGCCGAATCCGGGCGCAAATCGCGCCAGGCCATCCGCCGCCTGCGCGATGAAAACCCCGGCGCGGTGGTGGCGGTCTCGGGCTGCTATTCCCAGTTAAGCCCCGAGGAGAGCGCGGAAATCGGCGCAAACGTCATCTTCGGCACCAATGACCGCGCGGGCTTCGTGCGCGCGGTGGAGAAGGCCGCCGAAAACGGCGAAGACAGCCGGGAAATCGACGCGCCCTTCCGGCGGCGCGATTTTGAACTTCTTCCCGCCGGCGCTGTCGCCGGGCGGACGCGGGCGATGCTGAAAATTCAGGACGGCTGCGTAAACTTCTGCTCCTACTGCATCATCCCCTACACGCGCGGGCGGCTGCGCAGTCTGCCGCTGGAGGATGCGGCGCGGGAAACCCGGCGCATCCGGGATGAGGGCTACCGGGAAATCGTTCTGACCGGGATCGAGGTGGCCTCCTACGGCGTGGATCTGCCCGGAAAGCCCGGCCTTGCGGACGTGATCGAGGTCGTGGCCGCGAACGCGGGGGATATGCGCATTCGCCTCGGTTCGCTGGAACCGACGGTTATCACCGAGGATTTCTGCCGCCGCGTGAAGGCGACAGGCAAGCTCTGCCGCCATTTCCACCTCTCGCTCCAGTCCGGCTGTGACCGCACGCTCAAGGCCATGAACCGCAAATACGACACGGCGGCTTTTTTCGCCGTGACCGAGCGGCTGCGCTCGTATTTTCCCGGCTGCGCCCTCACCACCGATCTCATCACCGGCTTTCCCGGCGAGACGGACGCGGACCAGGCCGAGACGCTGCGTTTTATCGAACGCTGCGCTTTCGCGGACATGCACATTTTCCCTTACTCCCGCCGCCCCGGCACGCCCGCGGACAAGCTGCCCGAGCAGTGCCCGAACGCCCTCAAGGCGCGCCGCGCGCATGAGGCGCAGGCGGTCGCGGCAAAGATGCACCGCGCGTTTTTGGAGCAAAGCGTGGGCGAGACGCTGCCCGTGCTGTTTGAAACCTCGGAGGGCGGCAGCCTCGGCCACAGCGATACCTACCAGCTTGTAAAGGTAGCGGAGCACGATCTGCGCGGCGAAGTGCGGAAGGTACGCATCACCGGCGTGGAAAGCGACCGCCTGATCGGGGAATTGATATAAACGAGGGCTTCTGCTCCTTTCATAACGGCGGCATCCGCGTTATTTGTACGCGTCGGCGCATTCTGCGGCCTTCGCGCAATCGCGGGCTTGGCTTCGCGCCCGCGATTCCCTTGTTGACAGCGGTCGCCGTTCTCCTTATACTGTTTTCAAAGAGGTGATGTAAATGCGATTGGACAAGTATTTGAAGGTCTCGCGCCTCATTAAGCGCAGGAGTGTGGCGAACGAGGCCTGTGACGGTGAGCGTGTCTCCGTCAACGGTCGGCAGGTCAAGGCCAGCTACCAGGTCAAGGTGGGGGACGTGATTGAGATCGCCTTCGGCAAGGGAACGCTCAAGGTGGAAGTGACGGAGATCCAAGAGATCGCCAACAAGGCCAGCGCCCCGGCAATGTACAGGGAGCTTGCGTAAAGCGCCTGTGCTGAAGCCGCGGAAGATTTGACCCATAAACCACTCCTTCGGCTCATAGGATTAGGTAAACGATGATGAAATCGGCAAGAGCAAATCCCGGAAAATTTGGGCGCAGGGCACGATGAGGCGCTTTTTGCAGGAATCCTTTGTGTATTGCAAGAAAAAGTGACGAAATCTGAGCGTAATTTTTCCGGGAGACCCCGCAGGCGATTTCATCAGCGTTTACTGAGGTTGAAGGGGTTTGAACCCTTGCCGGTGCTAACGGGCAAATTTCTGCCGACTCTGCGTCTTGAAAATACGCAAGGATTTCCTGCGGTGTTTTTCTTGTTTCGGTGAGAATCCACTCCGTTAAAACTGCAAAGCACCTCTGAGCTGCCAATTTTCGCGGGCTTTCTGTTCCTTTCGATGCCGTTGGGCTGACGCCCCGTAAAGGAAAAGGGACAAAACGCTTCGAAAAGGGACGCTCGCGGGTGGAAAGTGTTCGACTCCCTTCGCAATGACCAGAAGGAGTGATTGTCATGCAGGAAGTCAAAAACATTTTCAACAAGCACAAAAGAGTGCTCTCCGCGCTGATGCTGATTTTCGCCGTGGCGCTGATTTTTTGGGTAGTCAACACCCCGGTGCTTGTCGGCGTCTCCGCCTCGAGCAGGCAGCTTCCGGTCTATTCCGTGCAGCGCCAGGATAAAGTCGTAGCCATTTCCTTTGACGCCGCCTGGGGCAACGAGGACACGCAGGCGCTAATCGACACACTTGAGAAATACAAGACCCACGCCACCTTTTTCGTGGTAGGCGACTGGGTAGAGAAATACCCCGAATCCGTCAAAGCGCTCAGTGACGCGGGAAACGAGGTCATGAACCACTCTTCCAACCACGCCCACTTCTCCCAGCTCACAAGCGAACAGATCAAGTCGGATATTTCAGCCTGCAACGACAAGATCGAGGCCATCACCGGCGTGCGCCCGACACTCTTTCGCTGTCCCTACGGCGAATACGACGACCACGTGATCCAGTCTGTCCGCGAGCTCGGCATGGAGCCGATCCAGTGGGACGTGGAGCGATACCATACGAATGAAACCCGCTTGAACACTGAGTTTTTTGAACGCACACGACCCCGGTGGTCTCCTGATGGAGTCTCACCGGGGTCGATTTTTATGCTTGACTTTTAATGTCTGAATGGCTAAGCAATCCATTCGGGACAATAGTCTCGCCTCCTCGCCTAAAGGATATGCAAAGCCATGCAAAAAGTCATTTTTTGCTTGTGTATTTACTGGTAAATTGCTGTTTGTTAGACTGTTGACGGTCAGTTCAGATACTCATCGCGTCTTATCTGTCGCTTGATTTGCATTCTTCTTTTCCCGTACTGCCCCTGTTTATACATCTTGACTTGCTGACATTGGCGGCTGAATATCAGTTACGATTTTGAAGCTTCCGTCTTTTTTCTATCCATCAATTAACAAAGTCCATCCTGATCACCTTGATTGCGTTCTCAATCATAAAATTCCTGCGAATAAACAGCTCTTCTCGATCAGAATACACTTTCAGTTCTTCATTGTTCCCGTAAAGTTCGATC
>CAJOCV010000067.1:0-9313 GCA_905233785.1 uncultured Oscillospiraceae bacterium
CGACGAATTCCGCGCTCTCGTCCAACAGTACGGTGATGACCGGCTCGGTGGAGAAGTCCTCGCCGTTCTTTGTCCATTTTACGAACATGCTGCCTGCCTGCGGCCAGGCGACGAAGGTGTGCGTTTTGGGCTCGGCCAGACCGATATACGCAGACTGCATGGGATACTCGGTGTCGATCTCCGGAGCCTGGTCACCCTCGGCGTAGTCGATATTGCCCCAGCCCTCCGTGTTGACGGTAACGACGATCGTGGCCTTCGGCATGTCGTAGGGTTTGAAGTGATAGCTCTCGCCGCCCTCAAAGCTGAGCAGCAGGCCGTCCTCGCCCTCCTCGGACACGGCGACGATCAAGGGCTCGGCAGTCTCGTCCCAGGCGTTCAGATTGCCGTGCAGCGTGCCGTTTTCCTGCGGGAGCGTGCTGCCGCCCATGATCTCTCCGACCATCAGACCGACGTACCAGCCCGGCTCGTCGATATCCTCCATCCAGGTGACGGAGAGCATATTTTCATTTTCATCCGTGAAATAGCCCGCGCGCGTCCACTCCCTGTTTTCCGGCTCGCCGGGGGCGGGCGTCTCCTGCGCAGGCGCTTCCGGTTTCGCACCGCACGCGCACAGCGCAAACAGCATGACAGCAGCCAGCAGTACACAAATTGTCTTTTTCATTTTCACCTTCTCCTTTTACATGTCTATATCAATCTCCTGCTCCTTCATCGGCAGGAAGGCCTATTCCATTTCATTACGCCGCTTGTTTCGATTGAAGAGCCGTCTTTACGGCGTCGGCCTTGTTGATCGTTTGAAACTCGTCGCGCATGGATACCGTTTCAAACCCCAACGTGCGGCAAGTCTCCGCGAAGGAAGCCGCTGCCTCCGGATCGCCGTAATCCCGCTCGGTATCGTCGCAGAGTAGCGCAGTTTCCGCCAACTGCGCCCAGGCTCTGTCCTCCGGGGACGCCTCGTAGCTTTCGTCATGCAGCAGCTGATGCAGCAGGAGACACTCGTCAAAATAGGTGGGAAACAGCTCTCCATACAGAGTGCCGTCCATGTCGAACACGGCGATCCTCTCTTCTTCCGGCACGAAGCTTGGGCTTTTTTCATCGCTGACAGCAGCGACATAGGCGACAAGGGAAGCCATGGCCGGAGAATCCGATTCCCAATACGGGATCATCTCAACCGGCTTTCCGCCGCAGGCTGTCAAGCTCAGCAGCAGGGCGAGGCAGAGAAGGAGCACAACGATTCTTTTTTCAAAAACTGCGCCTCCTCATCGTTTCATCTGTTCCGACGCGCGCAGAAAAGCGGTACTGATCGCAGAATAGATCAGGTAGGTGATCAGCGTTCCGAAGCAGACGTCCGACAAAAAATGATTCGTCATATGGATGCGGTTATACCCGTACAGCAGCACGAGCGCGCAGGCAAAGCCGAATGCGATCCGGTTTTTCCGCTCGCTGCGGCGCTTCCACACATCTGTCAGCATCGGAAGCGAAAACATCATGCTGGCGATCGTCATATTCCCGCTGGGCCAGCTTTTGAAATTGTCGTCGCTGCCCGCAAGATTCGGGATCATCTGCCACCAGTTCCGGAATTCCGAGTCCGGGTCCTCCAGTGTGATGAGATATTTGTACCTTGGGCGGGACGCCACCTGTTTGAACCACAGGTTCACATTGTCCGAAGCAATCCCTGCAATCAGAATGGCCGCTCCCACAGCAATCAGCTTGTTGGGGTCGCTGTCATCCAGCAGCTTTATCACCACAAGCGGGACCCAGGCGTATAAAACGCCCCAGAACAGCCAGCTTGCTACGGAAAGAACCGGCGAGCTTACGCCCGCTTCATATCCGAACAGTGCCCGAACGGCTTTCCCGTTGTAACTGTTGGAGTAATAGACGGCCATGAAGCAGGAGAGCAGCAGCAAAACCCATGCCAGCAGGCGATATTGTTTCCCTTTCTTCTTCAGTCCGACAAAGAGGCAGGCTCCCGCAGCCGGATAGAGACAGTAGGAAAAGTAGGAGCCATAGGTGGCGAAAAGGGCTCCGATTTCTGTCTTGTTTGCCAGTGCCTCGTTGATTTGAAAATCGCAGAAAGATCCTGTCACGATCCCGAGAACGCAGACGGTGATCACGGCCCAGAATCCGGATGCAGGAACAGCCATCACAGTTTTTTTCCTCATATTGATCTGTTTTCCTGTTTATCCAATCAGTCTGGCATTGGCCTTGTGCTTCGGATGGTATTTGAGGCGGACCTGCTGGCCCACTTCAAGGTCTGACCTGGGGTTCGAGAGGACGCCCTCGATCTCTTCTCCGTCCTCCGTGCGGTAGCGTGCATAGTAATGGAGGTCGATTTCATCCGGCCCGCCCTCGTCCTCGATGCGGGAGATCACGCCGGTGGTCTCGATCCCGTTTTCTTCGATCTGCTTTTTCATCCGGCGTGACAGAAAATAAATGACAGCGCAGATGACAGCAAAACCGACCCACAGAATGATGCCTTTTGTATCCATGTATGTTTCTCCCTTCTATGCCACGTCAGGGATCTTTTTTCGATCTGCCCATTGTTTTGCAAGCCAGTCGGACAGAACGATCAATGCAGCGCCTATGCCGTATATGGTCGGCCATGAGAACGTGATCTCCAGCAGGTAGCAGAATATGCTGTCGATGAAGCCGAGAATGCACCAGTGGATGCAATAGATCTGTTTGACGTTCCGGCTCATGGTGATGAACACGGAAAGGCGGGAAACGTCGACCCTTTTCAGCAGAAAGTGGAACGCGCCCAAGAGCGTCAGATCGATGGACAGAAGCCCCGCCGCCTCCGGCAGGCTCGCCGCATAATACCAGCCGTTCTTTGTCAGAAAGAGCGGTCCGAGAACGCCCGTCAGCACGAGATAGACCGCCGTGACCGGGCAAGCGATGCGCAGCAGCCGACCGTAGAAGCGATCCGGATCCTCCGTTCTTCGGAGGACCGTGCCGAACCACATCCCGAACGCGACGAAGACGTACCAGTTGAAAAACGCAAAGCAGGAGCTTTCCTCCGTCGTCACGAGGAAGTGTCCGAGGAAATAATCGGCAACAGGACTGCCCTGACATACGAAGGCCAGCGGCCCGCCCAGCGCAGACAGGAGTATGCCGATGAGAAGGATATGTACTTCTTTCAGCCGCAGGCGCTTGAACAGTCCCGTGGCCATCAGCGCCAGGCCCGCGAAATGGAGGATGTCCTGCACGATGAGCGCATAGACAGTATCCTCCATGAACGTACCCGATAGGAGCCCGTCGGCCAGCGCGTAGATCCCGTACCGAAAGAAGTTGAGGACGAAGCCAAGCACGTAGAGCCGGACGCCCCGGCGAAAAAGCCCGCCGGGGCTGTTCTTCTTCGAGTAGTTGACCGTGACGCCCATGGCGAACATGAAGGCGTGGGCCACGGCCAGATAGTCCCCGAAGACGATATCCCCGATCAGATAACAAACGTCCTGCTCAAACCCGGGCCAATGCTGCCCCAGCCGGATGGCGCAGTGACAGAGGATCATGCTGACGATCGCCAGCGCCTTCAAAAGATCCAGCTCATACAGGCGCGGGGTCTGTATCTTGTTGTGTTTCATCTTATCAAACCGTGTTTTTATGATAATCTCGTTGGAGATCAGACCAAATCCCAGTATTTTTCATGGACCCACTTTTTCCCTTCCGGACGGATGATATAGAGGAAGAGGATCAGAATCACAGGCCGCACAGAATAACCGTAGGCGGACAGGATATTTTTCAGCGCCAGGTTGGAGTGGTGAACGAGCAGTTCGTTTTCCCCCAGATTCTGCCCGATCAGACTGAGGCTCAACGCTGCGATGATGAGCATGATCAGTCGCTGTCTCCGCTGGATATATGGGTCGATCACCAAAGCAAACCCCAGGCCAAGCAAGAGAAACAGCAGTAAGAAGAGCACGGCAAGCGTACTGATATTCATCGTCTTAGCTGCACTTCCTCCTGTCGGCTTTGTGGAATGTATTATATCACGCACAGTGATATAGAACAACTCATATCTCATCAAGAATGGTGTCAAGATGCAACGTGAAAAAGCCATAGTCAACGCTGTTGGGATTGAGGGTGTCGTAATTGTCATTGATACTTCATTACAACGCCGAAGTCAAACAGCGGCGTCCGCACGGTTCCCTTGTCAGACAGCGCATATGAGGCCTTTCGTCACGCTCTTTCACACCGGGCCAAGCCCCAGGTCGAGATGATGATTGACGGTGTGAACGGATTTATCTTTCTTGATAAAGACGGGAGACCAAAGGTGGCTATGCATTGCCAGAACTATATGCGTAATATGCAAAAGAAATATCGAAAGCTTTGCGACGGTCATATGCCCACTGTAACACCGCATGTCCTTCGGCACACATTCTGCACCAGGATGGCTCAGCGTGAACTTGATCCAAAGTCTTTGCAATATGTCATGGGCCACAGCAAACCGGATATTACTCTGAATGTATACACTCACGCCGACTATGATTATGTGGAGCATGCTTTCAGAAAAGCATTGAACGGATAATGGGCTTCATTCATCAGCCCGCACCAAAAATCTACCAAAAAACGAAGTAGAAATATGGAGATTTACGTAGATTTACAGTGCTTCCACCTAATCCAAACGCAAGAGTTCAGTGAACAATTAGTGTCGATTTCACACGGAATAGTGAATAATTCGAGAATTAAGAGAATTTTTTAAGTGCAAATCATTTTCCAAAGTCCTCATGGAGCCGCATGATATCCGCCCGGCTTCCGGACAGGTTTTTGCAAAAATCGGCAATTGTGAAAAACGGAATCGGAACACAGAATTCTTCTTTGCGAGAGACACTCTGCCTGATTTCACAAATACGGAAGAGGCCTTTCTGCCGCGTATAGGGCAGGAAGGCCTTTTTGCATTCCTGCTGCCCTTCTTCCGCCTCGTCCTCAAAAACAAGCAGCGTCCGTCGGTGATGCCGCAGCGTAGTGAACGCTTTGGCAGCTTCTGTCCAGTTTGTAACGGAGGCATCTTCCGGCAGATAGAGCTTTGCAAATTTCCGCAAAGCGTCCTCCGCGCCCATCCCCGCAAAGCTCATGTAGGTTATGCATCTCTGCGTCCGGGCAAGCTCCTGCACGAAAAATTTTTTTCCGCTGCCCCTCGGGCCGCAGAGCTTGACGGACTGGAGCTCGCCCGGCCGGGCGGAGCTGTGAATGATCCTGTCCCATGTCGCGTTGAAAAGTTTCATTTCTCTGCTTCGATGAAACTTCATAGCAATCATCCTATCGAAAGTTGACCTTTTTTGAAATCATATCAGATTCACCCAAAATCCGCAATCCGAAGAAAGATAAATGAAAAATTTTTTCGTTGATATCGCTAGCCTTTTGGCCCGTTCACAAAAAGTTTACAGAAAAGCACCTCATATAAACAACGTATGCCACTGTGCTTAGTGAAGGAGGTCGAAAAGATGATTCACGCAGAGATCATCTTCAACAATTGAATAGCCGCTGTCGGCACGATACGACCGCCATGACATCGCCTGGCCAGCGATCGAGCGTGAATACGTCGGAGCGAACCTCGGACAGGAACCAACCGGCGAAGCGACAAAAGCATCCGGGTAATATCAGGGCATGGGGGCCGCCGGAAAAAAGAGCTTGTTTCCGAAACAGGGAAAAACTGCGCCGAAGCATGGCGATCCTTTCCGAAAACGCGCCGGTGGAAAGGGTGAAGAAATTGCGCCGGAGCGTGTGCGTTTGTTCGGAATCATGGCAAATCACGCGGAACCGCAAAGAGCAGCCCTGCTTGAACGGGTAACACATGTAGAAAAAGAATTTAAATCCAAAGGAGGAGTTTTTTGAAAACGAATACCAGAAACGAGATCAAGTCCAGGATCGTGCGAGAGGGCTTCACGATGGAGGAGCTGCTGGAGCGCCTGCACGACGATTACGGCTGGAACCGGAGCGTATCCAACCTGTCGGCCAAGCTCCAACGGGATTCCATCCGCTACCGCGAGGTTGTGGAGCTGGCTGACGTGTTGGGGTACAACATTGAATGGAGGAAACGCTGATACTGTTTTTCATTAAAATCGTTCATTTTAATGAAAAGGCATCGCGTATAAACGCGCTGCCAGTTTTGTACTCCAAGAGTACAAAACTCGTCTCATGCAGTTCTCGACGCGCCGTTGGCGCTATAAAACGGTTTTCAACCGTTTTATGGAGAACTAGTATGACTTGCAGAAAAACAAAGGAGATGGTGCCATGAATTCATCCGTTACTTCTTTCGACCAGCTGCCGATCACGCTGAAGGCCGATCAGGTCGCTGCCGTGCTCGGCATCTCCCGGTCCAACGCGTACAACCTCATGCGCAGCGAAGGCTTTCCCACGCTTCACATCGGCAAGCGGATGCTCGTTCCCAAGGATCGACTGATCCGCTGGATCGATGCCAACGCGCAGCCGGAGGTGCGGGTATGATAGAGGATCTTCGGGAAAAGCTGCGCCCCATGCTGAAGAAATACATTGAAGCGGAGGGTGTGGAAATCAGCGGCACGTCGTTCGACTGTCCCCGCTGCGGTCACATTGCCTGGCTGCAGGGGGACAGCTGTTGGCGCTGTATCCGCTGCAATGTCACCGGCGACACGCTGGACTTTGCCATGACGCTCCACCCGGAGCTGAGCGAAGACGAAGCGCTTCGGTACATTCACAGCGTTCTCGGCCTGAAGCTTCATGAGCTGAACACCGTGGAGGCCGGCGCCCTGATGGATATGGAGTTCAGGCCCACCGGCTTTCTGATCGAGAAGCTGCTGGGCAAGGGCGTGTATCTCCTCGCCGGCGCGAGCAAGATCGGCAAGAGCTGGCTGGTGCTCTGGCTCGCTGACTGTATCAGTAAAGGGCTGCCGGTCTGGGAGCTGAAAACGGCTCCCTGCGCCGTGCTCTATGTCAGTCTCGAAGATACCCAACAGCGCATCCAACAGCGGCTGAACGACGTGACCGGCGGCGAGACCGGCGCGCTGCACATTGCCACGGAGTCGGAGCTTTTGGGCGGCGGCTTCGAGGAGCAGCTCACGGGTTTTCTCATGGAGCACCCGGACGTGGGCTTTGTGATCATCGACACGCTGTAGCGCATCCGCCCGGTAAAAGCCGAGAAGTACAGCTACGCCGGGGATTACGAAGTCATGACCGCGCTGAAAAACATCGCGGACGCCTTCAACATCACGGTCCTGCTGGTACACCATACCCGCAAGGAGGAGTCCGGTGATGCCTTCAACATGATCTCCGGCACGACCGGCCTGCTCGGCTGCGCCGACGGCGCGCTCGTGCTGCAAAAGCCCTCCCGCCTGTCGCCGGAGGCCACGCTGGACGTGACCGGACGCGAGATGGCGGATCTCCAGCTCCGGCTGCGCTTCAATGAGCAGACGAAGCATTGGGATTTCGTCGGCTACGGCAAGGACGAGCCCAGCCCGCGCGACCGGTTTTTGGAGGCCGTGCAAGCCTTTCTAGCTGAGCGCCATGAATGGCAGGGCACAGCCTCGGAGCTGCTGGAGCTGCTGCGAGACTATCTTGACCCCGACACCAAGCCGAACATCCTTGCTCGGCGTCCGAACGCTTCCGCGTCCAGGCTGGAACAGAACTACGGTGTGGATTACCGGACGAGCCGAAGCATGGACGCCCGGATCATCTGCCTCTCCGAATTGCGGCATGACGGTTATGACGATCATGACGATATTTTGGACGCCGACGCCGCCCCCTGAAAAACCGTCATAACCGTCATCATCGTCATGGAAAAGCCCTCCTGCCGGTTTTCTTCGGCAGGAGGGTATAAGGAACACTTGATTTAAAGTGCTAAAGTGATATAATCAGAATGGAACTTGGATGGAACAGGTACAGGTTCTACACTGGGAAAGTGAGGTATCATTGGCAAATAAGAAAACAACGAAAAACGCAAAAGGCGCGGGCACGATCCGCAAACGCCCGGATGGGCGCTGGGAGGGGCGCTACTCGTTAGGCTTCGATCCCAAGACCGGCAAGCAGATCCAGAAATCCGTTTACGGCTCTTCTCAAAAGGAAGTCCGCCAAAAGCTCACGCAGATCACGGCTGAACTGGACGAAGGCATCTACATTGAACCGACCAGCTTGAAAGTTGGCACCTGGCTGGACATCTGGCTAAAGGATTATACCGGAAATGTCAAGCCAGCGACCTATAGCGCCTATGAAGAGCATGTCCGGGTGCATTTGAAGCCCCAGCTTGGCGAAGTCATGCTTACACAGCTTGCCCCTCATATGGTTCAGTGGCTTTACAATGATCTTCTTCGGGAGAGGCAGCTTTCCCCCAAGTCAGTCAAGAACATCCACGGTGTATTTCATCGGGCGATGGAGCAGGCAAAGAAGTTGGATTACCTGCGAACGAACCCTCTTGACGCTGTGATCCTGCCGCGCGTGGAAAAAGCGAAAATCAATACCGTTGCTGACGACAGCATGATGGCCTTTCTGGAGGCGATCAAAGGAGATCCCTATGAACTGGTTTTGTTTGTCACCGCCTTTACCGGCATGCGTCAAGGGGAGGTACTCGGTCTGACCTGGGACTGTGTGGACTTCGATCACAACACGATCCTGATTAATAAGCAGCACAACCGAGTCAAAGGCGACACCGAATTCCGGTTTTCCAGTCTGAAGAACGATAAAATCCGCACACTTACTGCTGCGTCGGATGTTATGGAAGCCCTCCGCCGCCAGAAGCATCAACAGGATATTTGGGCTGCGGCAGCAGGAGAAGCATGGAATAACGCCGACAATCTGGTTTTCACCAATGAGCTTGGACGCTTCATGAATAACAAGACCTTGTACATGAACTTTAAGCGCATTATGAAGAAGATCGGGTTGGAGGGCCTTCGGTTCCACGATCTCCGTCACACCTACGCTGTCAGCAGCCTCCGCGCCGGGGACGACATCAAGACCGTGCAGGAAAACCTGGGGCATGCCACCGCGTCCTTCACGCTCAGCACCTACGCGCACTCCACGCCCGGCATGAAACGGGAGAGCGCCAATCGCATGGAGCAGTATATCCAGACCTTGCGTTCCGCTTCGTGCTAAAGCGTCCAATTCATGCCAATTCAAACCATTCTTTTCCCATTCTTAAAGGGTCAGAATAAGGGTCAAACGAAAAGGATCGTTTATATTGGTCACTTTTTCAAGCAAGATATGACCAAATAAGCGGAAAATATAAGAAAATCCTCACCTTTTCAGGTGAGGATTTGGTGGGGGAAGGTGGATTCGAACCACCGAAGGCATTGCCAGCAGATTTACAGTCTGTCCCCTTTGGCCACTCGGGAATTCCCCCATATTCACTTGA
>CAJOCV010000067.1:9480-18103 GCA_905233785.1 uncultured Oscillospiraceae bacterium
GCTGATATGCTACAATTCTGTCGAAATTCTATGCTTGAGAGGCTTTCGATGAAAACTGCGGTACGTTATCGGGTTTGGCTTGTGGTGCTGGTGCTGGCGCTGGCAGGCGTGGTAGCGCTGATTGCGCGGCAGGTTTTCCCAAAAAAGGCCGAGGAGCCGACCGATCCCCACGCCGGGCAGGTCTACCTCTATGACGGCTTCGACTGGGTATGGATGACGCCGCTGGAGGGCATTCCCGCCGCCACCCTGACGCGGGACGATTTCGTAGAGATAAACGGGCACCTGACATATCTCGGCAGCAAGTATACCACGCTCCGGGGCGTAGACGTGTCCGAGCACCAGCACGAGGTGGATTGGGCGCAGGTCAAGGCCGCCGGCATTGACTTTGCCATGATCCGCGTGGGTCGCCGCGGCTGGACGGAGGGCGGACTGTTTGAAGACCCCTGGTTCAAGCGCAATATGGACGGCGCTCTGGAAAGCGGGCTCAAGGTGGGAGTCTACTTCTTTTCCCAGGCCATGAACGTACAGGAGGCCATGGAGGAGGCGCGCTTCGTCCTTGACCGACTCGACGGCTACGACGTGACGCTGCCCGTGGTGTTTGATTGGGAGAAGGTAGACGGCGCGGAGGATGCCCGCACCAACACCTGGAACGCCGCCACGCTCTCCGACTGCGCTGTCGCCTTCTGTGAGACGATCCGTCGCGCCGGCTATACGCCGGGTCTGTATTTCAACCGTCACCTGGGCTATTACGGCTATGACCTCTCCCGCATGCGGGATTACGAATGGTGGTTTGCGCTGCCCGAGATGGGCTATCCCAGCTTTTATTATGAGGTGGATATGTGGCAGTACAGCTTCACCGAAACCGTTCCCGGCATCACCGGTCAGGCGGATATGAATATGATCTTCTATCCGACGGCTTGAAGCCTTTTTAGAGCGCGGCAAGAAGCAAAACCCGCAGCGTCAAACTTGCGCATTGTTTCCGCCCATGCTATAATAACGGCACAAGCGCCGTTATTATATGATCTGAGTCGTTTTTCTCGCCGCTGACGCGGCAACCGAAAAACATGACAAATGATACCATATCCGCGCTGCGTCTATGGTATCATGACGGCACAAGCGCCGTTATGATAGATTTCAAGTCGTTTTTCTCGCCGCTCGCGCGGCAACCGAAAAACATGACAAATGATACCATATCCGCGCTGCGTCTATGGTATCATGACGGCACAAGAATAACGGCACAAGCGCCGTTATGATGGATCGCAAGTCGTTTTTCTCGCCGCTCGCGATTTGATCGGCGTTTTAGCAAGCATCGGAGGTGGCTTCCTCTTGTATCGTAAACGTGTTACCTGGATTTTATTGATGGCGGTGCTGTGCCTGGTGCTGTACACGGTGGTACGCTCCCGTGCCGAGACCAAGACCGAAGTGATCGTCGGCGGCGTGGACGGCGGCATTATTCACAGCGACAGCGTGAATTTCACTGCGCTCAACGCAACCCCCACGCCGGAGCCCACCGAGGACATTTGGCCGGATATCGACATCACCCTGGGTCAGTACTCCCTCATCAACTCTGACCCCTCGCACCTTCTCTCCTCCAGCTATACGCCGGATGTGACCGAGATTTCCGGCAGCCAGTACCACATGATGTTTGAATCGGCGGCGCTTCCCTATCTGGAGGCCATGCTGCAGGATCTGCGCGACAACGGCTTCGGCGTCTACATCGGCAGCGCCTACCGGTCTTACTCCTATCAGAAGCAGCTCTTTGACGGCATGGCCTACAGCCTTGCGGTGAACATGGGCATCGAGGGCAAGGAGATCTGGCTGCTGCCCGAGTATCAGGAGGCGGTGGAGAAGGCCAAGAAGATCACCATGGAGCCCGGCGCCTCCGAGCACCAGCTGGGGCTTGCAGTCGATCTCTACGACCGGCACTACAGCTCCCCGCTCGTATATGAGAACATGAACCAGAAGTTCTACGAGTACCTCGACTCCATCTGCGCCAAGTACGGCTTCATCAAGCGCTACCCCACCCGCAAGCTCCTGCTCACCGGTTGGGACGAGCCGTGGCACTACCGCTATGTAGGCGTGGAGGCCGCCACCTTCATCATGGAGCAGGGCATCTGCTACGAGGAGTTTTATAAGCACTATGTCCCCGACTTCCAGTACTGATCTTCCGGCAAAAACGCCGTCATGCTTCGTTGCTCCCCTTGACCATACACAAAGTATGCTCTGCGGGGAGCGCCTCGCCTGACAGCGTTTTTGCTCGGAATCTCGGAAAGAGCCGTGCCGTAGGGACGACCATTGGTCGTCCGCCGTTTCCCTCCTGCAGGTCCACGGACGAGCGATGCTCGTCCCTACGAGTCCCGGTGCAAATGGTCGCCACGGTTTTTAGAATCAAGCGCGCCGCAGGGACGGCAAGAGTCTCCTCCTGCGCGTCGAAAAACGCGGCAGCCGCAAAATTCCCCCGTTCCGCCGCAAAAAAAGCTTGCATTATACAAGATGCGGTGGTATAATATCAAGGTAAGATTCGTATTCCATGGAGTGGGTTGCAAGACCCACTCCTTTTTGGTGAACAATTGAGGTGGATAAATGAGCAAGCTCACCGACAAGGTCTCCGCCCTGGTGCGTCCGGTGGTGGAGGAAGAGGGCTGCAGCCTGTGGGACGTGGAGTACGTCCGTGAGGCCGGTACCTGGTATCTGCGCGTGTTTATTGATAAGGAGGGCGGCGTCGGCATCGACGACTGCGAGCGCATCAGCCGCAGGCTCGACCCCATCCTCGACGAGGAAGACCCGATCCCCGAAAGCTATGTGTTCGAGGTCGGCTCCGCCGGGGCCGAGCGGGAGCTCAGGCGCCCCTCGGACTTTGCGCAGTTTATGGGGCACGAGGTGGAAGTGCGGCTCTACCGCCCGCTGGAGGGCAAGAAGAGCTTCGTCGGCATTCTCAGCGGCTATGCCGACGGAAGCGTGAGCATCGCCGTTGCCGGCGAGACGCTGACATTTGAAAAAGCGCAGGTCGCAAAAGTGCATCTGCACGTTTCATTTTGAACAGGAGAGAGAATCAGCATGAACGCAGAATTTTTTGAAGCCATCGAGGACATTGAGAAGGAAAAGGGAATCTCCCGCAATTATATGTACGACAAAATCCGTCAGGCCATGCTGACGGCCTTCCGCCGCGACAACCCCGAGTGCGAGGACAACGTGGAGGTCATTCTCGACGAGGACAAAAAACGCATCGAGATGAACGTGATGAAAACCGTCGTGGACGAGGTGGCGGATCCCAGCCACGAGATCAATCTCGAGGCCGCGAAGAAATACAGCCGCCGCGCCAAGCTTGGCGACCTTGTTCCCATCCCGGTGGAGACCAAAAAGTTCGGCCGCATTGCCGCCCAGTCGGCAAAGCAGGTCATCATCCAGGGCATCCGCGAGGCCGAGCGCGGCCTGGTCTATGAGGAGTTTACCTCCAAGGAGCATGAAATCCTCACCGGTGTTGTGAGCCATATCGAGCCCAGAAACGGCGCGGTATCCATCCGCATCTCCTCCAACAGCGAGTATACTGAGGCCATGCTCAGCCCCAACGAGTGCATCAAGGGCGAAAACCTCAGTGAGGGCGACCGCGTCAAGGTCTATGTCGTCGAGGTACGCAACTCCACCCGCGGCCCCCAGGTAATCATCTCCCGCACCCATCCGGGTCTGGTCAAGCGCCTGTTCGAGCTGGAGGTGCCTGAAATCTTCGACGGCACCGTGGAGATCAAGTCCATTGCCCGCGAGGCCGGCAGCCGCACCAAGATGGCCGTTTGGTCGGCAGACCCCAACGTTGACGCCATCGGCTCCTGCGTCGGTCCGCGCGGCGGACGGGTTGCCGCCATCGTCAGCGAGCTCGGCGGTGAGAAAATCGACATTGTCAACTACTCCGAAAACCCCGAGGAGTACATCGCCGCGGCGCTCTCCCCCTCCGAGGTGGTGAGCGTCACCATGCTCGAAGACGGCAAGAGCTGCCGCGTCATCGTGCCGGACAGCCAGCTCTCCCTCGCCATCGGCAAGGAAGGGCAGAACGCCCGCCTCGCCGCCAAGCTCACCGGCTTTAAGATTGATATAAAACCCGAAAGCGAAGCGTAAGCAGTTTTCAGAATTCAGTTTTCAGTTTTCAGAAAGGTGGTTCGGGTATGCAAAAAAAGATCCCCCTGCGGCAGTGCCTGGGCTGCCGCGAGATGAAGCCCAAACGCGAGCTGATTCGCGTGGTGCGCTCCCCCGAGGGGGCGATCAGCCTGGACTTCAAGGGTAAGGCCAACGGCCGCGGCGCTTATGTGTGCCCCAACGCCCAGTGCCTGAAAAAAGCCGTGAAGGCCAGGGCGCTGGAGCGCGCCTTCTCCTGCCAGATCCCGCAGGAGGTCTATGAGGCGCTGAACGCGCAGATGGAGCGTGGCGAATGAGAGAAAAAACGCTCAAATTCCTCGGCCTGATGCGGAAAGCGCGAGCACTCGAGCCCGGGGAGAGCAGCAGCGGCGAGGCCGTGTGCGGCGGGAAGGGAAAGCTCCTTCTGCTCGCGTCGGACGCTTCGCCGAACGCCCGCAAACGCGCCGAGAGCTATACTGCCGGGCGCAGCTGCCTGCTGCTGGAGCTGCCCTTCACCAAGGAAGAACTGGGCGGCGCCCTCGGCAAGGGGGACTGCTCCCTGGCAGCGGTGACAGACTTAGGCTTTGCCAACGCCCTGGGAAAGCGTTTGGCAGAGCTTTCCCCTGAGCGCTACGGTGAGACCGCCGAAGAGCTTGCCCGCCGCTTCTCCAAAGCAGTGCGGCGAAAAGGCGAAACGGCCAAAGAGAGAAACAAGTGGAACGGAAAAAGGAGGACGAACGGATGAGCCTGATTAAGTATAGAGTTCGTGAGGTAGCGAAGGATTTTGACGTGCCGTCCAAGGATATTGTGAAAATCCTCACGGATTATCTCACGCCTCCCAAAAGCACCGCGCAGGTGCTGGAGGATCACGAGCTGGACGTTATCTTCGAGTATATGACACAGCACAACCAGGTGGAGAGTCTGGAGCAGATTTTCAAGGCTCCGGTCAGTAAGCCCGCGGAGGAGAAGAAGCCGGCGCCCAAGCCCGCGGAGGAGAAAAAGCCGCAGAAGGCCGCCCAGAGCGTCAAAGCCCCACAGTCTGCCCAACAGCAGCAGCCGAAGAGCGCTCCGGCTCCCCAGCAGCAGCCCAGGCAGGAGAAGCCCAACAAGCCCCATACGCCGCGTCAGGTGGCGGAGAAGCGTGTGGTGGATACCCGCGGCGGCGCTGCTGTCAACATCGAGAAGTACAACGAAAAGTTTGAAGATATGGCCGGCGCGAAAAACGTCGGCGGCGGCCGCAACAACAATTTCTCCGGCGGCAAGAAGGAAAAGATCGGCGGTAAGAACAAGCAGCGCCAGCAGGCTCCCTCCTCCAAGCGCCGTCAGGAGGAGCGCGACAAGATGCAGAAGCTGCAGCTGGAGATCGCGCGCAAGCAGCAGCTCAAGGTGGAAATCCCCGACGAGATCTCCGTGGGCGAGCTGGCCGCGCGCATGAAGAAGACCGCTTCCGAGGTCATCAAGCAGCTCATGAAGCTCGGCGTCTTCGCCTCTGTGTCGGAGATCATTGATTACGACACCGCGGCCGTCGTCGCGATGGAGCTCGGCTGCAAGGTGGAGAAGGAAGTCATCGTCACCGTGGAGGAGCGCCTGATCGACGACCATGAGGATAAGGCCGAGGAGCTCAAGCCCCGCGCCCCCGTCGTGGTGGTCATGGGTCACGTTGACCACGGCAAGACCTCCCTGCTCGACTACATCCGACACGCCAACGTCGTCTCCGGCGAGGCCGGCGGCATCACGCAGCACATCGGCGCTTACACCGTTGAGGTGGGCGGCAGCCCCATCACCTTCCTCGACACGCCGGGTCATGAGGCCTTCACCTCCATGCGCGCCCGCGGCGCCATGGTGACGGACATTGCGATCCTGGTCGTGGCCGCGGACGACGGCATCATGCCCCAGACCGTTGAGAGCATCAACCACGCCAAGGCCGCAAACATCCCCGTGGTAGTCGCCATCAACAAAATGGACACCGTGGGCGCAAACCCCGACCGCATCAAGCAGCAGCTCACCGAGTACGATCTGGTGAGTGAGGAATGGGGCGGCGACACGATTGTCTGCCCGATCTCCGCCAAGACCGGCATGGGCATCGAGAACCTGCTGGAAAACCTCGTCGTTCTCGCCGAGGTGCAGGAGCTCAAGGCCAATCCCAACCGCGCCGCCAAGGGCACCGTCATCGAGGCGCGGCTTGACAAGGGCCGCGGCCCCATCATGACCGTCCTCGTGCAAAACGGCACCCTCAAGCTCGGCGACATCATCATCGCCGGAACCGCCGTGGGGCGCGTGCGCACGATGATCAACGACAAGGGTCAGCGCGTCACCGAGGCCGGCCCCTCCACCCCGGTGGAGATTTCGGGTCTGTCTGAGGTGCCCAGCGCGGGCGATGTCTTTAACGCTGTCGCCGATGAACGCATGGCGCGTGAGCTTGCCGAGGAGCGCCGCATCGCGGCCTCGAGCAACGCCATGCCCGGCACCAAGAAGGTCAGCCTCGAAGACCTCTTCAGCCAGATCCAGGCCGGTGAGATGAAGACCCTGAACATCATCGTCAAGGCCGACGTGCAGGGCTCCGCCGAGGCGGTCAAAACCTCGCTGGAGAAGATTTCCAACGACGAGGTGCGCGTCAAGGTCATTCACAGCGCCGTCGGCGCCATCAACGAATCGGACGTGATGCTTGCCGCCACCTCCGGCGCGATCATTGTGGGCTTCAACGTCCGCCCGGATAACGCCGCCCGCGACAGCGCCGCGCGCAGCAACGTCGATATGCGCATGTACCGCGTCATTTACGACTGCATCAATGAGATCGAGGCCGCTATGAAGGGGATGCTCGCCCCCAAGTTCCGCGAGGCCATCATCGGCCACGCCGAGGTGCGCGAGACCTACAAGGTCTCCAAGGTCGGCACCGTCTGCGGCTGCTACTGCACGGACGGCAAGATCCAGCGCGGCTGCGAGGTGCGCGTCCTGCGTGACAACATTGTCATCCACGAGGGCAGCCTCGCCTCCCTCCGCCGCTTCAAGGACGACGTGCGCGAGGTCGCGAGCGGCTATGAGTGCGGCATGCAGGTCGAAAAGTTCAACGACATCAAGGTCGGCGACATCATCGAGTGCTTCGTCATGGAAGAGATCAAAGACTAATCGCAATTGTTACAAAAATGCCGTAGGGGCGACCTTTACGGTCGCCCCTATCATCGGCTTTGTCAGACGGGCGGCCGCAAGGGTCGCCCTTATATCGCAAAGGAGAATACCATGCCATCCAATAAACTTGCCAGAACCAATGACGATATTCAGTTCGTGCTCTCCAAGCTCCTTCCCCAGGTCAAGGATCCCCGGGTGCAGCAGGGCATGATCAGCGTCACCCGCGTCGAGACCACCGGTGATTTGCGCTATGCCAAGGTGTGGCTGAGCGTACTGGGGATGCGGGACGAGAAGGAATTCAAAAAGGGTCTCAAGTCCGCCGCGGGCTGGCTGCGGCGTGAGCTCGGAAACGCTATGAGCCTGCGCTACACGCCGGAGCTGGTGTTCGAGATCGACCACAGTATTGAGTACGGAGCCCACATCAACGATGTGCTCAATTCCCTGGACATCAAGCATGACGAGGACAAAATGAGCGAGGAGTGATTCCATGAACTACCGGGAATGCGCTTCGCTCTTGAAGAAGCAGGACGACATTCTGATCGTGACCCATAAAAACCCCGACGGCGACACCGTGGCCAGCGCCGCGGCGCTCTGCAGCGCTCTGCGCCGCTGCGGCAAGCGTGCCTTTCTCTACCCGAACCCCCAGTTCAACAAAAAACAGCGCCCTCTGGCCGAGTCCTTTCTTGCGGCGGCGGACTTTGCGCCGGGCTTTATCGTCTCGGTGGACGTGGCGACAGAGGAGCTTTTTGCCAGAGGCTTTGCGGGCAAGGTGGATCTTGCGATCGACCACCATCCCACCAACACGCATTTTGGATCGCAGGAGCTCGTTCAGGCCGAAAAGAGCGCCTGCGGTGAGATCGTGCTGGCGCTCACCAAGGCGCTCTGCGGCGATGTGACGGCGGAGGAGGCAAGCCTTCTCTACATCGCGCTCACCACCGACACCGGCTGCTTTCAGTACGACAACACCAACGACGCATCGCTCACCGCGGGCGCCGAGCTACTGCGCCTCGGCGCGGACAGCCCGCGCATCATCAAAACCTTCTTCCGCAGTGCAAGCCCCGCGCGTCTGAAGCTCGAGGGCATGATCTATTCCGGGATACGCTTTTACCGCGGCGGCAGGATCGCGGCAGCCCTCATCACGCAGGAGATGCTGCGCGAGAGCGGCGCGACCGAGGACGATTTTGACGATCTGGCCAGTCTCGCCGGGCGCACCGAGGGCAGCATCCTGAACTTCACGATCCGGGAGCTGCCGAATGGCAGCAGCAAAGTCTCCGTCCGCTCCACGAAGGAGATCAGCAGCAGCGCGATCTGCGCGGCCTTCGGCGGCGGCGGGCATGACATGGCCGCCGGCTGCAACATTGCCTGCCCGCCGGAAAAGGCGATAGAGCTG
>CAJOCV010000068.1 GCA_905233785.1 uncultured Oscillospiraceae bacterium
TTTTTCACAGACCCAGTTTTCAGTTTTCAGAATTCAGTTTTCAGACAGAAATTCAGAACATTCTTGCGCAAGCATAAGATCAAGAAAAGCGTATCCTTCGACTGCATCAATCGCCAACAAAATCGACTGTTCCTTTTTATATTGGGCTGATCGTATCCATATTGTTTTGGTATTATTCGTTTTCTTCTCTGAAAACTGAAAACTGGATACTGAAAACTACGGGGATGTGATTTTTCACATCCCCGTTTGCTAAGCGCTCAGATATACTGTTTCCGCTCCAAATGATCGTACCACTTTTCCAGCAGGGGCGCGAGCAGGGCGGTGGCCTTCATGTCCAGGTTAAAGAAATAGACCGTGAAGGTGACCGCGAAAAAGCAGAGCGCAGCCGCCAGCAGGTACAGGGGAAATTTGATCAGCTTTGACATGTTGTCAACTCCTTCTATTCATACAGGAACATCGTTTCACGATGGAAGTCAATAGGCCTCGTTGTCCGGGAGGTTTTCCAGCGAGGGGTCGAGCGGCTCCTCGCGCAGGACGGTGCGCATATAGTTGTTCACCTGGTCGCGGATGGCCTGACGGGTGAACACACGCGGGTCGCAGAGGTCGTGGCTGACCCACATGATGTGGATGCCGCGTTCACGCGCCTGCTCCTCAAACTGCCCGTGCATACCGGTGAGCGCCTTGCAGCTCATATGCTCCCACATCATGACGATGTCGGCGTTCATCTTTTCGCACAGCTCCCACAGCTCATCCACCAGCACCTTGTAGCCGCCGTGGGTGTGGTTGCGCATGATCATCTCCATGTTGAGCATGGCCATGTCGCGGTAGGCCTGCTCGCGGTTTTCGGGCGTATCCTCCTCGGCGATCATGTCGGTGTTGATGACGGAGAGCATATCGGTCAGCGGCACGACGCCCCAGCACTGCACCATCCAGTAGAGCATGTCGATCACATACTGCGGCTGCACGCCCCAGACGATGCAGCGGTGGCGGTACTCCTTGGCGTACATGCGCCTGGCCTCATAGCCCTGCTGGGCAAGCTTCAAGAGCTTGTGGTCGATGGTGACAAAGTCGGCGTTGCGGCCGGAATTGCCCATGTAGTTGGTGTCGTTATACAGGCTGAAGGCCGCGCCGAAGAACTGCGGATAGGAGGTGGAGTTGATCTCCATCTGCGCGATGCGGCAGCGGGTCGCGTCGTTGACGCGCTTGGCGGCGGCAAAGTACACGTCCCAGTCCCATTTCTCGCCGGTGTGCTCCTCGACGAAGGCGATGGCCTTCTTGATCTCGGTGGCGGCGTATTCCATGACGTCCGGCTCCTTATGGCGAAGCGGGGTTGCGAGCTGGAAGGTGGGGATGCCGTACTCGCGCTCAAGGCGCTTGGCGATGATGCCGTTGCCCATCAGAGAGCCGTCACAGGTGGTGTTGTTCTGCACGGCGCACTTGCCGAGCACACAGAAGTCGTCGTCAATGGAGATGCCGGCCTCGGCCTCGGGCATGGGGCAGACGTCGCCGGGGATGCCGTACTGCTGCGCCACGTCCAGATAGTGCATGACGTTGAACTGGTGGAAGATGTTGGAGGCGAACATGGTGGGCACTTCGCGCAGAATGGTGTGCACCTTCTTGGTGTCAAAGCCCATCATGAAGGTGACCATGGAGTTTTCGTCCGTGATGACGCACTTGTCGGAGTAGGCGACATCGTTGCCCACGCGGCGGTCGCCCCGGAAGCAGTTGGCGATGGCCTGCGTCACGTCGGCAATGACGAAGTTGAAGGAGGTGTGGGCGATGCGCAGCGCCTCGTCGCGCAATCCGACGGTGAACTTGTCCATGCCGTGGGGCACGAAGAGATAGCTCATCATCCAGCGGTAGCGGAAAAAGCCCTTGATGTTGCGCGGCACCACGATGAAGCGCGCCAGAACGGAGATCAGATACAGCCAGCGGGTGTAATCGTAAAGGGTGTCCTTCAGGCCGCGCCACTCACGGCGGGCGCGCACCTTCAGCTTTTCGTCATAGATCTTGCCGGGCGACTGCTCGCCGGCGCGCTTGACGGGGTTGACAAGCTTTTCAACCGTTTTCATGCCTGCTCTCCTTTCTGGAGCTTTTTGATCTCAATGCTCTCGACGAAGGCCTGTACGCGCGTGCGCATCTGTCCGGAGGAGGAAGCGATGTTGTAAGGCCGGTCAACGGACAGCACGGGGTAACCGTAGTCCACATGGAGCATCGAGGAGCCGAGCGTGCGCTCATAGGCCCAGGGGTCGCAGAACTTGACCTGCTCGTAGAGGATGCCGTCGGCGCCGTACTCCTTGGCAAGCTCCGCCACATACTGCTTGCGGCCGTAGACCTTGTCCATGCTCATCATGCGCGGACACTGGCAATTGCGGATGTAGTGGCGGCAGACCTGCGTGAGCGCGTCCTCTTCGTCGTTCAGCGCGATCTCCACGCGGCCGGGGTAGCTGCCGAAGCAGAAGCGGTCGCAGCAGACGAGAGCGCCCTGCTCCTCGATGAGCTTGATCATACCGGGATCGTCCATCTCCGAGCCGACCACCAGCAGCCGCGCGCGCCAGGGCTTTTCGTCCGGCTCGCGGGTTTTGAGCTCTTCGAGCGTCTCCTCCAGCTTCTCGATGACGAGGTATTTGGGACATACATAGGTCGCAAGACAGAGCACATGAAACTCATAGCCCGTGATGCGGGGCTTGTCGCCCTTGCGGAAATCACCGATCTCGCGGATCAGGCGGCAGACCTCGTTGTGCCGCGCAACGCTTTCGCGGATGGCGGCGTCGGAGACGTCCACCCCGTAGTTTTCCTGCAGGGGCTTGAGGACGTGATTCTTGCACTGCAGCACCGCAAGATCCACATCGCTCTCGGTGTTTTTGAAGGCGATCTCCATGTACTCGTGGAAGAATTTGGGGTTTCCCTCGCCCATGGTGTGCAGCAGCTCCATGTTCTCCACGGCGCGGTTCATCATGGTGCAGCCGTCGGGTGTGATGACGCAGTCGGCAAAGTTGTAGCCGCCCTCGATCGCGCGCTCTAAGAGGGCGCGGCTCGGCTCACAGAGCAGATTGGTCATGTAATACGTCGCGATGTCCATGGAGCCGGTGTGCGGGGCAAAAAGACGGATGGATACGCAGTTGTCCAGATTCAGCAGCGGTTCGGGCACGTTTTCGCAGGTGTAGGCGACGCAGACCTTGCCATCCCTCTTGGCCTGGGTGATGAGGGTGTTGTTGGCCTCCTGCAGCAGGTTTTCAAAGTAGATCAGATGCTTCAGGTCTCTCATGCAATCCCTCTTTTCTTTTAGTGGCTGTGTATAGTTTAACAAGCGAAAGGGTCAAAATCAAGCTTGTGAGAAATCGGCGCCGTATTTTTATCCTTTTCGCAAATTTTGACTCTGAAAATTTGGTCAAAGTGACAGACGGTGGTAAGACATTTTCCTGAAAATGTCTTACCCGAGGGTGACGGACAGGGAGACGGGGTTGTGGTCGGAGTTTTCAAAGCTGAGATCGAGCGTCTCCACGGTGTTGACCGTCACATTGGGGGAGACGATGTAGCCGTCGATCACATAGTGCTGGGTATTCTCGGCGTCACCGGGATCGTAGGGCTGGTTTAAGAGACGGCAGCTCGGGTTCGAGACGTCATAGACGTAGGAAAAACCCTCCGGCAGCGCGTCGTCTTCCAGCACACCGGGCGTCCAGAGTTCGGGATCAAGGATCGGGTAGCGCTCCAGGCTCCCGGGGAAGGTCTGGTTGAAGTCGCCGCCCGCGATGACGTAATTGCCCTTGCGGTATTCTTCCTCCAGAAGCCCCATGAGCTGCTCGGTCTGGGCGATCTTGCCCGCGCCGTCATCGTAGGCTTCCAGGTGAAGGTTTACCAGCACCAGCTCCCGGGCGCTTCCCTGGATGGGCAGCCGGGTCACCAGCAGGCAGCGCTTGAGGTTTGCGGTGCTGAGCGGCCAGGAGAAGGGGCAGGGGAGCGCGACGCGCACGGCGGAATCCATCTGATACTCCGACGTGGTCATCAGCCCGCTGTGCACCTTGCCGATGGGCGGCACGGGGATGGGCACGAAGGGGCAGGAGTAGTTGAGTGCGTGCACGGACTGACCGATGGAGAGGAAAGGCGTCTCGTCGATGCTGTAAGTGCGCTTGGAGTTCGTGTCCACCTCCTGCAGGATCACAAGGTCGTAGTCACCCAGCATGATCTGCCCCGCGATGCCGGAGAGGTAGCGCTTGACCGTGTCCTTGTCCGCGGACATGGAGTTTTCGCCGCCGTCCATGAAGAAGTCGGACTCCGCGCCGAGACCGGCGTAGCCGATGTTCCAGGAGAGGAGGTGCAGGTTCTGCCCCGCCTGCAGGATGGGCGCGGGCTGCTCGGGCAGGTCGAAGAAGCTGAGCGTTTCCACCGGCGCGGGCTTAAACTCCGTCGCGGTCAGAAAGCCAAAGAGACCGCCCACGGCCAGAACCACCGCAAGCAGCAGGATCAGCAGAGTCTTGAGAAGCTTTTTCATAAAAACGCCTCCTTTGTCAGTATTTCTGCCATGATTGTAACATCTTCTCTGCGCTTGTTCAAGGAATATTCGTCAAGTTGACGAATTGTAAGCGGAAGAAAAAGGGATTATAATGAGGCGAGACAAAATAGATATGGAGGGCTTTTCATGAGCTACGAATACATTCGCCGTCAGGACCCGGAAATTTACGACGCCATGCTGCGTGAGCTGCAGCGCCAGCGGGATCACCTGGAGCTGATCGCCTCGGAGAACTTTGTGAGCGAGGCCGTCATGCAGGCCATGGGGAGCCATCTGACCAACAAATACGCCGAGGGCTATCCCGGCGCGCGCTACTACGGCGGCTGCCAGTTTGTGGACGAGGTGGAGACCCTCGCCATCGAGCGCGCCAAGCGCCTCTTCGGCGCGGAGCACGCCAACGTTCAGCCCCACTCCGGCTCCCAGGCCAACATGGCGGTGTACCTCGCGCTCTTAAAGCCGGGCGATACGATCCTCGGCATGGATCTGAGCCACGGCGGGCATCTGACCCACGGCTCGAGGGCGTCCATCTCCGGCAAGTACTTTGACGCGCAGTTCTACGGCGTCGATCCCGAGACCGAAACCATCAATTACGACACGGTTCTGCAGCGCGCCGAGGAGGTTCGCCCCAGGATCATCATTGCCGGCGCGAGCGCCTACCCCCGCTTTATTGATTTCAAGAAGATGCGCGAGATCGCGGACGCCGTGGGCGCGTATCTGATGGTAGATATGGCGCACGTGGCGGGTCTGGTCGCCGCGGGCGTGCACCCCAGTCCCGTACCCTATGCCCATGTGGTCACCACCACCACGCACAAGACCCTGCGCGGGCCGCGCGGCGCGCTGATCCTCTGCAAGGAGGAGCTTAAAAAGAAAATCGACTCCGCCGTCTTCCCCGGTACGCAGGGCGGCCCGCTCATGCACACCATCGCCGCCAAGGCCGTCTGCTTCGGGGAGGCGCTGCAGCCGGAATTCAAGGTCTACCAGACCCAGGTGGTGAAAAACGCCGCCGCGCTGGCCGGGTCCCTGCGGGATAACGGCGTGCGCCTCGTCTCCGGCGGGACGGACAACCATCTGATGCTGGCGGACGTGATGAGCAAGGGCAAGACCGGCGCCGAGGTGCAGGAGCTTCTTGACGCGGCGAATATCACCGCGAACAAGAACACCATCCCCTTCGACACCCAGTCTGTCAAGCTCACCTCCGGTATGCGCTTCGGCTCTCCCGCCGTCACGAGCCGCGGCCTCAAGGAAGCGGAGATGCGCGAGATCGGCGGCTTCATCGCCCGCCTGATCGAAGAGGGCGAGAGCGCCGTCCCCGCCGTGCGCGAGCAGGTCATTGAGATGACAAGGCGCTTCCCGCTGTACCCCGAGCTTTGAAAAATGAATAACGAATAATGAATAGTGAATAGTTAAGGTGTTCCCCTTCGGGGAACGGATTATCATTCGTCGCGAAGCGACACCGCAACTATTCACTTTTCGCTATTCACTGTTCACTCGTTGAATAATCTGAAAACTGTCAAGCGAAGCGCTTGCAAAGCGTAAGGTTGAGGATTATAATATTCAAAAATTCTGCTTGAAGCAGGTGATGCGCCATGAACATCCTGAAATTTCTGATCGTGATCGTGCTCGGCTATCTGCTGGGCTCGCTGTCGTCCTCCATCCTCCTGTCCCGGACGGCCTGGGGCGGCGATGTGCGCAGCAAGGGCAGCGGCAACGCGGGCGCGACCAATATGGCCCGTGTCTACGGCTGGGGCGCCGGTGTGCTGACGCTCGTGTGCGATATGGCAAAGACGGGCGCCGCCGTCTGGCTCGGCTGGAAGCTGCTGGGCGACTGGGGGCTCTGCGTGGGCGGCGTGTGCTGCATGCTGGGGCACTGCTTCCCGGTGTTTCATGAGTTCAAGGGGGGCAAGGGCATCTCCGTGGGCGCAGCCCTGGGGCTTGCCATCGACTGGCGCGTGTTCGTCATCATTATCACAGTGTTTTTGATCGTCGCGCTGCTGACAAAGAAGGTCTCCTGCGGCTCGGTCGCGGCGGCGGTGGCGATCGCCGTGTCCTCCGCGCTGCTCGCGGTGGGTACGCCGAAGCTAATGCTCGCGGTATGCGCCATGTGCCTTGCCATCTTCCAGCACCGCAGCAACCTCAAGCGGCTTATGAACGGCACCGAGCCGGATTTCAAGGCGGCTGACGACAGGAAAAAGAAATGACATTCGGGGGATGTGGTTTTTCACATCCCCATTTTGAGTTTAGTGTTTTTTGGAGAACTTCGATCTATGGACTACAAAGCCTATTATGACCTTCTGCTCTCCGGCATCGAAACGGAGGCCGAGGTTTCGCGCATCGTGCGCGGCATCTCCTGGACGGCGGCGGTGCTCTCCGACGGGCAGGCCGGCGTCGCCATGCACACCGAGGGGGAGAGCTTTCCCCGTCTGTATGAGACGCTCGTGGGGCTTCCCGCGCGGGAGGCGGCAAGAGCCGTGCTCTCCTGGAACATGGAGGAGGCGAGCGAGGGCATGGCGGTGGTGAACGCCTGCTATAACCGCGCCGCCAACCTCGAAGCACACGGCTGCTATGAGAGCGCGGGCGCGCTGGAGGGCATCGACCTGCGGGATAAGACCGTGGGCTTCGTCGGGCACCTGATCCACCACAGCGGCATCACCGACGAGCTGCTTGCCCCGGCGAAGGCGTATTACGTCCTCGAGCGGGAGCCGCGCCCCGGCGACTACCCGGATCCCGCCTGCGAGTATCTGCTGCCACAGTGCGACGTGGTGGTGATCACGGGCTCGGCCTCGGTCAACAAGACCATGCCGCGCGTGCTGGAGCTTTCCCAAAACGCGCTCACGATCCTCACCGGCCCCACGGTGCCGCTCTGCCCGGCGCTCTTTGCACTGGGCATCGCGCGCCTCAACGGGCAGGCGATCGTGGAGCCGGAGGGGATGCTGCAAAGGATCGTGGAAAAGCGCACGTCGGTCAACGCCTTCGCGCGGCGCTGGACGCTGGACAGATGAGCGAAAAAAGCAAGCGCCGACTCTGCTTCTGGGCTGTGCTCCTTCTCGGCGCGGCGGTGCGGCTCTGGCGCTTCGGCGCGGTGCCGGAGGGGATCAACCAGGACGAGGCCTTCGCGGGCTATGAGGCCTTCTGCCTCCTGCGCGACGGGATGGACACGGCGGGCTATCGCTTCCCCGTCTATCTCACGGCCTGGGGCAGCGGCATGAACGCGCTCGAGAGCTATCTGATGCTGCCCTTTGTGGCGCTCTTTGGCCTCAAAACCTGGGTCATCCGTCTGCCGCAGCTTCTCACCGGGCTTTTGAGCCTGCCCGCCTGTTACGGCGCGGTTCGTCGGATGCGGGGAGAGAAGCAGGCGCTGGTGACCATGCTGCTGCTTGCGATCTGCCCCTGGCATGTGCTGCTCAGCCGCTGGGGGCTCGAATCGAACCTTGCCCCGGGCTTTCTGCTCTTCGGGCTGTATTTCTTCCTGCGCGCGCTGGAGGACAGCCGCTTTTTCCTCCTCTGCGGCCTGTTTTACGGGCTCTCGCTCTACGCCTACGCCACGATCTGGCCCTTTGTGCCGCTGATGCTCGGCTGGATGCTCCTCTACTGCGCGATAAAGCAAAAGCTGCCCCTCGACCGGCACCTGCTGGGCGGCGGGGCGCTGCTTATGCTGCTGGCGCTGCCGCTGCTGCTGTTTCTGGCGGTGAACTTCGGGTGGATCGGGGAGATCCGCACCCCGTTTCTCTCCGTGCCGAAGCTGCTGTATATGCGCTCGGGCGAGCTGAGCCTGCGGCATATCCCCGAAAACGCAAAAAATCTCCTAAGCATCCTTTGGACGCAGTCGGACGGCCTGCCGTGGAACAGCGCGGGCGCGTTCGGGCTTCTCTACCCGATGACGGGCTTTTTCGTGCTGCTCGGGCTGTGGTCGTTTTTCCGCCGAAACCAGGGCTTTGACCCGATGGCGCTGCCGCTCCTGCAGCTGCTCGCGGCGCTGCTGCTGGCTCTTACGGTGTCGGTGAACGTCAACCGCGTCAACATCCTCTTCCCGCCGCTGATCGTTCTCGCGGGGGAGGGGATCGTCTGGCTCTGCTCTCGCTTCCGCTTCCGGCTGCTGGGGCTCGTGATGGCGGCGTATCTCGTGTTCTTCGGCCTGTTTGCCCGCTTCTACTTCAGCGATTACAGCGCCGCACTCCGTTCCAGCTTCGCCTGGGGACTGGGGGAGGCGATCGAGGCGGCGGAAACGTATGACAGCCCGATCGTTTTCTCCGGGGACGTGTACTACCCCGACGTGCTTTTCTATGCCGAAACGGAACCGGCTGTGTTCCGCGAGACCGTGCGCTATCAGAACTATCCCGCCGCTTTTCTGCGCGCGGCCGGCTTTGACCGCTTCTTCTTCGGCGGGGAGACGACGCCCGCGGAGGGCTGCGTCTATATCCTCTCGCCCTGGACGGATGGGGACGCGCTCGAGGACGCGGGGTTTCAGGCGGAACACTATGGATTCTATACACTGTATTATAAGTGAAAAGTGAAAAGTGAAAAGTTTATAATCGTCCCCGAAGGGGACACCTTAACGATTCATTATTCACTGTCATCAAGGGGGCATTTTGTGGAAATCTACGAACAAAAACTTTCCGCCCCGCAGGCGGGGCTTTCCACGCGCGGGCTCTTTTTATGGCTGCAGGAGATCGCAAACGCCCAGTGCGTCCCGCTGGGCTTGAGCGGGGACGATCTGAAGGCCAAAGGGCTCATGTGGGTGGTGCTGCGCTATCTCGTGCGCGTGGAGCGCTGGCCGGAGGCGGGCGAGGCGTTGCGCCTGCAGACCTGGCCGGGCAGCACGCGCCACGGCATGATGCCGCGTTTTTACCGTCTGCTGGATGAAAACGGGCTCTGCGTCGTCTCGGCGAGCAGCGTGTGGACGGTGGTAGACCGCGCAACGCGGAAAATGGTCATCCCGGAGGAGCACGGCATCGTTCTCGAAGGCCTGGTTACCGGGCTGGAGGAGCGCCGCCCGCCCGCCCCGGCAAAGCTTGAAACAAGCGAGAGCATGGACTATACCGTGACGGCGGAGGTGCTCGACGCCAACGGCCACATGAACAACACCTGCTACTACGATCTGGCCGAGCGCTGTATTGGCTGCGTCGGGCAGCACCCGCGAACCATTATTACCGAGCACCAGAGCGAGATCCGCGAGGGGGAGACCATGCGCGTCGCCTGGGGCCGCGAGGGCGGGCGCTTCTGCCTCGAGGGAACACGAGACGTTACCGTTTTCCGCATGGAGCTGGATTATGACGGCTGCGCCCCCGGGAAAGCAAGCAGGACGGCTTGACGGCCGCTGCGCAGAACGCGCCGAGAATGACGGCCATACCCGACCGGGGAAACGCCGGTCAAAGCGCCGCGGCGCTTGCCCTGCACCAAAATTATAAAATTTATCAAAATAGCGCAAATTGGGCTTTCTTTTTGGCAAAGCTTGGGTTATAATAAAAAAGGTAGCCCTGAAACCTACATTTTATCAGGAGGAATACAAGGATATGAAGCAGTATTTTGAGATCGTTGACGTGATGGCCAGAGAGATTCTGGACTCCCGCGGCAACCCCACCGTTGAAGTTGAAGTCACCCTGGACGACGGCACCGTCGGCCGCGCGGCTGTTCCCTCCGGCGCATCCACCGGTATTCACGAGGCCTGTGAGCTGCGCGACGGCGACAAGAGCCGTTACGGCGGCAAGGGTGTGCAGAAGGCTGTTGAGAACGTCAACGGCGAGATCGCCGAGGCGGTTGTCGGCCTGAACGTTCTGGATCAGACCTCTATTGATAAGCTCCTCATCGAGCTTGACGGTACCCCCAACAAGACCCGCCTGGGCGCCAACGCCATCCTGGGCGTTTCCCTGGCCTGTGCCAAGGCTGCCGCCGCTGCGACCGGCCTGAGCCTGTACCAGTACATTGGCGGCGTGAACGCCAAGACTCTGCCCGTGCCCATGATGAACATCCTCAACGGCGGCGCACACGCCTCCAACAGCGTTGACATCCAGGAGTTCATGATTATGCCCATCGGCGCCAAGAGCTTCAAGGAAGCCCTGCGTATGTGCGCCGAGGTCTTCCATCAGCTCAAGAAGACCCTGAAGGCCAACGGCACGCCCGCCGCCGGTGTCGGCGACGAGGGCGGCTACGCTCCCGATCTGGCCACCGACGAGGACGCGCTCAAGGTCATCGTCAAGGCCATTGCCGAAGCCGGCTACAAGCCCGGCGAGGATTTCAAAATCGCCATGGACGCCGCCGTGTCCGACTGGTTTGACAAGGAAGACGGCAAGTACCATCTGCCCAAGCGCGGCACCGTGATGACCAGCGACGAGATGATCGACATGTGGGAAGATTTCTGCAACAAGTACCCCATCATCTCCATCGAGGACGGCCTGGGCGAGGACGACTGGGACGGTTGGGTCAAGCTCACCCAGCGCCTCGGCAACCGCGTGCAGCTCGTCGGCGACGACCTCTTTGTCACCAACGCCGCCCGCGTCAAGTACGGCATCGAGAAGGGCGCTGCCAACGCTGTTCTGATCAAGGTCAACCAGATCGGTTCCCTGACCGAGACCCTCGACGCCATCCAGACCGCGAACCGCGCCGGCTACACCGCCATCGTCTCCCACCGCTCCGGTGAGACCGAGGACACCACCCTGGCCGACATCGCCGTCGCCGTCAACGCCGGCCAGATCAAGACCGGCGCCCCCTCCCGCACCGACCGCGTTGCCAAGTACAACCAGCTCATGCGCATCGAGGAGGAGCTCTTCGACGTCGCCCAGTATCCCGGCGCCGCCGCTTTCTTCTCCATTAAGTAAGTCAGACAAAGCGTTTAAGGAAACCGCCGGTCGGCGGTTTCCTTTTTTAGAGAGAACATGGAAGATAAAGAAATCCTTGACTTTCTCCGGCAGCGGCGCGTGGGCTTTACCGCGCTCTGCGGCCTGCAATACGAGGCGGCCTGCGTGGGCAAGTGCCGCATGAGCCTGCGCCTGGAGGAGCAGCATTTAAACCCCCAGGGCAGCGCCCACGGCGGGCTGATCGCCACGCTTATGGACGTGACGGCGGGCTCCGTCGGCTTCTTCGCGCACGGGAGGCTTCGCCCCGTGATGACACAGAGCTGCAGCATCCAGTACCTGCGCCCCGTCAAGGGGCCGCGCGTGTACGCCGCGGCGGAGTGCCTCAAGGCCGGGCGCCGCTCGGCCGTCGTGCGCTGTGACGTGTGGGACGAAGACTGTGCTATCTGGATATATGAAGTAACCCGGCTTGGCTCCCCCCTTGGGGAGCCATAAAATTTTCAATCTGTACATAGATTTAGCACAATCAAAAGCGTATAATACACCCCAGCAAGTTTTGGGAGGCAAAACCGTTGAAACACCCCGCATTGACAAGAGTATTTGCGATCGTGCTGGCCGTATTTTGCCTTGTGATGCTGCTCGCAGGGCTTTTTGGCCTGCGCAGCGCCGCGGCCGAGCGGCGGCGCACGCACGATGACGCCGGGCGTCTGCGGGAGCGGGCGGCGCAATATGAGCAGGCTCAGGCGGCGCTGAAGGATGGGACGCCCTCTGCCAAGCTCAGCGAAACGCTGGAAAGCCGACAAAAGGAGCATGAAAAA
>CAJOCV010000069.1 GCA_905233785.1 uncultured Oscillospiraceae bacterium
GTGCCTGATCTTTGTTACCAAGCTATTCCAGTACGCTATCGAGGGCTACAGCGTTCACGCGTTGGACTTTCTGGTCAAGCCCGTGACGCCCGAGAAGCTTGCGCCCAAGCTGGATCGTGCTCTGCGGCAGATCGACCGGCGTCGCCGCTCCCGCATCGCGGTGCAGGACGGGGAGATGACAAGATGGCTCGACACAAGCGAAATCCTCTATGTGGAGGTCATGAACCACACCCTGTACTATCACATGAAGGACAAGAGCTTTTCGGCCTACGGCACCATCAAGGAAAGCGAGCGGAAGCTTACGCCCCTGGGCTTTGCCCGCTGCAGCAACAGCTTTCTTGTCAATCTCCAGCATGTGAGCGCCATCAGCGGCAGCGAAGTGCTCATCGGCGGGGATCGCCTCCCCATCGGGCGCACGAAGCGTAAGGAGTTTTTACAGCGGATGACGGAATTTGCGGGGGATCAGGTGTTATGAACGCGCTGCCGATCTCTTTTCATGCCGCAAGCCTTGTGCGCATGTTCTCCATGTTCCCCTTTGAGCTCTTGATGGCGGCGCATGTGATGGCCTTTCCGACCTTTAAGCGCAGGCCGCGGTTTCCGCTGCGCGCGGCGGGGCTGGCGCTTCCGGTGATGCTGGTGTTTGAATTCTGCATCCAGCTTTTCCCCGAACGCGGCTTCGAGGTCAGACTGTGGCCGGATTCGCTGTTTTTCCTGCTGATTTCCCTTTATCTTTTTGCCTATCTGTATGCCTGCTACCGCTGTACGCCGCGGGAGGCGGTCTATGCCGCGGCCACGGCGCACGTGGCGCAAAACATCGTCCATAACCTCGACTGGATCTTCCTCTCCCGCCTGGGGCTGCGGGAGGGAAGCCTTGAAAACCTGCCCATTGCGTTGGGGCTGATGCTGCTGGTGTACACGCTGCTGTATCTCATCTACCGCAGGTGGATGGCGGACCGGGAGGGGCATACACTGCCGCTCAGAAGTGTGATCGTGAACGCGGTGGTGATTTTGCTGCTGGTCTGCGTTTACAACAGCCCCATCGACTTGACGCGCCGCAATGACCAGAGCTTTATTACCTGTATCATCGCGGATGTGATCGGGCTTCTGATGCAGCTTTCCCTGATCCGGGAAACCGCGCTCTCGCTGGAAAACGAGGTGGTGCGGCAGCTTTTGGCGGCCGAGCAGAAAAAGCAGCGCATGAGCCGCGAGAACATCGAGCTCATCAATCGCAAGTGCCACGACCTCAAGCACCAGATCCACGCCCTCAAGCACATGGCCAGCGAAACCGAGCGCAGCGCCTATATCAAGGAGATCGAAAACGCGGTGCTTTTCTACGAAAACGCGCCCAAAACCGGCAACGAGACGCTGGATCTCATTCTGATGGACAAGCTTCTCTACTGCCAGGCGCATGACATCACGCTCACCTGTGTGTGCGACGGGGCGCTGCTTTCGAGGCTTGACACGCTGGATCTCTACGCCCTGTTCGGAAACGCCCTGGACAACGCCATTGAAAGCGTCATGGGCGAGGAGAAGGAGAAGCGCTCGGTCAGCTTCCGCGTGGGAAAATACAGCTCCTTCCTCTCCATCCACTTTGAAAATTACCTCGGCCACAGGCTGAAGCTGGTGGACGGGCTGCCGGTCACCGGCAAGGCGGATCGGGGCTACCACGGCTTCGGTGTGCGCAGCATCCGCCACATCGTGGAAAAATACGGCGGCAGCATGAGCATCCGCACCGATCAGCAGCTCTTTCGGCTGGACATTTTGATTCCTCTGGAAGGATAACCGCGGCGCGGTGTCGTTTACGCCGCGGAAAGAGTCATCCGCGCGGAAGCGGCGCTTTTTTTATGGAAGTATGTTATAGTTGTGTCAGATTCTCGCAGGAGAAGGCTCAAATCAAGATCAAGGAGGAGAACATGAAAAGCAAAAAAACTGGCTTAGCGCGCGGTCTTGCAGTGATCCTGACGTCTCTGTTTGTACTGTCCCTGTTCGCTTCAAGCATCGCGCAAACCTGGGCGGGAAAGATCAACACTTTCCTGGGGACCTCGAGCTATGAAACCGTCAAGACCGGTGAGAGCACCAGCGACGGTATCTACTTCGAGTCCGAATTCGGTTCCGTGAAGGAGGTCATCGACGCCAAGGAAGCTCTGGCGCGCGAGATCTCTCAGGAGGGCACCGTCCTGTTCAAAAACGACGGCGCGCTCCCGCTCGACCCCGCGAGCGAAAAGGTTACCGTCTGGGGTCTCAACGCGCTGGCTCCCACCTACGGCGGCCTGATCGGCTCCACCACCTCCGTAAACTACGAGGCGGGGCAGACCACCGTCACGCTGCTGGACGCGCTGAAGGAAAACGGCGTTTCCCTGAACGAGGAGCTGCTCAAGCTCTACAACAGCTCCGCCGCCGACGCCTTCCGCCGCAAGGCCGCCTTCTTCGGTCAGGAGGTTCCGGGGCACTCCCTGATCCCCGTGTTCTGGCCCATGTTCGAGACGGCTGACAGCTATATGATCGGCGAGCCGCCCGCAGACTTCTATACCCAGGAGGCGCTGGACGCCGCCAAGGACACCGCGGCCATCGTCTTCCTCTCCCGCGACAGCTCCGAGGCTTCGGACTATGCGGTGAGCACGATGAAGGATCCCAACGGCGACAACTTTGAGCGCCCGATGGCGCTCTCCGACAACGAGAAGGCCATGATCGCCCTGGCCAAGGAAAATTCCAACGGCAAGGTCATCGTCGTCCTCAACTCCGACGTGACCATGGAGATCAATGAGCTCAAGAACGATCCCGACATCTCCGCCATTGTCTGGGCGGGTCTGCCCGGCGCTTACGGCTTCCGCGGCGTGGCGGACGTGCTGACCGGCGCGGTGAACCCCTCCGGCCACATTGCCGACACCTATGCCGTAAGCTCCATCTCCGCCCCCGCGATGCAGAACTTCGGCCTCTTCTTCTTCGACGCCCCCGAGGGCGAGCTTGACCCCGCCAACGACAAGGGCAACTGGTATATTATTGAGACCGAGGGCATCTATGTCGGCTACAAGTACTACGAAACCCGTTATGAGGACGCGATCCTCGGCCAGGGCAACGCTGATTCCGACGCGGGCGTCTTCGCCTCCGACGGAGGCTGGGACTACGCCGACGAGGTCGCCTATCCCTTCGGCTACGGCATGAGCTACACCAGCTTTGAGCAGGAGCTGCAGAGCGTAGACTTCAGCATCGGCGGCGAGAGCAAGGCCGTTGTGAAGGTCACCAACACCGGCGATGTGCCCGGCAAGAGCGTCGTTCAGCTCTACGCCCAGGCGCCTTACATTCAGGGCGGCGTAGAAAAGGCCGCCATCCAGCTTGTCGGCTTTGGCAAGACTGCGACCCTCCAGCCCGGCGCCAGCGAGACCGTCACCGTCGATTTTGACGCCAAATATGTCGCCTCCTATGATCAGGACGCGGTCAAGGCCGACGGCACCCAGGGCGCCTGGATCCTCGACGCGGGCGACTACTACTTTGCCATCGGCAACGGCGCGCATGAGGCGCTCAACAACGTCCTCGCCGCCAAGCTTGAGAGCGATGAGAACCTCGTGAAGATCACCGAGGATGAAAGCATCAACGCCGACAACGCCAAGAAGGTCACCGTCGGCGCTAAGGATATCGAGACCTACTCCGAGGGCGTGCAGAACCAGCTCCAGGATGGCGACATCCGCAATCTGCTGCCCGAGCGCGGCGTCGAGTTTGTCACCCGCAGCGACTGGACAAAGGGTTGGGAGCCCGTCTGGGGCATCACGCCCAGCGACGAGATGCTCAAGAACCTGCACAACCGGGTCTTTGAGCTGAGCGAAAACGGCGAAGGCCTGACCTGGGGCGCGGACAACGGTATGCGCCTGATCGACATGGTGCTGGTTGACGACAACGGCGACTACCAGGGCAGCGTCGCGCTGGACGATCCTCTGTGGGATACCCTGCTCGAGAACGTCACGCTCGAGGAAGCCGTCAACTTCATGAAGGGCGCCGGCGGCAACTTTGAGCCCATCAACTCCATCGGCCTGCACGTTGTGGCCATCTATGACGGCCCTGTCGGCTTCGTGTCCGACCAGGTGCCCGGCTACACCGCCAACTGGACGGCCTCCGAGTCGGATGAGCCGACCTACGTCGGCCCCGACAACGAATACGCCAACTGGCAGATGCCCACCATGCCCACCGAGCCTGTCGTCGCCGCGACCTTCAATGTGGAGCTCGTGGAGCGCGAGGGTGAGCTCTTCGGCGAGGACTCCCTGTGGGCCAACGCCAGCTCCCTCTTCGGACCCGGTCTGAACAACCACCGCGCGACCTACTGCTCCCGCAACCATGAGTACTACTCCGAGGACTCCATGCTCACCAACATTCTGGGCGTCGCGGTCTGCAAGGGCGGCCAGAGCAAGGGGCTTATGATGGAGCCCAAGCACTTCGCGCTGAACCACCAGGAAGCCAACCGCTCCGGTACCGCCACCTTCGTCTCCGAGCAGGCCGCCCGTGAGATCGAGCTTCGCGGCTTCCAGGGCGCGCTCGAGGGCAACTACGCCCAGGGCGTCATGACCGCCTTCAACCGCCTCGGTACGGTTTACGCCGGCGCGCACCGCGGCCTGCTGACCGAGATCCTGCGCAACGAGTGGGGTTACACCGGCTACGTCGTCACCGACATGATCAACGGCCCCGAGTACATGAACTGGCGTGACGTGACCTTCGCGGGCGGCGGCGGCTGCCTGACGGAGAACGCTTACGATTCCTCCATCATCGGCGACCCCAACTCCGCCGAGAACATGAAGCTCATCGAGAAGGACACCGCCTTCCAGCAGGAGCTCAAGCAGATGCTCAAGTATGACCTCTACACCTTCGCAAACTCCAACACCATGAACGGCGTCACCAGCGACACCCGCGTTGTGCGCGTGCACCCCTGGTGGGAGAGCACTCTTACCGGGCTGAACATCGGCTTCGGCGTGCTGACAGCCGCCGCGCTCGTTTGGTACGTGCTGCCGCTTCTCAAGAAGAAAGAACAGTAAGGAGGACGTAAAACCATGAACAACAAGAAAATCAGCTTCGGCTTTGTCCTCGCCGCGATCTCGACCGTGCTCGCCCTCGTGTGCGCCTTCCTGTATCAATCCGTCGGCCAGCAGGACGGCCTGACCGTCACCCTGCTGATCCTGGCGGCGGTTGTGGGTGCCTGTGCGCTGGTGTTGGCCTTCGTGATGGGCAAGGAGATCGCAAACTTCGTCGCCGCTGTCCACGCAGTCCTGCTCATGGCGGCCATTGGCGTCTCCATCGCGCCGGTCGTCAACGATATGGGTCTGGTCTTTGCCGGTCTTTATCAGAACGACATCATCTCCGCCTACATTACCTTTGCCATAGTGGCCTGCGTTGCCTGGCTTGTGAGCGTCGTCGCGTCCTTTGTCGGCGTCAGCAAGAAAGCCTGATTCCCCATCAAATACAGCACGGCGGTACCCCTGCGGGTACCGCCGTGTTTCACCAAGGAGGTTTCTATGAAGGACAAGAGCCTGAGCGACAAGCTTGGTCTGGGCGTCTTTCTCCTGTTTTGCGTTTTGGGCGCGGCGCACCTGGGGCGGTATTTTCTCTTAAACGCCCTGCAGCCGCTCGTCACCATGCTGGTGATCGAGGCGCTGCTGCTTCTGCTCGCGTATACGGCGTATCGTGCGCGCATGCCCTTTCTCTATCTTGCCCACGCCGTCGGCTGCGTCGTTTTATACAGCACCACCAACTACGCCGAGACCACACATTTTAATTCGATCTTTCTCTTTGAGGCCATCCTCGCCGCCCTTTGGGCAGTGGGCGGCACGCTATGGATGCTCAAGGCAAAGGAAAGACCTCGCCGCCCGCCTCTGCTGCCGCCCGCAGCCGCGCTTTTGATCCTCACGCTGTTTTTTGCGGTCTGGGGTCTGAATGTCAAGGCCGACCGGGCGCGTATCGGCGCCGCCGGGCGCGCAATCTGGGCGGTTCCCGCCCAGTATGACACCGGCGAGATCGAGGAGCGCGGCACGGTGCAGGAGCTTCTCTACGAAACCAGAGCGTACGCCACCGATCAGCGCGGCGTTACCAAGCGGGCGCTGGTGTACCTGCCCTACGGCTACGACGAGAGCAGGCAGTACAACATCCTCTATCTGATGCACGGCACCGGGGATGATGAAAACTACTGGCTGGAGACGAACCCGAGCAACCGCGTGATGCTCGACCGCATGATCGCCGCCGGGGAAATCGAGCCGCTCATTGTCGTAACGCCGACCTTCTATGTGGAGGACGACTGCAGGGACGGGCTGGACGCGCTGACCTTTTCCTTCCGGGAGGAGCTCAGAAACGACCTGATGCCCGCCGTAGAGAGCCGCTACAGCACCTACGCCGAGACCGCCGATGACGCGGGCTTTGCCGAAAGCCGCGACCACCGCGCCTTCGCGGGGCTCTCGCGCGGCGCGGTCACAACCTGTCATGCCGCCTTCTGCGGGAGCCTTGATTATTTCTCCTGGTTTGGGATGTTCTCCGCCTTCCGCACGCCGGAAGCATATTTCCGCGAGACCATTCAATCCGGGGCTTTCGCGGCGCTGCCCATCCGCTATCTCTACATGACCACCGGAAATTTTGACTTTGCCATGCCCGCCCAGGTGCCGGGCTACCGGATGCTGACCGGCATTGAGCCGCGCCTTACTTACGGCGTGAACACGAGCTTTGAAATGTTCCCCATGCGCTATCATTCCATCGGCAACTGGCACCTTGCGCTCTATAATTATCTGCAGAAAATCTTTTGAACAAGGGGAAAAACATGGAAAACACAACAAAAAAAGCGCCCTGGGGCGTCGTTTGGGCGCTGCTGGCGCTCTTCCTTCTGCTGGCGCTGCTTGCCAACCGTTACACCGTTCGACAGATTTGGTGCAACCTCACCTCGCCCACGCTGAAGCTGGATGAGAGCGCGGATTGGGCAGGCGGCGCAAGCTATGAGCGCGTACCCTATGCCTCGGATTCCGAAGCGCAGTATTTTGACCTCTACGTGCCCGATACGGCTGAGCGCGCGCCGCTCTTGGTGCTGGTGCACGGCGGCGGCTTTGCCTTCAACGATTCCCAGTCCCGGCAGGCGCAGTTCATGTACCGCTATTTCCGCGACCACGGCTTCGCCTGCGCAAGCGTCAACTACCGCCTCTCCGGCGAGGCGCCTTATCCCGCCGCCTGTGAGGACGTAAAGGCCGCCGTGCGTTTCCTCGCACACAACGCCGACAGCTACGGCTATGACGCGCAGCGTATCGCCATCTGGGGCGAATCCGCGGGCGGCTATCTGGCCTGCATGACAGCGCTCTCCGCGCCGGATGCTTACTGTGACACGCTCTGCCTCGGCGAGACGGCGGAAAACCGCTTCCCGATGCCCGCCTTTGACGCGCTGGTGGACTACTACGGCTGCGAAGACTTTGAGTCCCTGCGCACCCAGTTTGAGGAGGAGGGGCTGCTGCCCTGGGTTCCCAAGCTGGCAAACAGCTGGGCAAACGAAGTGCTCAGGGACTATGACAGCCTCGAGGAATACTGGCTGCGCGTTCCTCACAGCGATTGGGGGGAGCGGGAGCTTGTCGAGGCCAGCGTTCTGCGCCGCGCCGAGCGGCAGGAGAACGAAAACCCCCGCCTGCGCACCTTGATCGTCCATGGCGACGCGGACATCACGGTTTCGCAGCTTCAGTCCCTGACGTTGTTTTCGGTCCTGCGGGCGCAGGGCGCGGACGTACAGCTGCGTCTCGTCCCCCGCTGCAAGCATGCGGACGACCGCCTTTTCACCGACGAGATGCTCGCCGAAACGGCGGACTTTCTGTGGAAAAGCGCAGCTGCATAAAACGGGGCGCGTTGCAAAATGCGAAACAAATGCGAAAACCCTGGTTGCATCGCAGGGGAGGGCCTTGTGCCCTCCCGGCGAACCAGAGCTCGTATAGTAAAGAAATGTTCGGCGAATTCGTACAATCTGCGAATTCGCCGAACATTTTCTTAAGACAATACTCCGTGCTGCCGGGAGGGGGCGAGCCCCTCCCCTACAGTGGTGACTGGGCTATGCGCGTATTTTGCAACAGCCCCCAGTTTACGATAAAACTGATGCCTTTATGGTAAAAGCGCGTCGTTCCTGCCGCTGACGCGGCAGCCGAACAAGCCTCCCCCGCGCTGTAAGCTTTCCTGTACAGCGGCGCTGCGGGGATTCATGAAAAAATCAGAACTCGAGGTTCTTTTCGGTCTCCTTGGAGAAGACATGAGCAACCTTGCCGTCGAAGGTGAAATGAACGGTGTCGCCCAGGTTGTAGTTGCCCTTCATGTCGATGGTGGGGACAATGATGATGACGTCGCGGCCGTTGGCGTTGACATGCAGATGCACGGAAGAGCCCATCATCTCGGCGACCTCGACCTTGGCGGTGATGCCCTTGTCGGCCACGTCGGTATGCTCGGGACGCACGCCCAGGGTAACGGGCTGGGACTGCACATCGTTTTTCAGCAGGCGCTCTTCCTTTTCGGGGCTCAGCTCGACCTTGATGCCGCCCACTTCGACGAAGTACTTGTTCTGCTCGCGCTTGAGCTGAGCGTCGAAGAAGTTCATGACGGGCATGCCGATAAAGCCGGCGACGAACAGGTTCGAGGGATGGTTGAACACGTCCTGGGGGGTGCCGATCTGCTGGATGTAACCGTCCTTCATGATGACGATACGGTCGCCCAGGGTCATAGCCTCGGTCTGGTCATGGGTGACGTACATGCTGACGGAGCTTGATGATCTCGGCGCGCATCTCGTTGCGGAGCTTGGCGTCCAGGTTCGAGAGCGGTTCGTCCATCAGCATGACCTTCGGGTCACGCACGATGGCGCGGCCGATGGCGACACGCTGGCGCTGGCCGCCGGACAGAGCCTTGGGCTTACGCTCCAGGTACTGGGTGATGTCGAGAATCTCAGCGGCCTCACGAACCTTCTTGTCGATGACATCCTTCGGCTCCTTGCGAAGCTTCAGGGAGAAGGCCATGTTGTCAGGGCGTAGTTCTGGAAAACCATGGCAATATCGCGGTCTTTGGGAGCCACATCGTTCATGACCTTGCCGTCAATGATGAGCTCGCCGTCGGAGATCTCTTCAAGACCAGCGACCATGCGCAGGGTGGTGGACTTGCCGCAGCCGGAGGGACCGACCAGCACGATGAATTCCTTGTCCTTGATGTCCAGATTAAAGGCCTGAACGGCGACAACGCCTTCATCGGTGATCTGAAGATTGACTTTCTTCTTCTCGGGTTCGTCCGCTTTCTTTTTCTTGGACTTCTTTTGCTCGCCGCTTACGAAGGGATACACTTTCTTGATGTTTTTGAGCTGAACAGTTGCCATGTTTTCCGGCTGTACACACAGAGCCTCCGCTTGCTGTGTGCTCACGGCCAGCCGTTACAGACTGCGCCGCGTTGCGACAGGTCTCCACACTGCCGCAGCCCCAGCCAGGGCTTGAACTTTTCCTCCTTTTTGTATGTTCCTTCAACCAGAAAGTGGAGTGGTCAAAGGCCATCGGAATATATATGTGATGGGCGTTTTGCCCGGATCACCGCTGTTGCGCGTAAAATTCTCCAACGCCATGCTTGAGTATAAACGAAGCGCCGGAGGGATGCAAGCGCTATTCTGACACTTTAAAATTTTTTGTTAATTGTACCCAAAAAAGCTTCTTCGGTTTTGTGCCACTCGACAGGCGGGCATGTGTCCCCCGGTGTCTTCCTTTTTCAGGATTTTTTCAAAAAACTGTTGACCTCCCGCCCGGCTTATGGTATAGTTTACATTACCTGTCGGACGAGAGGTGTTTTTTTCGTGCGCTTTTTCGCGGATCGCCGACCGTTCCATACAGGGAGGCAATGCCCGTCGCACGGCGGGTAAATAATATAGGAGGTGCCGAAATATGGCTGCAGGCGCAAGAGTAAAGATTACTCTCAGATGCGAAGAATGCAAGCAGAGAAACTACAACACGGTCAAGAACAAGAAGAATACCTCTGACCGTTTGGAGCGGAGCAAGTACTGCCCCTTCTGCAGAAAGCACACCAAGCATGTTGAGACCAAGTAAGATCGGAAAGGATGCGTGAAAATGGCTGAAGAAAAGAAAAGCAACGCTGCTCCGACCAAGGCCGTCACCGCCGTAAAGAAAGACGATACCAAGCCCACTTTCTTCCAGAAGGTCGGCAAGTGGTTCCGCGAAATGAAGAGCGAGCTGAAGAAGGTCGTTTGGCCGACCCGCAAGCAGCTCACCCAGAATTCGCTGATCGCCATCGGTGTGATGCTGGTTTCCTCTGTGGTGCTCTGGGGCTTCGATGAGCTGGCGCAGATGCTGGTTCGCGTCCTCTTTACGCTGGCGGGTTAAGCAATGGCGGAAGAGGCAAGATGGTACGTAGTCCATACGTACTCCGGTTATGAAAACGCCGTCGCCGCGGCAGTGATGAAGGCCGCGGAGAACCGCCGGATGACGGATCTGATTCGGGAGGTCAACATCCCGCTCGAGACCGTCACCGAGATCACCGAGACCGGTGAGCAGAAGACGGTGGAGCGCAAGGTGTTTCCCGGCTATGTGCTGGTGAAGATGATCCTCACCGACGACAGCTGGCACCTGATCCACAACGTGCGCGGCGCGACGGGCTTCGTCGGCTCCGACGGGAAGGCCGTCCCCCTGACGGAGCAGGAAATTTACGATCTGGGCGTGGAACGCAGGGAGATCGTCGTGGGCTACGCTGTCGGCGACAGCGTCAAGGTCAACGACGGGCCGCTCGCCGGCTTTATCGGCGTGGTGGACGAGCTGGAGCCCGAGAAGGATCGGGTTCGCGTGGTGGTCTCCATGTTCGGCAGAGAGACTCCGGTGGATCTGGAGCTCGACCAGGTCGAAGTCATCAAAGACTGATTCAATTGCGAAACACAGGTTTCGCAATTGAGATACTCGCTTTTATCGCACGCGGCGGCGCGCAGCACGCCGCGTTTGGTCGAAGCGAGGGCTCGCGCGGCTCGCCGTAAGGTGTTTTTGCCGAGGCAAAGCCCCGTCAAAAACGATTTTCATTCCCTCCGGGGAAAACGCTTTGGCCAGCAGCGGCCTTCGCGGAAAACCAAGTGATTAAATCTAAGAAAGAGGTGCTCTTATGGCACAGAAAGTAGTTGGATACGTAAGATTCCAGGTTCCTGCCGGCAAGGCCACGCCGGCGCCCCCCGTCGGCCCGGCTCTGGGTCAGTACGGCGTGAACATCGGTCAGTTCACCAAGGACTTCAATGAGCGCACCAAGGGCGATATGGGTCTGATGATCCCCGTCGTCATCACCGTGTACTCCGACCGCAGCTTCACCTTCATCACCAAGACTCCTCCTGCCGCCCTTCTGATCAAGAAGGCCTGCGGCATTGATACCGCTTCCGGTGTTCCCCAGCGCGACAAGGTCGCCACGATCAGCAAGGAAGATGTCCGCAAGATCGCCGAGCAGAAGATGCCCGACCTCAACTGCACCGACATTGAGTCCGCCATGAGCATGATCGCCGGCACCTGCCGCTCCATGGGCGTCGTCGTCGGCGACTAAGGGAGCAGAGTGGGAGGATCGTTTCAATCCATTACACCACACAATTAGGAGGAAACAACATTGTTTAGAGGTAAAAATTACAAAGAGAGCTCCAAGCTCATTGATAAGCAGGCGCTGTACGATCCCCAGGAAGCCCTGCAGCTGGTCATCAACGCCAGCAAGGCCAAGTTCGACGAGACCGTCGAGCTGCATGTAAAGCTCGGTGTTGACGGCCGTCACGCCGACCAGCAGGTTCGCGGCGCCATCGTGCTGCCCAACGGCACCGGCAAGACCGTCCGCGTCCTCGTGTTCTGCCCGCCCGAGCAGGTCGAGGAAGCCCTCGCCGCAGGCGCCGATTACGCCGGTGGCATGGACTACGTGGAAAAGATCCAGAAGGAGAACTGGTTTGAGTTCGACACCGTGATCGCCAACCCCAAGATGATGGGCACCGTCGGCCGTCTCGGTAAGATTCTCGGACCTAAGGGTCTGATGCCCTCCCCCAAGGCCGGCACCGTGACCCCCAACGTCACCCAGGCCGTCAAGGAAGCCAAGGCCGGTAAGGTCGAGTACCGTCTGGACAAGACCAACATCATTCACTGCCCCATCGGCAAGGTCAGCTTCGGCGCTGAGAAGCTGTACGAGAACTACGCGGCTCTGCTGGGTGCCATCAACAAGGCCAAGCCCGCTGCCGCAAAGGGTCAGTACATCCGCTCCTGCGTCACCGCCTCCACCATGGGCCCCGGCGTCAAGATCAACGCCCAGAAGCAGCTGTAATTT
>CAJOCV010000070.1:0-8727 GCA_905233785.1 uncultured Oscillospiraceae bacterium
AAAACAGATTTGATTTTGTTTGCCGCCTTCCGAGGCGGCAAATCAGAGGGGAGTGCCCCTCTGAACTCCCCCAAAGCCACGCAAGACGGAATCGTTACGGGCTGTGAAAAAACATGGTTTTTTCACAGCCCCTTCATTATAACAACACGGCGATGACGCCGCCGAGGAGCAGGGCTGCGAGATAGAGAAGCTCTGCAACATTCTGCATGCCGGTGCTGGTGGTGATGGTTTCATTTTTCATATCGGTATCCTCCCTGTTTTCTCTTGATGGTTCCAGTATACATAATCCGGTGTCCCATTGAACGGACTTTCAAGTGCGTCTTGCAAGAAAAAGCGCGAGGGGCTATAATGGGGCATCACTTGTTTGGGAGAACACTATGCCGAATATCATCGAGATCACCGATTTTGCAGCGCCCGAGCTGGACGTGTACGCAAGGCTCACCGAGGGGCAGCTCAAATGCCGCGCCGACCTGACGAAGGGACTTTTTATCGCCGAGAGCCCGAACGTGATCCTGCGCGCGCTGGACGGGGGCTATGAGCCGGTATCGCTGCTGATGGAGCGCAAGCACATCGAGGGGCAGGCCAGGGAGGTCGTCGCGCGCTGCGGGGACGTTCCGCTCTACACCGCGCCGCTTGCGGTGCTCACAGAGCTGACGGGCTTTCCGCTCACAAGGGGCGTCCTCTGCGCCATGCGCCGCCGCCCGATCCCGAGGGTGGAGGAGGTGCTGCGGGGCGCAAGGCGGATCGCGGTGCTCGAGAACATCATGAACCCCACCAATGTCGGGGCGATCTTCCGTTCCGCCGCCGCGCTGGGCATGGACGCGGTGCTGCTCACCCCGGCCTGCAGCGATCCGCTCTACCGCCGCGCGGTGCGCGTCAGCATGGGGACGGTGTTTCAGATCCCCTGGGCGCAGATCGGGCAGGAGCTTTCCGACTGGCCGCAGCCGGGGCTGGAAACGCTGCGGGATTTGGGCTTCAAGACCGCCGCCATGGCGCTGCGGGACGACTCGGTTTCCATTGACGATGTCGCGCTGATGGCGGAGGAGAAGCTCGCCATTGTCCTCGGCACCGAGGGCGAGGGGCTGGCCGACGGCACGATCGCGGACTGCGACTACACGGTGCGCATCCCGATGTTTCACGGGGTGGACTCGCTGAATGTCGCGGCGGCGAGCGCCGTGGCCTTCTGGCAGCTCAGCAAAAGGCGGGCGGAATGAGCATCTATCCGGACTTTTACGAGCGCTTTTGCTGCCTCGCGGGAGCCTGCCGGCACTCCTGCTGCCGGGGCTGGGAGATCGACGTGGACGAACAGAGCGCCGCGTATTACGCCGCGCTTCCCGGTTCTCTGGGCGATCAGCTGCGGCGGAGCATCGAACACGGCGACGAGGGCGCGCATTTTCTCCTGACCGCGGACGGGCGCTGCCCCTTTCTGCGCGGTGACGGCCTGTGCGAGCTGATCCTGAAGTTGGGCGAGGACGCGCTCTGCGACATCTGCGCCCTGCACCCGCGCTTTTACGAGGACGTGGGGGAGACGGAGCTTTGCGGTTTGGGCTTGAGCTGTGAGGCGGTCTGCGCCCTGCTGCTTGAAAGGAAAGCCCCGCTGCGCTTTTTGGATGACGAGAGCGGGGAAGCCTTTGAATTTGCGCGTTTGCTTTCGCGCCTCGGTTTTCCCGCGCAGGAGCAGGCGCTCGCATACGGCGGGGAAAAGCCCTCGGAAGCCTTTCTCGACCGCCTTGCGGAGACGGAGGCCATCGACGGGCATTGGCTCTCGGAGCTTGCGGCGCTCAGGGCGGTGCTGCCGGGGCTGACCATGCCGAAGGACGCGCGCTATGACCGCGTGCTGCAATACTTCCTGTACCGCCAGCTCGAGCGGGCGGAGGACTGGGGCTTGGACGCGCTCGTGCGGTATGCGCAGGAGAGCACGGCCTTCCTCGCGGCGCAGGACGCCATGGCGGGCTTTGACCCCGAACACCTCCGCCGCTATTCCGAGCAGATCGAATACAGCACCGAGAATGTGGAGATCCTTATGAAATAAGAAAAAACTTCCTATGAAAACGGACTTTCATAGGAAGTTTTTTTGTTAGTGAATGATCGCGTCAAGCTCTGCGATGGCCTGCTCCAGATCGTCGCTCACGATGCGCGCGTCCGCGAAAGCGGAGAGACTGCGCTGCCGTTCTGCGGTCTCAAGGCGCACCGCAAGCTCAAAGGGGCTGCGGGCGATGGCCTCATAGCGCGCGCGGAGCACAGCGGGGCTCGGCTCGATGTAGACGCAGACGGCCTCGGGCATATTGGCCTTGACCTGGGCTGCGCGCTCAACCTCAAGGCTCAGCAGCACATTCTGCCCCGCGTTCAGCTTCTCCTCCACGAGAGCGCGGGAGGTGCCGTAGTCGTTGCCGGCAAACACGGTGCACTCGAGCATCCCGCCGGACTCCTTCAGTGCCTTCCAGCCGTCGAGATCGTAGAAGAAAAAGCCCACGCCGTCGGTTTCCCCCTTTTTCATCTTCCGGGCGGTGATCGGCGTCACGGCGGACACATCCTCACGCCTCGCGAATACTGCGGCCACAATATCGGAAATTCCGGCGCCCGACGGCCCGGAGACAACATACAGTTTCTTGCCCATAGAACCAGCTCCTCGCTTTTCAATCTCTGCTCCTATGATACTAAAAAAGCGGCTATTTTGCAAGAAAAAAACACACCCCGCCATTTGACGGGGTGTGCGGAAGGTTTACATAATGGGAATCTTGATCTTGAGATCCGTCAGCGGCCAGGAGGAGCAGGCGTGGAACCAGCCCATCTCCTTGTCCATGCGCCGTCTGCCGTCGCCGATGGGGGAGACGAAGATCTCGCCCTCGAGCAGGTGGCTGCGGCAGAAGCCGCACTCGCCGTTGCGGCAGTGGGTGTCGATGGCGATGCCGCTGCGCTCGAGCGCAACGGCCACGGGCTCGCTGGCCTTCGCCTCGATCACGTCCTCATGGATGCCGCGCAGGACGGTGATCTTGAAGGTCTTTGTCTCGGTGCCCTTGGGGTAGCCGGGCAGGGTGGAGACGTCGGCGGGGTTGTTCACCACGTCGTGGCGGAAGCGGCGCACGGGAACGCCCATCTCGTCGAGCGCTTTCTTGACGAAGCGGAACATGGGCAGCGGGCCGCAGAACATATAGGTGCAGTCGGGCGTGGAGTACTTCTCGATGATCTCCCGGGTGATGAAGCCCTTCTCGCCGTCCCAATCGGGTTCGTCAGAGAGGACGTGCACGACCTTGACGTCGGGGCAGGCCTTCTCGATCGCGTCGAGCTCCTTCTTGAGCACGATGTCGTTTGCCTTCACGGAGCCGTAGAGGATCGTGAGCTTGCAGCCCTTCATCTTGCCATAAGCGATCTCCTTGGCCATGGAGTGGAAGGGCGTGATGCCCGAACCGCCGGCGAGCGCCACAAGCTCCTTCGAGTCGCGCAGCGGCTCCCAGTAGAAGAAGCCGAAGGGCAGCGCACCCTCCAGCGTGTCGCCGACCTTGACGTTTTCAAACAGGTAGTCGGGCACGAGGTAAGGCACGTTGCGGCGCACGGTGATCTCAAAGAAGGGATGCGCGCCTCTGGCCTCGAAGGGGGCGGAGGAGATGGTGTAGGGGCGGGAGAGCAGGCTCTCGCCGATCTTGAGGCGGAAGTTCACATACTGGCCGGACTGGAACACGGGGATGTGCCCGTCGGCGGATTCAAAGCGGAAGATGCGGGAGGACGGGGACGCCTCGCGGATGTCCACGACCTTGAAGAGCATGTGCTTGGGGTGCAGCTTGTCCGCCAGCTCGCGAATGGGGTCCTTGGGATCGGGAATGGGGGAGCCGTTTGCGAAGTTTTCCTCTCTCAGCCTGGTAACGCGGGAAGCACCGCCCACGTCCTGCAAAAAGCCTTTGACCTTAATACTCATTTCTCACAGCCTCCCTTTCTTCTCCAGGTCTTCCTTGACGCCCTTGGCGGCGGCGCGGCCGTTGGTGATCTGCGGGCCCATCCCGTCGCCGCTCATGCCGTGAGCGCCGGCGAATTCCAGACCCTCGATGAAGTGATCCTTCTCCTTCATCTGCAGTCTTGCCACCGCGTGATCCTCCATGGAGTGCAGGTAGCCGTAGATGTTGCCCTTCCAGGCGCCCACATAGTGGGAGACGGTCATGGGCGTGGTGACCTCGATCTCGGTGATGCGGCGGCGGAAATCCACCTTGGTGATCTTGATGCACTCGTCGATCATTTCGGAGGCGAGGCGGCGCTTTAAGTCGAAGTAATCCTCCTCCTTCACGCTCTCAAAGGGCTTGGAGGGCACCAGCGCCGTGATGGAGAGCTGGGTGTAGCCCTCGGGCAGCGTGGGATTGGCGTAGTTTAAGCAGATGGTGGTGATGTAGTTATAGGGCTCGGTGATGTTGGAGTAGTTGCGCCAGATCTCGTTGGTGTCCATCGTGGAGCCGGAGAAGGTGGAGTAATCGGTGATGCCGTTTTCCTCGGGCGTACCCTCGATCAGCATGATGACGGACACGGGCACGACGGAGAGCTTGCGGTTGTTGATCATCTTGATCGCGCCCACGGGAACCTCGCTCAGCGGCTCGATCATCTGGGTGTAGACCTTGTTGGGGTAGGGGCCGGAGATGACGTAGTCGCAATGGATCTCGTCGCCGCGCGCGGTGCGCACGCCGTAGACCTTGCCGTCCTTGACCAGGATCTTCTCGACCTCCTGGTTGAACTCGTACTGCGCGCCGTTTTCCTCACATTTCTGCTGCAGCTTCATGCTCATCTCATGGCTGAAGTTGCGGCAGACGTAGGAGCCGGTGAAGTAGTCGGCCATGAGGAAGGCGTAGATCGTGAAGGGCAGATCGTCCATGCGGTTGCCGACGTAGATCCAGTAGGGCGTCAGCATCTCGACGGCCTTCTTGGGAAGCTGAAAGGTGTCAATGACCTCGGTGGCGGTGTAGCCCACGGTCTTGACAAAGTCGGGGTGCTTTAAGAGCATCTGCACCTTGCTCATCGGCGTCACGGACAGGACGTTCATGCTGTCGTACACGCGGCGGCACAGGAGCATCAGCTCGTGCACCTTCTCATAGGTGCCGGGGCAGACCTCGTCGATCTCCCTGGCGACAGTGGTATAGCTGTCGTCATAGTCGGGGTGCAGCACCTTGTCGATGCCGGAGTTCGGCAGCGCGACGCGGTAGCACTCGGGCACGGGCAGCCAGTCGATGTCCACGCCCATATCCTCAAAGAACTTGCCGACCTTGAGGCGCTTGCCGGGCTGGCCGATGGACATCATCTCATGCAGCGTCGCCTCGATCTCGAAGCCGTTGCGCACAAAGTCGGTGGCAAGGCCGCCGGGCATGTTGTGCTTTTCAAGGATCAGAATGTCCTTGACGCCCCAGGCCTGCAGCTGCAGGCAGGCGGACATGCCGGCCAGAGCGCCGCCGATGATGACGACGTCGTAATGGTCTTTGTAAAATATCATGGTTTTTTCCTTTCTCTTGGCTCCCCCTCTGGGGGAGCTGTCAGCGCAGCTGACGGAAGGGGCGCTCCACATAAAGGGGGAAGCATGCCCCTATCGGCCTTCGGCCACTTCCCCCGGAGGGGGAAGCATGCCCCTATCGGCCTTCGGCCACTTCCCCCGGAGGGGGAAGCACCGGCGGTCGCCCCAAGAGGAGCAGGCTCAAATCTGGGGCGGCTCCCCCGCCGGGGGAGCTGTCGCGGAGCGACTGTAGGGGCGTTTTGGAGTCAAAGATGGTTGAGAATATCTTCGCAGACGCCTCGGAAATTCTCATTGACAGCATTGTTGGGGTAACGCAGCACGGTTAGCCCAAGCCCGCGAAGATAGGCGTCTCGTACGCTGTCATGTGCCTTTCCTTTCGGCTCGTAGTGCTGCGAACCATCCAACTCGATGACCAGCTTTTCATTGTGACAATAAAAATCAACGATATAATCACCGATGACCTGTTGGCGGCGAAAACGAATGGGCAGTTGGCTCAGGAAATCGTACCACAAATGCCGTTCCTCTTTCGTCATGGCCTTTCGGAGTGCGCGGGCGCTGTTTATCAATTTGGGGTTTTGTTCGATCTCCATTGTTTGCCCCTATCGGCCTTCGGCCACTTCCCCCGGAGGGGGAAGCGCAAAAGCGGCGCTAGTTGGCAAGGGACGGAGGATCGCTCCGCCCCTTGTTCAGATTGCTTTCTTAGAAGAAGCGCTCTACCAGCTCGCGGGAGTACTCGGCGGTCTCGTCCATGTCGCCGAAGCTCATGACCTCGCCGGCGTAGTAGGTGTCGTACTTGCCCTGCATGGCCTCCACCTTGTCGTACCAGCCTGCGGCGTAGTCCTCGGTGAAGACATGGGGGAAGTAGTAGACAGACCACTCGTTGATGACCTTCTCGGCCGGGTTCTTCATGATCTTGAGGTCGTCCTGCACCATCTGGCGGCACTCCTCGTAGGGGATCTCGCGGGAGTTTTTGTGCTTGCGCAGGGCGTAGGTGGTGATGACCTGGTCGATCTGATCCTTCCAGCGGCGGTAGTAGACCATCAGGTGACCGAGCTTCTCCGGCTCCATGTTGTCAAAGACGTAGTAGGAGATCTCGGGATGGTTCTCGGGCTTGGTGAGGAAGGCCTGCACGTCGTAGCGCTCGTAGTCGATCTTGGAGAAGAGCGCCTTCTCGTCCTCACGGGCGTCGAAGTACTCGACCATGCCCTTCTGACCGTCGGCGCGCTGGCCGGGGATGTACAGAGGCGCGGTGACGATGATCTTGTCATACTCCTCGACCTTGCCGTTTACGGTGACGAAAACCTTGCCGTCCCTGCGCTCGACCTTCTCGATGGTGGCGTTGAGGCGGGCGGGATGCTTGAGGTGATCGTTGAGCTGCTCCCAGATATACTGGGTGCCTTCCTTCCAGGTCCAGAGGTTGACCTTGACGAAGTTCATGCAGGTCTGGTAGTCCAGATACTTGAGGACGTAGGCCGCGGGGATCTCGTCAAAGTAGCCGTAGCCGAAGGAGGTGAAGGGTCCGATCCAGATCTTCTGCACCAGGGGCACGCCGTTCATTTCGCAAAACTGCTTGAAGGGCAGCGCCAGATCCTTCAGGTTGGGGTTGACGCCCTCGACCTTCTCACGGCCGGGCGTGACGGCATAGCCGTCGTAACGGCCTTCGGCAACGCCGCGGTGGCCGTTGAGGTCATAGCCCTTGTACTTGGTCTCAAGCAGCTCGCCGAACTTTTTGAGCTGACCCTTCATCTTCAGCAGCCAGGGGTTTCTGATGATGTTGCCGAGAGTGCGGGCAAAGGGCTCGATCACGTTGCCGTTTGCGTCCTTGTAGTTGCGGTTGAGCTTCGGGCCGTCGTGGGTGATGCCGCAGAACTCCTCCACGTCATGCACGGCGTAGTAGGAGGGCACGCCCATGATGGCGCCCATCTCGTAACGACGGCCGTTGTAGTGGGGGCTCCAGCACTTGCCGCCGACGCGATCCTGACGCTCAAGGATCGTGTAGTTCATGTATCCCTTCTTCTCGAGATACATACCGGCGGACAAGCCCGCGGGGCCGCCGCCGACGATGCAGATGCGAATGTTTTTATCCATGTCATTTCCTCCCTATCTCCATATAAAAAGCGGTGCCTGTTCTGTACCGACTCTATTATACAGCAAGTCCCCGTGTTTTTCACTATATAATTTGCAATCTTTGTCAAAAATTTTCCATATTTACCGCGATGGCCTTTTCAAGCCCTGAGCAATGTGATAGAATAGCAGCAGAATGACGACCGAAAACTCTGTTTGGGATGAAAGGGGGGCATCTATGCGATTCCATTCTTTTCGTGAGCTGCTGTCCTACTGGGCCGAACAGCGGCCTGACGCCCCGGCGCTGCGCTATGGAAGCGAGACGCGCAGCTTCGCCGGGCTCTGGGAAGACGTACAAAGCCGCGCCGAGACCTTGCAGAGCGAGTCGAGCGCCTGCGTCGGCATCCTTGCCGACGGAAGCCTCCGCTGTGTGGAGGAGATTTTCGCGGCGAACCTCGCGGGCAAGCAGATCGTGCTGCTTGACGAGCTTGCGCCGGCGGGTCTTCTGAAAACCCTGATCCGCTATACGGACATCGACACGCTCTGGGGCGATGAAGACCTGGTGGAGGAACTGGACATAGCGGTAAATCAGCCCTGCGTGCGGGACGGCGCGGGAAAGCTCCTGTTCTTCACCTCCGGCACCACGGAGCAGGCCAAGGCCGTGGTGCTGACCGACCATTCCCTGTGCCAGAGCGCCTACAACGGCTCCTTCAAGCTGCCGCTGCAGACGGAGGATACGCTGCTGTGCCTGCTGCCGCTGAATCATGTGTTCGGCTTTGTGTGCGGGCTTTTGTGGGGGCTGAGCTGCGGCGCCTGCGTCGCGCTGGGACGCGGCGCGCGGCATTATCTGGACGACTGCGCGTTTTACCGGCCGACGGCGGTGTCGGTGGTGCCGATGCTGCTGGGCTTCCTGCTGCGGCAAAACTGCATGAACGCAGAGCTCAAGCTGATCCTTGTCGGCGCGGGGGACTGTTCTCCGGCGCTGCTGCAGGCCGCGGCGGACAAGGGCGTGCGCGTGAGCTTCGGCTACGGCCTGACCGAGACCAGCTCCGGCGTCGCCATCAGCGTGGGGGACGATCCCTTCGCCATGGACGTCTGTCCGGATGATACGATCACGCTGGCCGAGGACGGCGAGATCCTGATCGAAGCGCCCACCTGCATGATGCAGGGCTACTACAAGC
>CAJOCV010000070.1:8782-10189 GCA_905233785.1 uncultured Oscillospiraceae bacterium
ACAGGCCGCAAAAAGGACATTCTCGTGCTCCCGGACGGGACAAAGATTTTTCTGCCCGAGTATGAGGCGCGGCTGATGACCGCGCTGGGACATACCGAGCTTGCCGTGACGCTCAGGGACAATAAGCCGCTGCTGGTGTTTGTCGGCACGGCGGAGGAAAAGACCCTGTGGGAAAAGCTGCAGGGGCTGATGCGTCAGCTTCCGCGCGGGCAGCAGCTCGCGGGCGTCCTGATTACGGACGAAGCCCTGCCGCGCACGGCGACGGGTAAAATAAAACGCTGGGAACTCCAGCAGAAAGTGGGTTGAAGAAAATGACGAGGCAGGACGTTCTGGAAAAGACGAAAAAGGTGATTCACGATTGCTTCCCCGATATGGATGTGCAGCTCATGACAGAGCAGACCGTTATCAATACCGAGACCGCGATCGACTCCATGGGCTTTGTGCTGGTCATCTGCAAGCTGGAGGCGCTGTTTGACGTGCGCATCCCCGAACGGCAGTGGAACAAGCTCTCCACGTTGGGTGACGTGGTGGACGCGATCTACAAGCGCATAGAAAAATAATGGGCGTTTATCGCGAGGAGCTTCTTCTTCGAAGCAAGGATGTGGATATGTTCCGCCGCCTGCGTACTTCCCAGCTCTTCCGGCTCTTGCAGGAGGCGTCTATCCGCCATACGGAGGAACTGGGCATGGGGCGGGACAAGACGCTCGACAAGGGCATCCTCTGGGTGCTGCTGTTACAGAGCGCGGAAATCGAGCGCCTGCCGACATACGATGAGCATATCGTCCTGAAAAGCTGGCCGGGGAAGACCATGCACCTGCTCTTCCCGCGCTACTACCGGCTGGAGACCCAGGCGGGCGAGCACCTGCTCTCTGCGAGCGCGCTCTGGGGGCTTGTGGATCAGCAGACGCGCAAGATGGTGTTTCCCGAGCGCTATGGCGTGGAGATCGAGGGCGTTGTGACCGGGGAGGAGATCGCCCTGCCCTCTGCGCCCAAGCGACTGGACTGTACGCAGAGCTGCCCCTTCACGGTGCCGTACAGCTATGTGGACTTAAACGGACACATGAACAACACCCGCTATTTCGATCTCGCGGAGGACAGCATCCCCGCGGCGAGCGCGGGGAAAACGCTTAAACGCATCCAAATCGAATATGTGAGCGAGGCGCGCTTCGGCGAGACCTTCACCGTCTCCTGGGGCGAGGAAAACGGCGAATACTTCCTCCAGGGCGAGGGCGAAAAGCCGGTGTTCCGGATGCGGATGGAATACGCATAACAAAGGGGCTGTGAAAAAACTTCGTTTTTTCACAGCCTCAGTTTTCAGTTTTCAGAATTTAGTTTTCAGACAGAAATCCGGAGTATATTGCACAATTTATACGATTAAAAAAAGGGTTAGACTCCATACAAGCGCCA
>CAJOCV010000071.1 GCA_905233785.1 uncultured Oscillospiraceae bacterium
TTCCGCGAGCTGAAGCTTCTGCGCCAGCGTCAGAGCTTCCTGGTATACTGACGCCCACTCCATCAGGGTGATCGATTTGGAGACGGATAGATCAATGAATATGCCCATGTGTGACTCCCCTTTCGTTATTTTATAGTAAGAGCAGGACGCCGGGGTCCTGCTCTTGTCATGGACTGTATTGAGTTTAGCAGATGAAAGGGAGCCTGTCATTGAACCTGTGGTTCATGCTACTGTAAACCTTTGGTTGCATGAAGAGCCGGGAGATCCAGCTTACATGTAGATGCCCATGTTTTCCGCAAATCCGGGATGATCCCGCATGAGTCCCAGCAGCCGCCGCGCAGCGCCGTCGGGACGGGAACGCCCGCCCTCCCAGGCTTCCACCGATTTCGGCGTGACGCCGATACATGCCGCAAAGGTCTTCTGCGTCATGTTAGCATCGAGGCGAACCTGCTTGATCTCCTGCGGCGTGAAGCTGTCCGGCTCCTTCACCGTGCGGCGATGCACAACAATTCCGGTCGGCTTTCCCTCGGCGGCCTCCTTCAGCTCATTCAGGGACTCCATAATATCGTCAAATACAGCGGACATGGCTACTCCTCCTTCCCGCTCGGTGTGTTGTAGTACGGCTCGATGGTTTCAATCATTTTCTTGATGGCGTTCTTTTCCGCGTCGGTCAGGCTGCTCTTTTCCGCTTTAGTATATGCCGCAAGACCGCATATCTTCTCGCCTACCTCAAAATCGACATAGATGATACGCGCAGAGCCGCTCTTGCCGCGCCCTTCAAAGGCAAAACGGAACTTCCGCGCGCCGCCGGTGCCTTGGATCACACGCCCGGCTTTCGGGTCTTCCAGCAGCGCCTGTTCGAGCGCGGCAAGATCGTCAATGACAAAGCCGCAGCGTTCCCAGCCCCGCAGAAATGCCGAAGTCCATACAAATTCCCGTGTCATACAATGCCCTCTCTACCCTAAATTTTAGGGTCTCTTTTCGCCTATATCATAGCGCAGCCTTTCGTCTTTGTCAATGACTATTGAAAAACTTCGTTCTCCCATCGTTTATTAATAGAATCGCCAGGCAAATCCCTGTTTTAACTGTTTTTGTTTAGGAGATTTGTCTCGACGTGACTCCGTTTGATTCCCATTATCCTCAACCCATGGGGTCTACGGACTTTTGCTATCAAAAAGCTATCAAAGCTGCTATCACAGGCCCGAATTATTGGGGCTGTTCATACGGGTTTGGACGATTAACAGGATTGTTTCACCGATTGATATGTACTTTTTGATGTGATTAATGGCTGAAGTATGTGTCTCCACAGATGGAGCAGCTATGCTGGAGACAGCCCTTGGTGGTCTCTGTTTCCAAAACCTGCGTAATGACATAGTGATGCTCGCAGGGTTCCGTCTGCGTAAGAGTTTCGTTGTTCTCCGCGGAAGTAGCTTCCTGCCCGGCGGGGATCTCCGGTTCGACGCCTGCCTGCTGTCCAACCGGCCCTTGGGCAAGGATCAGATGGTTCTCATCCTGGGGATTGCCGTTCCAGTCCAGACCGCTCGGATCGCCGCAGGCTGTCATGGAAAGATGAGAAAGGAGTGAACTGCCGGCTTCTGTGTGGTAGGGATACGGCTCGTGTCCGTAGTCCTTCTCCGGGAGAATGGTCTCAACCGAGAACGTCGTCCCATCCCAGGTCCACTTAAAGAGGGCGTAATAACCCATATGGCCAAAGACCTGCAACAGTGAGTGTTCGGCGGAGAGACCGCAAAGGCTGGAATGTCCCAGCTCATACGAGTAGACCTTGAACACCTCCGCATCGGAGTTGCAAGAGAAAATACTGCAAGTCAGCCACGGTTCGAACTCTCCTGTCACGATAAACAGCTCTGGCGTTCCATCAGCGTTGAGATCATAAAGAAAATAGTCATAGGATTCCACATAATGTTCTGTCATGAAACTGAGATACGCATTTTTCCATTCGGGCTGGGATGGCGTGGCGAGAGACGCAGACCCATCAGGGATCTCCTGCTGCGACGGCGCCGGAGCCGTCACAGTGAGGGTAACATCGAGCATCCCGAGCGGACAGCCCGTGTCAAAGCAGTAAACATAGCTCTCGGGACATTCATCGCCGAGGCAGAGAAGCCCGGAGGCGTCAGCGGCAAACAGCGGCGCGCCGCTCGGATCGAGCACCCGGCTGAGCTTGTCCGCGCCGACGATCGAGGCGAAGTCGAGATAGTACTGTCCGTTTTCTTCGACGGCTGCGACGGAAACGCCGCTCTGCGAATCTGCCCGCATGAAGCCAAGCATCGAACAGTCGCTGAGATCCAGCGTGGTCAGCGCATTGTAAGAGCAGTTCAGCGTCTGCAGATTCCGGTTGTGGCTCAGATCCAGCGTACGCAGGCTGTTTTCATAGCAGCACAGCCGCTCAAGCGCGGGCAGCATGGAAAGATCTAACGTACGCAGCTCGTTGCCGTCGCACTGCAGCAAGGTCAGCTCCGGATTGTGGGACAGATCCAGCTCGGTCAGATCGGCGTTGACAGAAAGCTCGGTCAGCCTCGGGTTGCAGCTAAGATCCAGCTCGGTAATGGGGCTCGATACGTACAGTGACTCAAGCTTTGTACAGTGGGACACGTCAAGCTCCGAAAGGTTGAGCCAGCAATCCAGGAGCACCAGTTCCGGGTTTCCGCTAAGATCCAGAGTGTCCAGCTTGCAGTATTTTAGCACAAGCTTCTTCAGAGCGGGATTCCTGTTGAGTTTCAGCGATGTGATCTGCGACTCGATATACAGCTTTTCAAGGCAAGGGCAGGCGCTGAGGTCGATGGCCTGTACTCCCGCGTTCACGCCATAGAAAAACAGCCACTGCAGCTGCGGGTTTTTGCTCACATCCAAGGCTTGGAGTGCGCTGCTGCTGAGAAGCAGCGTTTTGAGGCGCGGCATGGTGCTGACGTCAAGACTGATGAAATCGTTCATGCCAACCAGCCTCAATTCCTCCAGCCCTGTCAACAGCTCGATCCCTGTCGTGTCGTGAATGTTGGTCTCAGTAACGAACGAAGTGACGCTTCCGATGGTCTCTGCGGTCAGACCTTCGGGATACTGCGCGCGAAGCTGGGAAAGGAGCGCCGGATCGGGGAAATTCTGCGCTGTCAGCAGGTCGGGCAGCTCGGCGTTCTGCGCGGCGGAAACAACGGCTGTCTGGGCGCTGTTGTTATCCGTGACCGAGGCGCTGTTCCCGGCGGAAGTCTTGTTCTGTGCGGCCGTCTGCGCCTTGTTCTGCGTCGTCTGCTGCGCGGGCGTCGAAGATGCGGCCTTCCCGGCGTCGGAAGCGGGGCGCACACTCGCCGGCGTGGGGCTGGGCGCTGTGCCGCCTGCCGGGGCGGGGGAGGTGCCGGGGCGCAGGGTTTCCGACGCCTCTACCGTGCCGGCGAGGGGCTGCGCGTTGGGCGCGTCCTCCGCGGACGTCTCTTCGGCACTGGAAAGCTCTGTAACGTTCTCAGCCATGAGAACGGGCGTGACGCCGCAGCTGAGCGTGGAGAGCATCATTGCGACGGTCATCAGCAGGATCACGATTTTTTTCATGGGGAGTACCTCCTTTGTTTTTTTGGCCTTCTGTTTATTAAGTGCCGGCGAAACGCGAGGAGGTTTTATAAAAAAACAAAAAATATAAAAAATCGGCGCGGGGTACTTTCGCTGTGTATGACGAAAGCATTCCCGCGCCGTTTGGCGGAATCATTCGTATAGCATTAAGTCGGCAAGCGCGAACGAGGTTCCACCACTCACCGCGACGTTGTCCTGTACGAAAAGCGTGAGCTCCTGCACGCCGGTGAGATCGACCTGGATCGTATATGTATAGTTCGTCGGCGTCAGCCGGTAGGAGGCAAGAAGCTGCTCCCCATTATAGAAGTAGACCGTCGTGTCGAAATTCGTGGTGTTATAGCTCTTTATCAGACCTGTCCGGCCGGTCAGGGCGGTATATTTTCCGTCCAAAGCGTACTTGGTTCTGACCCAGCTGATTTCAGCGGTACCGTTCCAGCGGGCGATCCAGACCTCGAAGCCGTTTCCGAACACTTCGCCGTTGACGCCGGTGTTCCCGTAGCGCGAAGTTTGCCCGTTCATCGAAAGGCTCCCGTCCAGGCTGAACACGCAGGAATCGCCTTCGTTCCCGGTGTAGCGTTCGTAAGAACTCGGGGAGATCTCGGACAGGACGGCTGCGGGCTGTGCCGGCGTCGGATCGGTGTCGGTCGCGCCGCTGATGTTGACCGTGACTTCCATGTATCGATTCGCAATGTTCGCCTGCGTATCGTAGTAATAGGCGAAGCTCTCCGGCAAGATGCTTCCCAGATTGACGCGGCCATTGGCGTCGACGCTTAGCGGGCTATTCTCCGCGTTACAGACCCGGCTGAGATTTGCCGCGCCGACCAGCGGCATGAGGTCGATGTAGTAGCTGCCGCCGGTTTTGATCGCGGTAACGGAGCCGCCCTGCTGTTTGCCCGGAGCCGTTTGTTGATAGATCAGTTCCGTGTTCTTGGACAGGTCTAAAGTCGTTAGCTGGTTGTTGCCGCAGTGAATGTCAATTAGCTCCGTGTTGCCGCTGACATCCAAGGACGAAATATAATTGCCGCTGCAGCTCAAGCCTCTCAGCGAGGTGTTCTGGCTCACATCCAGTGAAGTCAGCTGGTTATTTTGACAGCCCAATTCTTCCAACATTTTATTATTACTGACATCCAATGCAGTCAAGAAATTATTTCCGCATACTAGCGCTTCCAGTACAGTGTTTTTACTAATGTCCAGCGTGGTCAGTTTGTTATCGCTGCACGTCAAGTTATTTAGTGCAGTATTGTTGCTGACATTCAGGGAGGAAAGCTGGTTCTCATCGCAGTTGATACCTGTCAGTGAGGAATTTTTACTCAAATCCAATGAGGTCAATTGGTTCCCTCTGCAATCCACGCCAATCAAAGCGGAATTATTGCTGATATTCAAGACTGTCAGCTGGTTGCCGCGGCACCCCAGGTATTCCAAGCTGGTATTGTTCGAGAGGTCAAGAGACGTCAATGAATTTGCCTTGAGATTCAGCGTTTGCAGCGCAGTATTCGCACTCACATTCAGGGCTGTTAATCCAGCACCTTCACATTCAAGCACAGATAGCGCGGGGTTCTTGCTCAGATCCAGTGTTCCTAGTGTATTGTCGCTGCAATAGAGCGTTTCCAGGCCGCTAAAGAATGCAAGGCCGGTCATATCCGATATGGATTTTGACTCGACATTCAAAAAAGTGACCTGCGCCGCCTCTGCCGCAGTCAAACCGTCGGGGTATTGCTCCTGCAATGCTGCGAGGAAGTTAGCGTCAGGGAAGTTCTCCGGGGTCAGAATGTTATCGGATGCGGGCGTGGGTGTAGGCGTCAGTGTTGGCGTAGGCGTCGGTGTTGGTGTAGGCGTGGGCGTCGGTGTGGGCGTCGGTGTGGGCGTGGGCGTCGGTGTGGGCGTCGGTGTGGGTGTAGGCGTAGGCGTTGTCCCAGCCGCGGCCGTCGATGCCGGCGCGGGCGTCGGGGAGGACGCCGTTGTGGGCGTCTCGTCCTCATCGTTGAAGCTCACGGCTTCCAGCAGATCGGAAGCGCTCGGCTGCGCGGCAAGCTCCACGATCGCGGTCGGCGTCGGCGAGGGAAGGGCTTCACGGCTCTCAATGACAGCCTCGGTCACGACCGCGGCGGTGCCGACGCCGGCGGTCGCAAGCAGCGCGGCGATCAGCTGCTTGCGGTAGGCGGAGACAAACAGCATCACCGGCGCAAGGCTCTTGCCCATCGAAAGCAGCGCGGAACTCAGCCCCGGCATGCCTGAAGCGGCGGTCGAGGCGCTCTTCAGCGTATTCACAAGCTGGCTGAGATGCTGCCACACCAGCGTGACGCTGTGCTGAGAGGGCGTAAAATGCTCGATGAGCCAGGCGACGGCCTCGCGCAGGCTGAAGCCGGAAATGCCGTAGTAGCGTACGCCGCTGCGCTTCTCTTCCTCTTCGAGCTCCTTCTTGATCGCCATGCGGCCGTAGTACAGGCGGCTCTTGACGGTGTTTTCGGAGCAGCCCAGCTTGTCTGCGATCTCTTTTACGCTCAGTTCGTCGTAGTAAAAAAGGATCATAACGACGCGCTGCGCTTCCGGGAGCTTTTCGATCAGACTGCCTATGTATTTGCGAACCGACTCCCGCTCCGCGATCGCGTCCGGCATGGTGTCCGGATCGGCGGCCGGCTCAACGAAGAAATCCTCGTCGTCGATCGAATAGGTCGTTTTGTTTTTCGCCCCGCGGACCTTGTGCAGGCTGATAAAGGTAACCGTCTGGTTGAGCCAGCTCGCGAAGGCCTCGGGAGCCTGCAGCTTATCCAGATTGCGATAGGCTTGCTCGTAGGCCTCCTGCACGGCGTCCTCCACGTCCTCCGTGCGCTTCAGGACGGTGCTCGCATGGAAAAACGCCGCCTTGTATGTTGCGTCATACAGCTCCGCAAAGGCGCTTCCGTCGCCGCTGCGCAGCCGTGTAACGAGTTTACCGATTTCTTGATTGGTCATAGTTTTCCCATCTTTCCCGGCATATTTATCCTTCCAAGGGGATCAGGTCAAGGCTCACCGCGTTCACTACGTATGCAATACATTTTGCTTCATATTCAGCAAATGTCAAGGGCTGATCCGCGGCTGTCTGAGTATAGGGATAGTCCCGCAGCTGATCCATATAAAAGTAAGAACTGCCCTCCAGAATCCAGGCGCCGAGGAAGTCCAGTCCAACACCGTTAAATCGATACAACGTTGTGCTGCTGGACGTGGCGCCGCTCGATCCGTCATTGCTGATCGTGCCGTCCGGTTGCAGGCGATAGCGGTCGCGCTCCCCGCTTTCGAGCACCTTATGCGGCCTGCCGTCCACGAGCGTGTACAGGTCGTAGATCACGGTGTCATAAAACGCGGAGCCTGTGCTTGAGATCAGCAGCTCGGGGATCCCGTCCCGGTTGACGTCCGTGAACAGATAGCCAAGCTGACCGTCATACCGCGCAAGCCAGTCGACGCTGGCTTCCCCAATTGCGGTATCCTGGTAACCGGCGGTGATGGCAATGCGGCTTTCCGCATCCGCGGCAAGAAAGCCGCGGTAGACGTCAAACACCGGGGCGTAAGCGGAAAGCGTTTCCGCGCTGACAGGATCGGAAGAAACGCGGACTTCGGTTTTCGTTTGTTCCAGAAAATCCTTATAGCTTAGCGAAGCATCCGCAGCGAGGACATCAGTCGTCAGATAGGCCTCCATGCCCGCCGCGCTCTGCTTCCAGGCGGGGGCGTCGATGGGGGTATCGTCCAGCGTGACGTCAGCCGCAGTTTGCGTCCCCTGGAAATCCCCCTCGTAACGGAAGTAGCCGTACAGCGCGTGCGCGCCGGAGAGATCGTTCGCCGGGATCAGACTGGCCGTGGCCGTGCTGCTCGTCCACTCGCCGTTCGTGTGCAGCAGCGCCAGATAGTCCGTGCCGAAGAGCGTCAGCCGCCCGATGCGCACTTCGCCCATTCCGGCCATCGAGCCTTCGATCTCGCCAAGCTTTACGACGATGCCTTCCCGCAGCGTGTAAGCCTCCCCGCTGTAGCGGTCAATATAGTCTCCCACATAATATGTCGGGCGGAGGAGCAGCAGCTCCTCGATCCCGTCGCCGTTTATGTCCCGCAGCAGGAAACGGGTGTTGCTGTCCATGCTGCTGTCCAGTACATACTGCCGGTATGCTGCCAGCGGGTTTACCGGAATGGGCTCCGGCTCGGCGGGCTGGACAAGTACGGGTTCGCTCTCCGGGGCAGAGGCGATCATTAGGGGTGTTACAGTCTCGATAAGCCCTGCATTACTTTCCGCGGTGCTCTGTGCAGCAGCGGCGATCACTTCGGACTTTGCGGTCTGAACAAGCGCTGAATTGCTTTCCACGCTGCTCTGTGCAGCAGCGGCGATCACTTCGGCCTTCGCGGTCTGAACAAGCGCTGCATTGCTTTCCACGCTGCTCTGTGCAGCAGCGGCGATCACTTCGGCCTTCGCGGTCTGAACAGGCGCTGCATTGCTTTCCACGCTGCTCTGTGCAGCAGCGGTGATCACTTCGGACTTTGCGGTCTGAACAGGCGCTGCATTGCTTTCCACGCCGCTCTGTGCAGCAGCGGCAATCACTTCGGGCTTTGCGATCCGAACAGGCGCCGAATCGCTTTCCCCGCTGCTCTGCGCGGTGCCGAGAAGAAGCTCTTCCGGCTTTTCCTCGACTGGCTGCTTGCCGGTCTGTCGGATCATCTGCTCGATTGATGCCGATTCCGCTTGCGGCAGCTCGGGCGAGAGCGTCCCCGTGCGAACGGCGACAGCGGCGCCGAGACCGCCGATCAGAATCACCGCGACGGCCAGGCCGGAGATGATCTTAGCCGCGACGCCGCCCTTGGTTTCGCGCCTGATCGCGTGTGCCGTCGCTTTCGTTGCGACGCGCTTTGTTCCGGAAGAAGCTGTGGCTTTGAGATGCTTGTGTGTCATGGGTTCTCCTTCTGTCATCTTGACATATTTTATCCGAAATTACAACGATTACCACCGGATTCCATCTGATCTTCCCATTCTGCGCCGGAAAGCTCGGCGATCGCCTGCTCCGTTCTTGCGCGCACACGGCGAATTTGCTCTTCCGGGAAGCGCT
>CAJOCV010000072.1:0-7397 GCA_905233785.1 uncultured Oscillospiraceae bacterium
ATGCCGAACCCCAACCTCTCCATTTTAGACGGCGGCATCACGGCCTCGGGCTGGGGAAACGTCAAGGGCGACAGCATTTCCCGCATGTACTTTGACGCGCTGTCGCGGCGCTACCACTTCAAGCTGACAGACCCCATCCGCGCTCTTCCCAAAGAGGCGATGGACGCGATCCTCTACGGTACGAAGGGGGAGCCGCTTCAGCTTCACTATGAGAAAAACGAGGGCTATGGCGTCATCAAGCGGGAGTTCGAGGGCATCGTGCCGAACCTCGAACGCCGCTACCGCGAGACGCAGAGCCCTTCCATGCGCGCGGACATTGAGGAATGCATGTCTGAAATTCCCTGCCCGGCCTGCAAGGGGCGGCGCTTGAAGCCCACCGCCCTCGCGGTCACGGTCGGGGGGATGGACATTGCCTCCTTCACCGATCTATCGGTCATCAAGGCGCTGGAATTTATCGAGAGTCTGACGCTGAGCGAAAAGGAACTGCTGATCGCCCAGCAGATTTTGAAGGAGATCCGCGCGCGTCTTGGCTTCTTGCAGAGCGTGGGGCTCGGCTATCTGACGCTCTCCCGCACGGCGGCGACGCTCTCCGGCGGCGAGAGCCAGCGCATCCGCCTGGCGACCCAGATCGGCTCGAGCCTGATGGGGGTGCTCTACATCCTCGATGAGCCGAGCATCGGACTGCATCAGCGGGACAACGCCAAGCTCCTCAAGACGCTCAAGCAGCTTCGAGACCTCGGCAACACCCTGATCGTCGTGGAGCATGACGAGGAGACCATGCGCGAGGCCGACCATGTGATCGACATCGGCCCCGGCGCGGGCATCAACGGCGGGCGTGTCGTTTGCGCCGGCACGGTGGAGGACATTTGCGCCTGCGAGGAATCTGTCACCGGACAGTACTTGAGCGGGAGAAAGCGCATCCCGCTTCCCGAGAGCCGCAGAGCGGGCAGCGGACACAGCATTTGGATTCGCGGCGCAAGGGAGAATAACCTCAAGAACATCGACGTGGAGATTCCTCTCGGGAAGCTGATCTGCGTCACCGGCGTCTCGGGCAGCGGCAAGTCTTCGCTGATCAACGAGGTGCTATACAAGACCCTCGCCTCCGAGAAAAACCGCAGCAAGGCGAGACCCGGCAAGTGCGAGAAGATCGAGGGGCTGGAATATGTGGACAAGGTGATCGCCCTTGACCAGAGCCCCATCGGGCGCACGCCGCGCTCCAACCCCGCGACCTACACCGGCGTCTTCAACGACATCCGTGATCTTTTCGCCTCTACCAACGACGCGAAGCTGAGAGGTTACGGACAGGGGCGCTTCTCCTTCAATGTCAAGGGCGGGCGCTGCGAGGCCTGTTCGGGCGACGGCCTGCTGAAGATCGAGATGCACTTTTTGCCCGACGTGTATGTGCCCTGCGACGTCTGCGGCGGCAAACGCTATAACCGCGAGACGCTGGAGGTGCGCTACAAGGGCAAGAATATCGCTGAGGTGCTGGACATGACGGTGGAGGAGGCCTGTGCCTTCTTCCAAAACCAGCAGAAGATCCTCACCAAAATCCAGACGCTATACGACGTGGGGCTCGGATATGTGAAGCTTGGGCAGTCGAGCACCACGCTCTCCGGCGGCGAGGCGCAGCGCGTGAAGCTTGCCACAGAGCTCAGCAAGCGCAGCACCGGCAGCACGGTCTATGTGCTGGATGAGCCGACCACTGGGCTGCATATCGCGGATGTGCACAAGCTGATCGACATTTTAAACCGCCTCACCGACGCGGGCAACACGGTGGTGGTGATCGAGCACAATCTTGACGTCATCAAGGTCGCCGATCACATCATCGACCTCGGCCCCGAGGGCGGCGACGGAGGCGGCGAGCTGGTCTTCACCGGTACGCCCGAGGACTGCGCGAAATGCGAAGAGAGCTACACCGGGCAGTTTTTAAAGCCGATGCTGCGGTAGAAAAAGTCAAGTCTATGCGTGTCACCGAGCACACGCAATCGAGTGAAGAGTGAACAGTTGAGGCGTCCCCCCTCGGGGACGGATTCAAAATCTGTCGCGAAGCGACACCATAACGATTCACTTTTCAGAATTCACTATTCACTACTCCACGCTAAAGGGGAGAAAACAATGGATCAGGACAGCATGACCGAGCTCAACGGTACGGTCGAATCTGTCATCTATAAAAACGAGGAAAACGGCTACACGGTGCTGCGCCTGCGCAATGAAAACGGTGAAACCGTGACCGTGGTGGGCATTTTCCCCTATGCCGCGCAGGGCGAGACCATGCTGCTGAGCGGTTCGTGGATGAACCACGCGGTGCACGGGCGGCAATTCAAGGCCGAATTTGCCCAGCGCCTCATGCCGACGGATGCCTCCGCCATCTACGAGTATCTGGCGGGAGGCTCGGTCAAGGGGGTTGGCCCCGCCACAGCCTCGCTGATTGTCAGCCGCTTTGGCGCGAAAAGCCTGGACGTGATCGAAAACGAGCCTGAAAAGCTCGCCGAGATCAAGGGCGTGAGCCTTGTCAAAGCAAAGCAGATCTCCAAGAGCTTCAGCCGGCAGGCGGGCGTTCGCCGTTTGATGGAATTTGTGTGCTCCTTCGGGCTGCGCCCGGTGCTCGCAATGCGGATGTACAAGTATTACGGCGGCGACGCGCTCAAGATCTTGCAGGAAAACCCCTATGTTCTCTCCGCCATGCACATCGGCGGAAGCTTTGCGGAGGCGGACGCCCTCGCCATGGCCATGGGCATGGACGAGCACAGCCGCAGCCGCGTCAACGCCGCCGTCATTTTTGAGCTGAACCACAATACCGGCAACGGTCACGTTTTCATCCCCCGTGACAAGCTTGCTGCCGCGACGGCGCAGCTCATCGGCGTTGCGCCGCAGGAAGCGGATGAGAGCATCGCGGAGCTTGCGGAGGCGGGGCTGGTCATTCAGGACGAGATCGCAAATCTCTCCGCCTGCTACCTGCCGGAGCTCTTTGAGGCCGAGACGGACGCGGCAAAGCGCATTGCGCGTATGTCCGCCCGGCGTTTCCGGGAAGACGCAAATCCCGAGAGCCTGATCGCAAGGCTTGAAAAGCAGCAGCAGATACAATACGCCGCCCTGCAGCGGCAGACCCTGCAAATGGCGCTGGACAACCAGATCGTTGTCATCACCGGCGGCCCCGGCACCGGCAAAACGACCTCCATCCGCGCGATCCTCGCCCTGTTTGACGAGATCGGCATCCGTACGCTGCTCACCGCCCCGACCGGGCGCGCCGCCAAGCGCATGACGGAGCTGACCGGCAGAGAGGCTGCCACGGTGCACCGACTTCTTGGCGCCAAGTTTGACGAGGACGGAGAGAAGGTCGTCTTCACCAAGGGAGAAAGCGACCGCCTGGACTGTGACGCGGTGATCCTGGACGAGTGCTCCATGGTGGACATTCTGCTGATGGACGCGCTGTTAAAGGCGCTGCCGCCGGATGCGCGGCTCATTCTGGTGGGGGACGCCGATCAGCTTCCCTCCGTCGGGCCGGGCAATGTCTTCTCTGCGATCATCCGCAGCGGCGTCGTGCCCACGGTGCGCCTCACGGAGATTTTTCGTCAGAACGAGGGAAGCCGCATCGTGCGCAACGCCCATCTTATCAACAAGGGCGAGCACCCGAAGCTCTCGGAAAACGCGGGAGATTTTTTCCGGCTGAAGCGTCTGGAAGCAGGCAGCACCGTGGACACCGTTACGGAGCTCTGTGCCGTGCGATTGCCGAACAAAATGCACATCCCACCCGAGGAGATCCAGGTGCTCACGCCCACCCGAAAAGGCGAGACCGGCACTGTCGCGCTCAACAAGCGCCTGCAGGCGGCCCTGAACCCGCCTTCGCCGGAAAAGAAGGAAAAGCTTTTCGGAGATGCGGTTTTCCGCGTGGGCGACAGGGTCATGCAGATCCGCAACAACTACGACATGCTCTGGCGCACGGCGGATAACCGAAAGCAAGGCACCGGCGTCTATAACGGCGACATCGGGCGGATCGTCTCCATGGACATGGACGCGGAAACCTTGACCGTGGACTTTGACGGCAGGCTCTCGGAATACGGCTTCGACAGCCTGCTCGAGCTGGAACACGCCTGGGCGATGACCGTACATAAGGCGCAGGGCAGCGAGTACCGGGCGGTGATCCTCTGCATCAATGCAAATGCCCAGGCGCTGATGACCCGGGATGTGCTGTATACCGCTGTCACCCGCGCGAGGGAGCTTCTCATTCTGGTGGGGGATGACGCCGCCGCGTACCGCATGATCGACAACTTCCGCCAGTCCCGGCGCTACTCGGCGCTGCGGCTGCGCCTTTGCGCGGCAAGAGGCGCTGTATGAGAAGGCTCTGGGATGTTCTGCTTGATCTTTTGTATCCGCCGCGCTGCTGCTTCTGTCATAACCTGATGCCGACGGGAGTCCGCTTGTGCGAGCATTGCCGGGAGACCCTGCCCTACACCAGGGGCGAGGCGCAGCTTCGAGAGGTCAAGGGAATCGAAAAATGCGTCTCACCCCTCCGTTACGAAAAAACTGTGCGGGAGTCTCTTTTGCGCTATAAATTTCATTCGCTGTGCGGATATGCGCAGATCTATGGGGATTTTCTGGTAAAATGTATTGACGAAAACGGAATTTCCTGCGATAGTATCACATGGGTACCCTTGAGCCGCGCCCGTAGATGGACACGCGGCTATGATCAGGCTGAGCTCCTGGCACGGGAGATCAGCCGAAGAACCGGCCTCCCCTGCAAGCGTATGCTGCGTAAGATTCGCAACAACCCTGCGCAGAGCGGGATTCACGGCGCCGCGCAGCGGCGGGAGAACGTAAAAGGGAAATACCGCGCCGTATCCCCTGAGACGATCCGCGGGAAGCGCGTTTTGTTGGTGGATGATATTGTTACCACCGGCTCCACCCTCGCGGAGTGCGCCGCCGTGTTGAAGGCCGCGGACGCAAAAGCCGTGTGCGCGGTTACCGTGGCGAGTACGCCGAGAGAGAAAAAGTAATCATTTGAGGTGAAGCATATGCCCAGTTTCCTGATATTTGAAAAAGATATGGCCATTGATATGGGAACCTCGTCCACGCTGCTGTTTGAGCAGGGCAAGGGCGTTGTGGCAAGAGAGCCGACCGTTGTGGCGGTGGATAAGATGAACGGCAAGATCCTGAAGGTTGGAACCGACGCGCAGAAGATGCTGGGGCGTACGCCCGCGAACATCGTCGCCATCCACCCGATCGCAAACGGCGTCATTTCCGACTATGAGATGGCGGCTCAGATGCAGCGGGAGCTTGTGAGCCGCATCACGTCTCTCAGTCTCTTTAAGCCCAGGGTGCTGGCCTGCGTGCCGAGCAGCATCACCGGCGTGGAGGAACGCGCGGTCATTGACGCCGCCATCGAGGCCGGCGCCCGTAAGGTCTACCTGCTGGAGACCGCTGTCGCCACCGCGATGGGAGCGGGGATAGACATTTCCCGCCCGGAGGGGCATCTCATCATTGACATCGGCGGCGGCACGACCGAGATTGCCATCATCTCCTCCGGAGGCGTGGTGGAATGCGAATCCATTAAGATCGCGGGCGCGAGCTTTGACGAGGCCATTGTGAAATACATCCGCCGCAAGCACAATATGCTCATCGGCCTCTCCGCGGCGGAGGAGATCAAGCGCAGCATCGGCTGTGTCCTGCAGCGCCCCGACATGGGCGTGGAGGAGGTGCACGGGCGCAATCTTGCCACCGGTCTTCCCAAGACCATCACCGTCAGCGCGAACGAATTGATCGAAGCCTTTGTCGAACCCATGAACCGTATACTCGAGGCCGTTCGCGCCGTGCTGGATCGCACGCCTCCCGAGCTTGTGGGCGATCTGGAGCAAAACGGCATTACGATGTCCGGCGGCGGCAGCCTGATTTACGGCATCGACCGCCTCATTGAGCGCAGCACAGGCATCCGCACCGTGGTGGTGGACGACGCCGTCTCCTGCGCGGCTTACGGCGCGGGTAAAATGCTCAAGCATCTGGACGAGATGCAGGACGGGATGATGAATTTCTACCGCCGCCGCCAGCTAAAGGGGTAAAAGATGAAGATGGAGAAGGTCAAAAAGCTTGCGGAGCTTCTGCGCGAACCGGAAAAGGAGCCGCACTGCTCGGCGGTCATCGTGGCTGCCGGCAGCTCTCAGCGGATGGGCAGCGACAAGCTCACGGCGGAGCTTGTCGGAATGCCGGTGCTTGCCCGCACGCTCAAGGTGTTCGAGAATTGCGGGCTTGTGGATGAGATCGTTGTTGTTACGCGCGCCGACCGGATCGAGGAGATCGCGGAGCTTTGCAGGAAGTACGGGATCAGCAAGGCCGTCAAGGTTCTCGCGGGCGGCAAGACCCGTGTGGAGTCCGCGCTTGTGGGGGTGAGCGAGGTGCGGCCGAACTGCGCCCGCATCGCCATCCATGACGGGGCAAGGCCGCTTGTGACCGTCGAGCTCATCGAGCGCACGGTGCGTGCCGCGAAGGAGTATTACGCCGCAGTTCCCGTGATCCCCAGCACGGACACGCTCAAAATCGTGGACGGGAAGGGCTTTGTCACCGGAACCGTGGATCGCGCCAGTACCTTCCGGGTGCAGACGCCGCAGGTCTTCAAGGCGGATTTCATCAAGGGCGCGCTCACAAGGGCGATGGAGAAAAATCTTCCGTTGACGGACGACTGCTCCGCAATGGAGATGATGGGAGTCAAAACCATGACCGTCCCGGGAGATGAGGACAACATCAAGCTCACGACTCCGCGGGATATGCTGATTGCTGAGGCTATCGTCAGAGCCAGGGAGGGAAAATAGATGCGGATTGGACACGGCTATGATGTGCATAAGCTGGTGGAGGGGCGTAAGCTCATCCTCGGCGGTGTACACATCCCCTGGGAAAAGGGGCTTCTCGGCCACTCGGACGCGGACGTGCTGACCCACGCGCTGATGGACGCGCTTCTGGGCGCGGCGGCGCTGGGGGACATCGGCCACCTTTTTCCCGATAACGACCCGGCCTATGAGGGCGCGGACAGCGTAAAGCTTCTGGAGCGTGTGACGGCGGTGCTCAAAGAGAACGGCTTTCGCGTCGGCAATGTGGACTGTACGGTGATTGCCCAGCGCCCGAAGCTTGCTCCTCATATTCAAAAAATGCGGGAGAAGCTCGCACGGGCCATGGACGTGGAGCTCAGCCGCGTCAGCGTCAAGGCCACCACCGAGGAAGGGCTTGGCTTTTCCGGCGAGGGGCTTGGCATTGCCGCTCACGCCGTCGCGCTGGTCGAAGAGAAATAGCGGCCAGTGGTCAGTGGCCAGTGGCCAGTGAAACAAGGACATATCATTCGCATAGGATGAACTGAATCCGTGCAGGCAGGGATGTGAGAGATGGATTTCACATCCCTTTTCTTTTTCGTCTTA
>CAJOCV010000072.1:7514-16019 GCA_905233785.1 uncultured Oscillospiraceae bacterium
ATAATCTTATTGAGACTTAGTATTACCTGAAGACTGAAAGCTGAAAACTGAAAGCTGAAAACTGAAAACTGGATAAGGAGCATCCTATGACGCAATATCTGATTACCTTTCGAACGCTGACCCAGGCGCAGCGGGCTGCCCGTGTGCTGGAGCGGGCGGGTTATACGGTGACGATCCGGAGAACGCCTGCAAAGCTCAGCAGCAGCGGCTGCGGATATGCGGTAGCCTTGAGAAAACAGGTTTCCCAGGCCGCGCAGCTTCTGAAGGAACGCGGCCTCTGGACGGGAAAGCTGTTCCGCCTTGAGGCGGACGGAGACTATCGGGAGGTGCTGCCGTGATTTACCTCGATTCCGCCGCCACATCACTGATAAAGCCGGCTTCCGTGGAGCGCGCTGTCTTGCAGGCTATGCGCACGATGGCAAGCCCGGGCCGGGGCGGCTATGCGGCCTCTTTCCGCGCGGCGGAGACGGTTTACGCCTGCCGCGAGGCCGCGGCGACACTGCTGCATGTAAACGATCCCAGCCGTGTGATATTCACCATGAACGCAACCCACGGCTTGAACCTGGCGATTCGTTCCCTTGTAAGACCGGGAACGCGCGTCGTAATCTCGGGCTTTGAGCACAACGCCGTTACGCGGCCGCTCCATGCCGTGGGGGCGGACGTTCGTGTCGCCGGGACGCGGCTTTTTGCGCCGAAGGAGCTGCTGGAGAGCTGGGACACGGCGCTGCGAGAGGCGGAAGTCGCGGTCTGTACCCAGGTATCGAACGTCTTTGGCTTTGTTCTGCCGATGGATGAGCTTTCGGCGCTCTGCCGAAAGCATGGAGTGAAGCTGATCGTGGACGCCTCTCAGTCCGCGGGGGTGCTGCCGGTGGACATGGAAAAATGGCAGGCCGCCTTTGTCGCGATGCCGGGGCATAAGGGCTTGCTTGGACCACAGGGGACGGGAATCCTGCTCTGCGGGGAGAATGGGGAACCGCTCATGTACGGCGGAAGCGGGGCTGAGAGTCGGATGCAAAGCATGCCCGCTTCCCTGCCGGAGCATTTGGAGGCAGGAACCCAGAATGTCTGCGGCATTGCTGGGCTGCTTGCCGGCATTCGCTTTGTCGCCGAAAAGGGGACGGAGCGCATTTTTGCTCACGAGCATAAGCTGCTTCAAACGGCGCTGGCATCGCTCCGGGACAGCGGTCTGACACTGTTCACCGGCGAGGAGGGAACACAGAGCGGTGTGCTGAGTCTGCGCGCAGAGGGGCTTGACTGTGAGGAGCTCGCGGCTGCGCTTGCGGAGAAGGGAGTGTGCGTTCGCGCGGGACTGCACTGTGCCCCGCGCGCTCATGAGAGCGCCGGAACACTGGAAACAGGCACCCTGCGCATGAGCTTTTCGCCGTTTCTGACGGAGGAGGAAGTACAAAAAGCCTGCGCTCTGCTTCTGCAGGAGATCAGGTAAACGCTGCAGCCCTCGTCTGCGGCGGCTTTACGAAAGATGAGCGCGCTGCAATTGTCAAGATAATAATGCGCCGTTCGCGATTTGAAAATAATGCGCCGTTCGCGATTGACATTGACGGCTTCCTTGGGTATAATAAATGAATCAAAAGTATGTCTGGAAGTATGCACAAAAGCGAAACGGAGAAAGAGTATGGAAGTCATTCGCAGCGCTTTAACCAGAGGCTTGAATATCATGGCGGCGATGGGAATCGCGGATGTTCTCGATATTCTGATCGTCGCTTACATCATCTATCGGGTGATCGGCTTTGTCCGCAGAACCAATTCCTATAACCTCGCCAAGGGGATCCTTGTGATTCTGGTAGCGCTGCTGCTGAGCTATCTGTTCGACCTGCGCATGATTTATTTTCTGCTGTCCCACGCGGTGGAGATTGGCCTGCTTGCGCTGGTGGTGCTGTTTCAGCCGGAGCTGCGGCGCCTGCTGGAACGCATGGGCCGCAGCTTTTCCGCCACACGCACAAGCTCCACGCCTGAGATGGAGACCGCTATCGCCGAGACCGTGCAGGCCTGCGTGGAGATGTCGGCTTCCCGTACCGGGGCGCTCATCATCTTTCAGCGCAGCGTGAGCCTGACAAGCATCATGGCCACCGGCACGATCGTGAACGCGGATGTTTCGGCGGAGCTGTTAAAGAATATGTTTTTCAACAAAGCGCCGCTGCATGACGGCGCCGCCATCATCCGGGACGCGCGATTGGCCGCGGCTGGCTGCGTGCTGCCCTTGACGGCGCAGACCAATCTCAGCAAGGAGCTCGGTATGCGACACCGCGCCGGCATCGGTCTGAGCGAACAGTCGGACGCGCTGGTCATCATCGTCTCGGAGGAGTCAGGCGCGATCTCGGTCGCACTGGACGGTGCGCTCAAGCGGCATCTGAACGAGAAAAAGCTGGATGAGATCCTGCACCGGGAGCTGATCGTTCAGGAAGCAAACAAGGGCGGCTGGCAGCGCTTTGCCGACAGCGTGAAAGGAATTCTAAAGGTGAGCAGCCATGAATAAGAAGAACCCGGTTCGCAGTTTTTTCGATAACCGCATTTTCTGGGTCATTGTGTCTCTGCTGGCCTCACTCGCCATCTGGACATATGTCACCAGCGCGGATACCAGCGACTTTACACAGACCTTCCGCAATGTTCGCCTGGAGCTCGTGGGCGAGGATACCCTGCGCTCGTCAAGAAATCTTGTTGTCACGGATCTCGATTTGAGCAGCGTTACCGTTGTGATCGCCGGCCCCCGCCGAATTGTCAATCCTATGGATTCCGACGACCTTGTGGCGCAGGTGGACGTGAGCAAGCTCACCACCGCGGCGTATACCTCGCTCAAGTACGACATTGTTTATCCCAGCGGCGTAAACGAGCGGGAGCTGACGGTAGAGCGGAAAACTCCTGAATATGTGAACTTTAACGTGTCGCTGCTGACCAGCAAGGAGGTTCCCGTGCGCGGCGGCTTTGAGGGGAAATCGGCGGACGGCTACACGGCGGAGTCGCCGGTTTTTGAGCCGGCGCTGATTACCGTGACCGGACCGGAAGCTTATCTTAAAAACGTGGATCATGCATGGGTCACCTTCGGCAAGGATATGGAGGTGTCCAGTACCTATTCCACCGATGTGGGCTTTACCCTCGAGGATGAGGAGGGAAGTCCCTGCTCCACGAAGTATCTGAGCTGTTCACAGGATACCGTTCGTGCGACGCTGCCGATCAAGGCGATCAAGAACGTGCCGCTGACCGTGAATCTGATCTACGGCTCCGGCGCCAACGAGAGCAATACCATCGTCACGGTGACGCCGAGCTACCTGACCCTGACCGGGGATTCGGCCATCCTTTCCGGTATGAACCAAATTGTGTTGGGAACCGTGGATTTGACTGATTTTACGACTACCTTCACGGATGAGTACAGTATCCCGCTGGATAACAGCCTCAAGAATCTCACCGGCCTGTCCACGGCCGAGGTCGCCATTGAGATCGTGGGTCTCGAAACCGCGACCTACCACGTCAAAAACATCACCTACATCAACGCCCCGGAAACCTCCGAGGTGGAGGTGATCGCCGAGAGCGTGGACATTCGCATTCGCGGCACGGAGCAGCAGCTCAAGCAGATTCGGGCGGAGAATATCAGCCTTGTGGCCGATCTTACGGACTACCGGGAGTCCCTCGGCACCTATATGGTGCCTGTGCGCGTCCGGGTAGACGGCTTTACTGACGTGGGGGCTGTGGGCGATTACACGATCTCGCTGGAGATCAGAAAGGTGGAGACGGCGGAATGACACAGGAAGCGGTCGTGACCAAGCTTCTGCCCAATCAGATGGCAGAGGTTGCCGTCGCGCGTACCACCGCCTGCGGCGGAAGCTGCGGAAGCTGTGAAAGCTGCATCTTCCAGGGAGAGATCAAGGCCGTGGCCCGCAATCTCATTGACGCGAGACCCGGGCAGAAGGTCGTCATTGCCAGCAAGTCCTCCAGCGTGTTCGGCGCGGCGGCGCTTGTATACGTGATGCCCATCGTGCTCTTTATCCTGGGCTATGCCCTTGCGTATCTGCTGGGCGCGAGCGAGGGACTCTGCGTGGCGGTGAGCTTTGCCGCCCTGCTTCTCAGCGGCGCGATCCTGGTGTTTACGCAAAGACACAAGAAAAATCAACAAGCCTTCACCTTTGACATTGTCCGGTGAAGGGGGAGGGACTATGATAAAAAGCATGACCGGCTACGGCAGCGCCAAGGGCACTGTCGAGGGTCTGGAAATCACTGTAGAGCTCAAGAGCGTCAACAACCGCTATCTCGATACCTCTGTGCGCCTGCCGAGAAGCTTCCTCTTTGCGGAGGAGGCGGTCAAGTCCTGCGTGCAAAAGCACATCAGCCGCGGCAAGGTGGATGTGTTTGTGAGCGTGAACAGCGCAAACGCCGGGGATATGGCGGTGCAGGTGAACGAGGCGCTGCTGAAGGGCTATGTGGAGGCCATTCGGCACATTGCCGAAGAGTATGACCTGCACGACGATCTGAGTGCTATGAACGTGGCGCGCTTTCCCGATGTGCTGAGCGTGGAGAAGAAGGATCTGGACGCGGAGGCCATCTCCGCGGGGCTGACCGGGATCGTGGAGGAAGCGCTTCGCGACTTTGATTCCATGCGTCTGCGCGAGGGCGAAAAGCTGCGCGACGATGTGCTGGCACGGCTTGAGACCATCAACAGCCTGGTCTGCACGGTGGAGGAAAAAGCGCCCGAGACTGTGACGGCCTACCGCAAGAGGCTTGAAAGCAAGATGGCGGAGGTGCTGGGTACGGCCGGGATCGACGAGAGCCGCATCCTCGCCGAGGCTGCCGTCTTCGCCGATCATATCGCCGTGGACGAGGAGACCGTGCGCCTGAGAAGCCATATGGCGCAGCTTCGAACGATGATCGACGGAAATTCCCCGACCGGCCGGAAGATCGACTTTCTGGTGCAGGAATTTAACCGAGAGGCAAATACCATCGGCTCCAAGTGCCAGAATTCCGAGATTGCCCATGTGGTAGTGGATCTGAAGTCCGAGATCGAGAAGATCCGCGAGCAGATCCAGAACATTGAATAAGGAGGAGCCATGAGGCTGATTGCCATCGGGTTCGGAAACCTTGTGAGCGCGGAGCGCCTCATCTCCGTCGTCTCGCCGGAATCGGCTCCCATCAAACGCATGATTCAGGATGTGCGGGAAAAGGGCGCGCTGATTGACGCTTCCTTTGGCCGCAGCACAAAGTCCGTTCTCATCATGGACAGCGGCCATGTGATCCTGTCCGCCCTGCCGACGGAAACTCTGGCCGCACGTCTCGAAGGAAAAGAAACGGAGGATAAGAGCGATGCCTGAAAAAGGGAAATTGATCGTCATTTCCGGCCCCTCCGGGGCTGGTAAGAGCACGGTGGTATTTAAGGCCATCGAGGGCCGCACGGATTTCTGCTTTTCCACCTCTGTCACCACACGCAAGCCGCGCCCAGGCGAAGTGGACGGACGGGAATACTTTTTCATCGACCGTGAGCGCTACGATGAGATGGTGCGGCAGGACGGGCTTTTGGAGCACGCCGAGTACGTCTCCAACGGCTACGGCACACCGAGGGCTTTTGTGGAGCAAAAGCTCAACGAGGGCATGAACGTTGTGCTGGATATAGAAATTCAGGGCGCACGCCAGGTGCGGGAGAAGATGCCCGACGCTGTAATGATTTTTGTGATCCCGCCCTCTGTGGAGGAGCTGCGTCGGCGTCTCGTCGGACGCGGCACCGAGAGCCTTGAGGTCATCGAGGGCAGACTCCAGAGAGCCAAGCAGGAATACGCCGAGGCGGATTTTTACGATTACCTTATTATCAATGACGACGCGGACAGAGCCGCCGCTGATTTTGCCGCCGTCGTGAGAGCGGAGCACCTTCGCGCGAAGGATCGCCTGCAGCTTTTAAATGATTAAAATACCGCTGTAAGCGGATGAAATGGAGAAGAACGATTATGATGCTTTATCCCCCTGTTGCAGAACTTGTTGACAAAATCGGCAGCCGTTACCAGCTTGTGAACCTGGTGGCTCGCCGTGCGCGCGCGATCTCGGCTGAATCCGAGGAGAAGCAGATCCCTCTGGAGCGTAAGCCTGTCTCCTCCGCCATTGACGAGGTGTATACCGGCAAGCTCTCCATCAAGTAAACGCTTTTCACTCCCATGCTGGTTGCAAAAATCGCGGTTTCCGCCGCCACATATTGGATCGACCGTCCCTACGACTATCTGGTACCGGAGACGCTGGCGGATCGCGTGAAACCGGGAATGCGGGTTTACGTGCCCTTTTCCCGCGGCAACCGGCGCAGTGAGGGGCTGATCCTTGCGCTGAGCGATCACAGCACTTATGAGCGGCTCAAACCCGTTGAGCAGCTTCTGGACGAGGAGCCGGTGCTGGACGAAGAGCAGATCAAGCTGGCGCTTTTCATGCGGGAACGCTTTTTCTGCACGGTCTACGCGGCCGTGAAGGCGATCCTTCCCGCAGGGCTCTGGTTTACGGATGAGGGCGACAAGCGCGTGCACGACAAAACCGTGCAGATGGCGCGACTACTGATCGCGCCGGAGGACGCGGCGGAGATTGCCGCGCAAAAACGGATGCGCTCCAGGCAGCAGGCAAACCTGCTGGAGCTGCTGTGCTCCTTCCCGGCGCTGCCCGTGCGGGAACTTCTGCAGCACAGCGGGGCGAAGCGGCAGAGCTTGAAAGCGCTTGTTAACGCGCAGCTTGTAGAGCTTTACTCACAGGAGGTTTACCGTCGGCCGGATGTCTTTGTGGGGGAGAAGGAGGAGCTCCCGCTTCTCAACGCCGAGCAGCAGACGGCCTTTGACGGTATCAGCGCCCTGACCTCCAAAGGCGAGGCCGGGGCCGCGCTGTTATTCGGCGTGACCGGCAGCGGAAAAACAAGCGTATATATCCATTTGATCGCGCAAGAGCTCAAGCGCGGGCGTTCCGCTATCCTGCTGGTGCCGGAGATTGCGCTGACACCTCAGATGCTTCACACCTTTTCCTCTCACTTCGGCAATGAGGTTGCCGTGCTGCACTCCAGCCTCTCCACCGGAGAGCGCTTCGATGAATGGAAGCGGGTGCGCGCGGGGAAGGCAAGGCTCGTCATCGGTACGCGAAGCGCCGTTTTCGCGCCGTGCCGCAATCTGGGGCTCATCATCATTGACGAGGAGCAAGAAGAGACCTACAAATCCGAGAACACGCCCCGCTACAACGCGCGGGATGTTGCGAAGTTTCGCTGTACCCGGGCGAGGTGTCTTTTGCTGCTGGGCTCCGCCACACCCGACATTGCGAGCCGCTATGCGGCGCAGATCGGACGCTATGCCTATTTCCGTCTGGATACCCGCTATAATGAGCGGGAGCTTCCCGCCGTTCGGATCGTGGATATGAAGCGGGAGCTGCGCCGCGGCAACGGCGGCAGCATCAGCGCATTTCTTCGGGACGAGATCGCGCAGAATATAGAGCGCGGCGAGCAGAGTATCCTCTTCATCAACCGCCGCGGCGCGCATAAGCTCGTGAGCTGCGGCGACTGCGGCTATACCTACCGCTGCCCGCGCTGCAGCGTATCGCTGACCTATCACAGCGCAAACAAGCGTCTGATCTGCCATTACTGCGCCTATTCCCGGCGTGTGGATGAAAGCTGTCCCGACTGTGGGGGGACCCTCAAGTATATCGGCGTGGGCACACAGATGGTGGAGACAGAGCTGCATGAGCTCTTTCCGGAGATTGAGATCATGCGTATGGATACCGACACCGTGACGCCCGCCGGCTCCCACGAGGAGCTGTTCGCGCGGTTTCGGGAGGAAAAAATCCCGGTCATGGTGGGCACACAGATGGTTACAAAGGGACTTAATTTTGAAAATGTGACCCTGGTGGGGGTTATTTCCGCCGACCAGAGCCTTTATGCCGGGGATTATCGGGCGGGAGAGCGCAGCTTTTCTCTGATTACTCAGGTGGTAGGACGCAGCGGGCGTGGGCAGAAGCCGGGACGCGCCGTGATCCAGACCTATACCCCGGACAATGAGACCATTCAACAGGCCGCGCGGCAGGACTATGACGCCTTCTATACCTCCGAGCTTTCCCTGCGCAGACTGCAGAATTCGCCGCCCTTCCGGGACATTTTGGCGCTGACTGCCTCCGGTGTGGACGAGCGCCTTGTCGTGCAGACCTGCCGCTATGCGCGGGAACGACTGACACAGCTTCTCGGCACAGACCGGACAACAGAGCTTTTGGGGCCGACCCCTCTGACGGTGGTACGGGTCAACAACCGCTTTCGCTATCGTGTGCTCATCAACGGAAAAAATAACGCCGCCACCCGCGCGGCGCTCGCGCAAATCGTGTGTGAGTGCAATACGGACAAGCGTTTTCGCGGCGTGTCGGTTTACGCCGACAACGATCCCGCAGATTAAAAGAATGTAACGATTTAGTCTTGCGTGGCTTTGGGGGAGTTCAGAGGGGCACTCCCCTCTGATTTGCCGCCTCGGAAGGCGGCAAACAAAATCAAATCTGTTTTTTCCGGGGGCG
>CAJOCV010000072.1:16108-25359 GCA_905233785.1 uncultured Oscillospiraceae bacterium
AAAAGAATTTGAAATAGAAAGTGTGAACACTATGGCGCTTCGCAATATTTTGACCAAGGAACAGCCTCTGCTGTATAAAAAGAGCCGTGTAGTCACGGACTTCAATCCCCGACTGCACCAACTTCTGGACGATATGCGCGAGACATTGTTGTCCGCAAACGGCGTCGGCCTTGCTGCGCCGCAGGTGGGAGTGCTGCGCCGTGCGGTGCTCGTCCTTGAGACCAATGTTCCCGAGGGCGAGGAGGAATATATTATTGAGCTCATTAACCCCGAAATTGTGGAGAGCTCCGGAGAGCAGGACGGCGCCGAGGGCTGTCTGAGTGTTCCGGGCGAGTACGGCTATGTCAAGCGCCCCATGACGGTGAAGGTCAGGGCGCAGGATCGAGACGGCAAGAGCTTCGAGGTGGAAGGAACCGGCCTGACTGCCCGCTGCTTCTGTCATGAGATCGACCATCTGGATGGTATCATTTTTACCTCGAAGGCTGAGCGTATGCTGTCCGAGGAAGAAATGCAGGACGCGGCGGAGAACGAATAAGGAGCGGTATGCGAATTGTTTTCATGGGGACGCCGGATTTCGCGGCGGCCTCACTTAAAAAACTGCTGGACGAGCAGTTTGAAATCGTCGGCGTTTTTACCCAGCCGGATAAGCCGAAGGGACGCGGCATGGAGCTGCAGTTCTCTCCGGTAAAGGAGCTGGCGCTCCGAGCGGGACTTCCCGTGTTCCAGCCTGAAAAAATGCGGGACGGAACGGCGTTTCGACAGCTTGAGAGTCTGAAACCGGATATTCTGGTGGTGGTGGCCTATGGGCGCATCCTGCCGGACGAGATGCTGGCGCTGCCGAAATACGGCGCGGTCAACGTTCACGGCTCGCTGCTGCCGAAGTATCGCGGTGCGTCGCCGATTCAGGCGGCGGTTCTGAACGGCGACACCGTCACGGGTGTGACGACCATGTACCTTGCTCACGATATGGACAGCGGCGATATTATCTATACCGCCCAGACCCCGGTGGGCGAGTTTGAGACCTCGGGCGAGCTTTTCGAGCGGCTGATGGTCATGGGCGCTGAGCTTCTCACAAAGACCCTGCGGGACATCGAAGCCGGTACCGCACCGCGCACACCGCAGGATCACAGCAAGGCAAGCTATGTCAAAATGCTGGATAAATCCGATTGCCCGATCGACTGGAATCGGACGCCGCGCGAGATCGTCAAGCATATCTGCGGTCTCCAGCCCTGGCCTGTCGCCACGATGGAGCTGGAGGGCACGGTCTACCGCGTCTTTGCCGCCGCCTACACAGAGCGCCACACCGCCCTTGCGCCCGGCAAGGTCGTCGCCGCCGGAAAGGACGGTCTGGAGATCGCCTGCGCCGGCGGGGAAACCCTGCTCATCACCGAGCTGCAGGCGCCCGGGAAGAAACGCATGAAGGCCGCGGATTTCCTGCGCGGTCACGCCATCAAGGCGGACGGCTGATGGCGCATCAGGCGAGACAGGCGGCGCTGGAGGCGCTGCGCCGCTGCCGACGGGACGGCGCGTGGTCAGCTCAGGCGATGGACGCCGCGATTAAAAAATACGATCTCGACCGGCGGGATGCTGCGCTGGCCTCGCGCCTTACGCTTAGCGTCTTGCAGAACGGGGACTACCTTGATTTTTATTTAAACCAAGTTTGCGATCAGCCCATCGAGCCCGGCCTTCGGGAGCTGCTGCGCCTCGGCGCGTCGCAGCTTTTGCTTACGGAGCGTATCCCCGCCCATGCGGCGGTGGGGGAGACCGTGGCGCTTTGCCGCGCAAACGGCTATTCGAGAGCCGCGGGACTTTGCAACGCAGTCCTGCGGAGACTTGCGGAGAATCGCGATCATCTGCCGGAAATCCCCGGCAGGGGGACGGCGGAGTATCTGCATCTGCGTTACAGCCACCCCAAGTGGCTGGCAGAGCGGATCATAAGCGAGCACGACTACGCCTTTGCGGAGGCGTTTTTTCGGAAAAACAATGAGCCCGCGCCGCTGACGATTCAGGTGAACACGCTGAAGGTGAGCGCGGAGGACTATGGCAGAGCCTTGGCACGCCAGGAGATCGGCTTTGAAGCCGAAGCGGCGCTTCCCGGCTGTTTTACATTGCCCGGCGGCAGCGTGACGGCCTTACTGGGCTTTGCCGAAGGGCTTTTCTATGTGCAGGACAAGGCCGCCCGCGCCGCTGTGGAGATCGCAGCCCCAGAGAAGGGGATGCGTGTGCTGGACGCCTGCGCCGCGCCCGGCGGCAAGAGCTTTGCCGCCGCGCTTCGTATGGCGGACGAGGGGAGCATCCTCTCAAGAGACCTGCAGGAGAAAAAGTGCGCCCGTATCCGGGAAGGCGCGGAGCGGCTTGGAATAGAGTGCATCGAGACGCAGGCGGCGGACGCCAGGGCTTTCCAACCGGAGCTGGAGAATGCCTTTGATCTGGTGATGGCGGATGTGCCCTGTTCCGGCCTCGGCGTCATCGGAAAACGCCCGGAGATCCGGCAGAAGAAGGAAGAAGAGATCGCGGCGCTGCCTGCCATTCAGGCGGCGATCTTAGAGAACGTCTCCCGCTATGTGAAGCCCGGCGGCGTTCTGCTGTATTCCACCTGTACGGTTTTAAACGCGGAAAATACCGAGCAAATACAAGCTTTTTTGCAGACCAATCCAAACTTTCAAGCGGAGGATTTTCGCCTCGGAAGCCTCGCGAGCCAAAACGGCTGCTATACCTTCTGGCCGCAGCTCGACGGCACGGACGGTTTTTTTGTTTGCAAGCTGAGAAAGAAAAACTGAAATGGAAAAAGACATTTTATCCATGACGCTTCCCGAGATCGAGGCGGAGTTTGCCGCTCTGGGAGAGCCGAAATATCGCGCAAAACAGGTGTTTGAATGGCTGGGGCGCGGCGTGCGGGACTTCGAGGGTATGAGCAATCTGCCGAAGGCGCTGCGCGAAAAGCTCAGGGAGAACTATCGTCTCTACGCGCCGAAGGTGCTGAGCAAGCAGGTGTCTCAAATCGACGGCACCATCAAATATCTCTGGGAGTTGTATGACGGCAACGCGGTGGAGACTGTGGTCATGAGCTATCAGCACGGAAACACGGTCTGCGTCTCCTGTCAGGTGGGCTGCCGTCAGGGCTGCGCCTTCTGCGCCTCCACAATCGGCGGGCTGGTGCGCTCCCTGAACGCTTCCGAAATTCTGGACGAGGTGCTGTTTTCCCAGCTCGATTCCGGCAAGAAAATTTCCAACATCGTCCTCATGGGCATCGGCGAGCCGCTGGATAACTTCGATCAGGTCATGCGCTTTCTGGAGCTGGTCAACGACCCCATGGGCATGAACATCGGTATGCGGCACATCTCGCTCTCCACCTGCGGCATCATCGAGCGCTTTGACGATCTGGCGGAGCGCGACCTGCAGCTTACGCTCTCGGTTTCCCTGCACGCGCCGGACGATGAGACGCGCTCCCGCCTCATGCCCGCCAACCGCGGACGCGGTGTGGACAAGCTGATGGAGGCTTGCAAGCGCTACTATGAGCGCACAGGACGGCGCATTTCCTTTGAATATGCCATGATCGACGGTGTGAACGACACGGAGTATCACGCGCGACTTCTTGCCAAACGCGCGAAGACTGTGGGAGCGCATGTGAACCTGATCCCCTTGAACCATGTCGAAGAGCGCGAGTTCAGACCGTCCACCGCGGGGCATATGAAGGCCTTTATCAAGATCCTTGAGGATGAGAACGTGAACGTCACAGTGCGCCGCCGTCTCGGCGGCGATGTGGACGCAAGCTGCGGTCAGCTGCGCCGCAAAATGCAGAAAATGAACCCGTAACCTATGGATGTGAGGTGATTTCCCACATGAAAAGCTTCGGTCTGACGGACAAAGGCAGGGTGCGCAAGGATAATCAGGACAGCTTTATCATTGAAAAGGTCAAAACGAAGGACTGCCTGATTGTCGCGCTCTGCGACGGGATGGGCGGCGCGAAAGCCGGCGGACTTGCCAGCCAGATCGCAAACCGCGCCTTTGTCTCCTGCGTTTACGCCTGGCTCAACACACGCAACAATCGCCCTGTGGACTTTGAGCAGATGCTCAAGAACGCCTGTAAAGAAGCAAATGGCGTTGCCTACGAATATTCGCAGTTCAGCGAGGAATTCAACGGCATGGGCACAACCATCGTCGGCGGTGTGATAAAGTCCAACGGTGTCGGGCATATTATCAATGTGGGCGATAGCCGCGCCTACCTGATCTCTCGGCGCAACGACACCATCAGTCAGATCACGCGCGACCACTCGCTGGTGGGGGATTTGCTTGAGTACGGCGTCATTACCCAGGAGCAGGTCAAGACACATCCACAGCGCAATGTCATCACCCGCGCAGTGGGCACCGATTCCCAGGTGGAGGCGGATTATTTCAGCTTTGAGCTCGGTATCGGGGACATTCTGCTGCTTTGCTCAGACGGGCTTTCAAACACCCTCACGGACGAGGAAATGCTTGAGCAGGCCAAGCTGCACCGGGAGCCGGAGGATCTCTGCCGTACCCTGATGGACATGGCGCTATCGCGCGGGGCACGGGACAATGTCACCGTGGTCGCGGTAAAATGAGCAAAGCTTCTCTCAACAGGAGATTTTATGAGTACTGAAAGCTATATTGGCCGCGTTCTCGACGGCCGTTATGAGATACAGAGCGTGATCGGCGAGGGCGGCATGGCCGTGGTGTACAAGGCGATGGACCACCGCCTGAGCAGGCAGGTCGCTGTCAAAATCATGCGCCAGGAGATGGCGGCAGACGAGGAATTCCGCCGCCGCTTTCTGCAGGAAGCGCACGCCGTTGCCATGCTCTCCAACCACAATATCGTCGCCATCTACGATGTCAGCCGCTCCAGCTCCATGGAGTACATAGTCATGGAGCTTGTGGAGGGAATTACGCTCAAGCAGTATATGGAGCGCCGCGGAGCCCTGGGCTGGCGGGAGACGCTGCACTTTACCAGGCAGATCGCCCGTGCTCTCAAGCACGCTCACGAGCGCGGCATCGTCCACCGGGACATTAAGCCGAACAACATCATGCTCCTGAAGGACGGTACCATCAAGGTGGCTGACTTCGGCATCGCGGCGCTGGAGAATGAGGCGGTGGAGTCAAACGGTCAGGCGGTGGGCTCCATCCATTATATTGCGCCTGAGCAGGCGCGCGGCGAGAGTCCCGACGCAAGGAGCGACCTCTATTCTCTCGGCGTCGTCATGTACGAGATGCTTACCGGTGAGAAGCCCTACACGGGCGACACATTGGGCGAGATCGCCGTAAAACACATGAACGCGGATCCGGTCCCGCCCCATGAAAAGGTAGCGGATGTGCCCGAAGAGCTGGAGCGCATCACCATGAAGGCAATGAATGCCGATATTTCCGCCCGCTATCAGACCGCGGAGGAGCTGCTGAGCGATCTGGAAACCTTTATCCAGACCCAGATGCAGCCCAAGGAGGAGGAGAGGCTCGAAAACCCGGATGTGGTGCCCATTCGTTCGGTGAGCGAGATGAGTCGGGAGAGCTTTCTGCGCCGCCGCAGCCGCTCAGGCCGCGTCAGCTTCATGACCGGCACCTTCGGTGTGCTTTTGAGCGCGGTGCTCCTTTTTGGCTTCCTCTGGAACTTCTGGCTCAAGGACATCTTTTCCCCGGCGGAGCGGATTGAGCTGCCGAGCTTTGTGGGCAGCAGCTATGAATCACTGATGAGCAATCCCAATGTGGGCGGGCTTTATCACTTTGAGGTCATTTTTGTCGTCAATACCGACACCGAGCCCGGCGTCGTGCTCTCCCAGGATCCGGAGGCCGGACGCAGCATCATGGTCACGCCCGAGGGCATTGACGTGACGCTGATCGTCTCGACGGGCGACACGCTTTCCTCCGTACCGGACGTTATCAATACGGATTACCGTACTGCGAGCGCCCTTCTGCGCCAGTCAGGCTTCTATGTGGAAATCGAGAACGCCGTATCCGATATTTATACACGAAACTATGTGATGAAAACCTATCCCGATGTGGGGCAGCCCTTGGCTACAGGCTCCACAGTCTACCTCACTGTCAGCAGCGGACCGCAGATCATCAACGTGAATATGCCGAATCTGATCGGATTGTCCGAAGGGGCGGCGATTCAACAGCTGGAAAACTCCGCGCTCAGCTATGGCGGATCGGAATATGTGACAAGCGACCTCGCGGCAGGTACGGTGATCGGACAGAGCGCGGAGGCCTTTACCGAAATTGAGGAGCACAGCAAGGTGATCCTGCGTGTCTCTACCGGGCCTGTGAACGGATGAGAGAAGGAATTATTGTCAAAGCCCTCAGCGGCTTTTATTATGTGAAAACGGAGGAAGGCATTCTGGAATGCAAGGCCCGCGGACGCTTCCGACTGGACGGCACCTCGCCCCTGGTGGGGGATCGGGTGCGATGCAGTGTGGATTCCGCCGGTCGGGGGCGAATCGACCAGGTGGAGCGGCGCCGCAACTTTTTCATCCGCCCGGCGGTCGCCAATCTTGACGCGCTGGTATTCGTCGCGGCGAATGTGAACCCCGTGACCGATCCCTATTTGATTGATCGGGTCTCCGTGATCGCCGAGGAGGCCGGGTGCGAGCTGATCGTCTGCATCAACAAAACGGATCTGGATCCCGGAGAAGCTCTGGAAAGGCTCTACCGCGCGGCGGATTATCCCGTGATTTTGACCAGCGCGGAGAACGGCGCAGGAGTGGAAGCGCTTCGGCAGATGATTTCCGGCAAGGTCTGCGCGTTCACGGGGAATTCCGGCGTTGGGAAGACAAGCCTGTTAAACTGCCTTTCGCCCGGTCTTGCACTCAAAACCGCCGAGGTCAGCGATAAGCTGGGCCGCGGCAAACATACCACACGCCATGTGGAGCTGTTCGACCTGGGAGCGCGAACATACCTTGCCGATACCCCGGGCTACGCCTCCTTTGAGCTGGAGATGATGAAGATCATCCCCAAGGAGGAGCTGGCGGCGGATTTCCGGGATTTCCGTCCCTACCTGGGTCGCTGCCGCTTTCTCGACTGCGCCCACCGGAAGGAGCCGGGCTGCGCCGTGACGGAGGCTGTCGCGGCGGGCAAGATCGCGCCGAGCCGCTATCGCTCATACGAGCGTTTGTATGAGCTGTCCGCCCAGCATAAAGCCTGGGAGGACTGAGCGGTCAGCGGCCGGTTTTCATACGATTACCGTGAAAGCTCCGCTTCACATGGATTCATTTGCCTCTCGCATAGTCTGTACAGAATACAGCTGTGGGGGAGGCAATTTTATGCGCGGAGGTCGGCGAATCGTTTGGGGCATCACAGCCATTGCGCTGGGGATCGTCATTGTGCTGGCACTGGTACTGCCTTCGCAGGTATGGTGGTTTGCGCTTGCGGCGCTGCTGATTGCTGCGGGCCTCTGGCTGCTGCGTTGCTGCTGAATAGGAGTGAGCGTATGAAAATTTATGTGATCCGGCTGCCGCGCTTTCTGGGAAGGCTGCTGGCAAAGCTGAAAGGACGCTGAGGAGGAACATGGGAATGGAGTACCGGTTTGAACAGGAAACAAAGGAAATCTGGCGGGAGCGCTTCAGCCGCTGTGACAGCATTATCACGGAACTGGAGGGCGTGGTGCCGGATGTGAACGAGGATGTGGGGCATGTGGCCTCTGTGCAGTGCTCGGTGCTGCTGAAGAGCAAGGAGCTGAACGGTAACGAGCTGCGCGTCGGCTTCGAGCTTGAGGCTGTTGTGCTGTACATCACGGAGAACGCGGATGCAATGGCCTCTGTGCGCCTGACAAAGGAGCTTGAACAGAGCCTTGCATTGGACAATGCGGCAGAAGAGGTGCAGACGGTGCTTCGCGTCGCCCGCACAGAGGGACGTATTCTCAATCCCAGAAAGCTTGCAGTCACCGTCCAGCTTGCGTGTGAAAGCCGCGGCTACTCCCGCGAGAGCGCGACGCTCTCTCTGCTGCCGGAGGGGAACGCCGTACCGCTTCTCCTGGGGCTGGCCGAGTCCGCGCAGACCCAGGCTGTGACGGCTGTGACGGAAAAAACCTTTGCCATTACCGAAAGCTTTGTGTTTCCGGAGGGAAGACCCGTACCGACCCAGATTCTGAGTCATGCGCTGCAGTTTCGTCTGCTCGAGCAAAACCGCATCGGCTCGCGCCTGATCGTCAAAGGGACGATGGAGCTTACGGTGGCGTATCGCTCCGAGGGGCTGAGCTATCCGCTGCGGCAGAGCTTTACGGCGTCTGTGTCGCAGATCGTGGATATTGGCTCAGAGGGCGCCTCCTGCTGTACAATCTGTTGTATGCCGACGGCAGTGTATCTGAATCTGACCGACAGCATCAGCGGAGGGAAAGCCCTGGAGACGGAGGTACACGCTCTTTTGCAGACGGTTTGCCGCAATACGGAGGAACTGCGCTATTTGTCAGACGCTTATTCAAATCTTATGCCCGTGCGCTGCGAATACCGAACGCTGACGCTGGACACGGCGGGGGAGATGGAACGAAGCAGCGCTGTCGCTTCCGAGCTCATAGCCGTGGGAGAGGATTGCGCGGATGTGCTTGCGGTGCTGCCTGCTCTCAGTGAGGAGGGCGAGGGATGGAGCCTTGCGCTGGATATTATCTATCGCAGTAAAAACGGGGAACTTGCTTCGGCGCGGCGTCAGCTCCCGCTGAAAACAGAGCTTCCGGCGGACGCACGGCTGCTTTCCGCCACCCTCACACAGACGGACATCGTTCCGGATGGAGAGGGGCTCCAGTGCAGAGCGGAGGCGACATTTGTCTGGCAACGTCTCAGCAGTCGGGAGGTGCAGGTACTGACGGGCGCGGAGGCGGACGAGGAGCATCCCTATGATCTTTCGACGCTCCCCTCGGTGACGCTGGTGCGCGTGGAGAGGGAGAGCCTGTGGGAGCTTGCGCGGAAGTATCACTCCAGCACGGAGGCCATTGCGTCGCTGAACGATACCGAAGAGATCGCAGGGAAAATGCTCTTGATTCCGCGCGCCTGAGAGTAGGGGAATCGGAGAAGCAATCGGCAAGAGCAGCTTCCGAGAAAGGTTTCGGCCTGTCGAAGGCAATTTTTCGCGGGAATACGCGATGTGCTGCAAGGAAAATGACGAAATCATACCGGAACTTCTGAATGCGTTTCGCATTTAGAAGTTCCGCATAGGCTTGGTGGATTCGAACTCCTGCCGCCTGTGAGCGTCCCTTTTCGGCGCTTTTTGTCCCGCCTCACTTGCTGGGCGCCAGCCCAGCGGCGTTCGTT
>CAJOCV010000072.1:25388-26544 GCA_905233785.1 uncultured Oscillospiraceae bacterium
AGACCGCAGGGAATACTCCTGTATTTTCAAGGGCTGGAACGAAGCATCGACCCAAACCTGCCCGCGAAAACCGGCAGTGGTTCGAATCCACCAAGCCTATCGCTTGCGGTAGGGCGTATATTTTTCGGAAGACGCCGAAAACGAGCGATTTGGCGTTTCCTTGACGAAACAGGGCTTGCATGATGCCTTGCGTTGTGCTAAAATACTGCTGTTAATTTGATACAAAAGAGGAGTTGTTAATATGTCCGGACATTCCAAATGGCATAATATACAGAAGACCAAGGGTGCAGCCGATGCCAAGCGCGCACAGGCCTTTACCAAGATTGCCCGCGAAATGATTGTTGCTGTCAAGGAGGGCGGCGGCGGCGACCCGCGCTCGAACTCCAAGCTCGCTGCCGTCATTGCCAAAGCGAAGGCCGCCAATATGCCCAACGACAACATCAAGCGCACCATCGACAAGGCTCTTGGCGCCGGCAATACCGAGAACTATGAGAAGATCGTCTACGAAGGCTACGGCCCCCAGGGCGTTGCTGTGATCGTGGAGACCATGACCGATAACCGTAATCGCACCGCCGGTGAGATGCGCCATTACTTTGACAAGTACGGCGGAAACATGGGCGCGGCGAATTGCGTGAGCTGGTCGTTCGACCGTAAGGGCGTCATCGTTATCGACAACGAGGATGAGGAGCTGGATGAAGAGACCGTGATGTTGGATGCGCTGGATGTCGGCGCGACCGATTTCGAGGCCGAGGGGGAAACCATGACAGTCTACACTGCGGAGGATGACGTCGCTTCCGTGGCGGACGCGCTGACCGAGAAGGGCTATAAGCTCCTCGAGGCGCAGGTGGAGATGCTGCCCCAGAACGGCTACATCAAGCTCACAAACGAGGATGATATTAAGAACATGCAGAAGATGCTCGACATGTTCGAGGATAACGACGATGTGCAGAACGTCTGGCACAACTGGGAAGACGCGGAATAACGCAAAAGGTCTCAGTAATTTTTCAATAATGAACTTTTCGAAGCAATTTAGCACACAGATTTTTGCTTCGTCAAATTAAGGCAATACCGCATAATGCGGCAAGAGCAGATTCCGAGAAAAACCGAGTTCTGATGATGGCACTCATTGAGCAGGAATACTTTGTGTATTGCAAGA
>CAJOCV010000073.1:0-15985 GCA_905233785.1 uncultured Oscillospiraceae bacterium
GCCTTACCCTACCAACAAATCTATATCCTCAACTGAGATACCATCATGCAGCGCAAGATTGATCCCGTAGGCCAATACGCGCGCAACGGAACGAACTGCGCTGTCGATAAAACGAGGGGTAACAAACAAATCTGTCAGCTCCTGCTCCTGCGCAAGCGAGGAAGCGTCAATCACAGTCGGAACGCCGACGGCAAGCACAGGTACGCCGAGAGAAGCTTCATTCAGCGCGTCCCTGTCATTCCCAACGCCGGAGCCGGGCGCGATCCCGGTATTGCAGATCTGCACCGAGCGGCAAAGACCGGAGAGCTCCGAGCCAGCCAAAGCATCGACAGCGATCACACAGGCGGGATGGATTTCATCGCAAAAAGCGCGAATCTGGTCGGCGCTCTCAAGACCTGTCGTACCGAGAACGCCGGTACGGCAAAGAACGGTCGAGCGAAGGAAACCAAACTCTGACGCCTTGAGACGCTTCAAATGCCGCGTTACCAGCAGATTTCCCGCCACAAGCGAGCCGAGCGCGTCCGGCGTCACATCTGGGTTTCCGAGCGCCGCAATCAAAATGCCTCGATCAAGTTCTTTCGGCAGACAGCGGCGAAGAAGAGTCGAAATCGCGGCTGCCGCGTCTTGAAAGCACGTATCCCCCCTCGACAAAGGCGCAGGGAGGCGCAGGGTATAATATTTTCCCCGATCCTTTCCAAGCAGAGCGGCGGCATCATCATCCAGAATTTCAACAGCGGTCAGCGAAAGTCCAAACAGCGTTTCTTCTTCCGCGCGAATTCCCTTGAGCCTTGCCGCATGTTCCGCACTGCGAAGAAGACTGCTTCTGGCCTCGCTTGCAAGGTCAGTTCTGCCAGTAATTACCATTTAATTTGTTTTCCCCTTTCCCTTTCGTTCAATATATTGTGGTATACTTTTTAAAAAAATAACCGGAGGAACTACAGGAAAACACGGAATGGTTCGTCTTCATTTCCTTCCAAAAAAATTTAAAAAAAATCTGAAAAAGCCCTTGCTTTTCAAGACTTTCTTTGCTATAATCTTTAAACGCGAATGTTATGTTACCAACGTCGCAGGCAATTTTTGTAGGAGGAGGTGGCGATTGAAACATGGCCAACATTAAGTCTTCTGCCAAGAGAGATGAGAAGTCCAAGCAGCTCAGAGCTAAGAACCGCGCCGACAAAACCGAGCTCAAGACCATGATGAAAAAGTTTGACGCAGCTGTTGCCGAAGGCAACCGCGAGACAGCCGTCAGTGCCTATAAAGTTGCTGTTAAGACTGTTGACCGCGCGGCCGGCAAGGGTCTGCTGCACAAGAACAACGCAGCGCACAAGAAGTCCGCGATGGCAAGCAAGCTCAACGAAATGGCGTAATTTAAAAAACATCGAAATATTGCAACGTAAGGGGACGCGAGAGCGTCCCCTTTGCGTATTTTTGAGATACTTGACGGAAAAAGCGGATAAGATTATAATAATGAACAAATGAACGGATAAGGAAAAGGAGAAGGAGAATGCAACAAAAGCTCATGCTGATTATCAATCCCACAGCCGGGCGGGGTGCTTATAAGCAGGGCATTGGGGATGCGCTGCAAATTTTGGATACGGGCGGCTTTCGCACAACACTTTATTATACCTCCGCCTCAACGGACGCGACGCGCTTTGCGGCACAGTACGGCTCTGAGTATGATGTGGTTGCCTGCATTGGAGGCGACGGAACACTCAGCGAGGTCATGGCAGGCGTCATGCAGCTTGAGAAAAAGCCATATCTCGGGTATATTCCCATGGGGACTGCCAACGACGTGGCGACTACGCTCAACCTTCCCAAAAACGACGCGGCGGCGGCCGCTCGCCGCATTCTGAGCGGTACCGCGCATCCCTATGACGTGGGCGGCTTTGGGGAAAAGGATTATTTTGCCTACATCGCGGCCTTCGGCGCGTTTACAGACGTAAGCTATGCCACGCCTCAGGATCAGAAAAAGGCGCTGGGGCATCTGGCCTATGTGCTGCAGGGCATGGCGTCTCTGCCCAAAATCGTCTCCTACCACACGATCGTGGAATATGACGGCGGTGTGATTGAGGATGATCTGCTCTACGGAAGCCTCTCCAACTCTACCTCCGTGGGCGGCGTGGTACACTTTACCGAGGATATGGTCGGTCTTGGTGACGGCATGAGCGAGCTTGTGCTGGTGAAGGATCCCAAAACCATGGACGGCCTCGGCGAGCTGGTGGGCAGTGTTTTGAGCCAGAGTTACGACAGCGATAAGCTCATGATCCTGCAAACAAAGCATGCTCGCTTTACCTTTGATCATCCGGTGGCCTGGACGCGCGACGGCGAAGCCGGCGGTGAGCATCAGGTCGTAGAGCTCTGCAACTACCACGCGCCGCTGGAGTTTATCTTCTGACAGTGAAAAGTGAAGAGTGAAGAGTGAATAGTTGTGGTGTCGCTTCGCGACGGATTGTAATTGTCCCCGAAGGGGACACCATAACTGTTCGCTTTTCTCTATTCACTCTTCACTTTTTCCTTGCAATAGTAAGGAAAAGCATATATAATAATAGCCCATTATAAAATTTGCGTGCCGATGGCACAAAGAAAGGATGGCGTCCCATGGAACGAGTAAAAATTTCCACGATCTTTGCCGATCCCAAGGCATACGACGGCAAGAGTATGACCGTCTGCGGCTGGGTCCGCACGGTGCGGGATATGAAGAACTTTGGCTTTATCGCGCTCAACGACGGCAGCAACTTTACGTCGCTGCAGGTCGTTTTTGAGAGGTCCGGCCTCAATAACTACGATGAGATCGCCCGGCAGAACGTGGGCGCTGCCCTGATCGTACACGGTACTCTGGTGCTGACGCCGGAGGCGAAGCAGCCCTTCGAGCTCAAGGCCGACGAGATCACGGTGGAGGGTGTCTCCACGCCGGATTATCCCCTGCAGAAAAAGCGCCACAGCGTGGAGTTTCTGCGCACGATCCAGCATCTGCGTCCCCGTACGAATCTGTTCTCGGCGGTCTTTCGCGTGCGCAGTGTGGCGGCCTACGCGGTGCATGAGTTCTTCCAGAGCCGCGGCTTTGTCTATGTCCACACGCCCATCATCACCGGTTCCGACGCCGAGGGCGCGGGTCAGATGTTCCGCGTGACCACGATCGACCCCAACGATCCGCCCCGCACCGAGGACGGCAAGGTCGATTACAGCCAGGACTTCTTCGGCAAGCCCACGAACCTGACGGTCTCCGGGCAGCTGAATGCCGAGAACTTCGCCATGGCCTTCGGTGATGTGTACACCTTCGGCCCCACCTTCCGCGCTGAGGTCTCCTATACCCAGCGCCACGCGGCCGAGTTCTGGATGATCGAGCCGGAGATGGCCTTTTCCGACTTGAACGACTACATGGATACCGCCGAGGCGATGGTGAAGTACATCATCAACTCCGTGCTGGAAAAATGCCCGCAGGAGATGGAATTTTTCAACTCCTTCGTGGACAAGGGGCTGCTGGATCGCCTGCATAACGTGGTGTCCAACGAGTTTGGCCGCGTCAGCTATACCGAGGCGGTGGAGATCCTGCAAAAGAGCGGGAAGAAGTTCGATTACCCCGTGCAGTGGGGCATCGACCTGCAGACCGAGCATGAGCGCTACCTGACCGAGGAGGTCTTCAAGAAGCCCATCTTCGTCACCGATTACCCCAAGGAGATCAAGGCCTTCTATATGCGCTTAAACGACGACGGCAAGACCGTCGCGGCGGCGGACTGCCTGGTGCCCGGCATCGGGGAAATCATCGGCGGCAGCCAGCGCGAGGAAAGGCTGGAGCTGCTCTTAGAGCGCATTGAGGAGCTCGGCATGAAGGAGGAGGACTACTGGTGGTATCTCGACCTGCGCCGTTACGGCAGCTGCCGTCACGCGGGCTTCGGCCTGGGCTTTGAGCGCATGGTGATGTACCTGACGGGCGTCTCCAACATCCGCGATGTGGAGCTTCACCCCCGCACCACCGGCAACGCCGATTTCTGATAGAACGCCGATTTCTGATCGTTTATATAAGGGGATGGTAAAACATCCCCTTATCGTTTTTTGGAGTAATCAACAATGGCAAGACGAAGAAAAGCAAAAAACAGCGCGGCGCCGGTGCTGCTTCTGCTGGCGCTGCTGCTTGTTGTGGGAGCGCTGGTATTTCTGCGTGTAAACGGCAGCCCCGCAAGTTCGGAGCCGACGGCGATCCAGGTAACGCCGGAACCGACAGCAGCACCGACCCCGGCACCGACCCCGGCACCGACGCCTGAGCCTACACCCGAGCCGACCCCGGAACCGATCCACTATGCCATTGACGAAAACGCGCTGATCGCGCCCATGCCGAACCCCGCCTGCTACGGCGAGAGTGATGACGCGGCAGAGCTTGCCGCGCTGCTGCAGACCGAGGAGGCGCAGAGACTGATCGCGGGGCGCGAGCTGGTGTGGAACCCGGACATTGAGCGCTTCCCCGGCTCCACGATCCGCTGGTATCTGGATGAGACCATCCTCTGCATTGTCTGGCAGGAGGTGGAGGCGCGGGAGGTCGGCACCTTCAGCGAGGTGATCGTGGCCGACGGCTCTCAGCTTCGCCGCCGCATCGCCGGGGATGAGCCCTTCAGCCTCCAGTTTGCCACCACAACGGATTTTGCGCAGGACTCCAATGCGGTTTTGTGCCTCGGCGGGGATTTTTATCACCATGGCCGCGCCTGCGGCGTCGTGGTCTATCAGCGCCAGATTCAGCGCTTCGAGCCGGTCACCAGCGACAACTGTTATATCACCGCGGACGGGGATATGCTCTTTAGCTATCGCGGGCAGTTTAGCACCCAGGAGGAGGCGGAGCAGTTCATTGCGGACAACGACGTGCTCTTTTCTCTTTGCTTTGGCCCCGTGCTCATTGACGACGGCAAGGATGTGACGCCTGAGGACTACCCTTGGGGCGAGGTGCGCGACGCCTATGCCCGCAGCGCCCTGGGGCTTCTCGATCGGCACCACTATCTGACCATGAACCTCAACTGCGGTACGCCGGGGACGGAGTATTATTACCTCGCCACCCTCCGCCAGGAGGCGGACGCGATGCTCGCGCGCGGCTGTGTCAAGGCCTACGCCCTGGACGGCGGCCAGACCGCCACCACGGTCTTTGGCGGCGAGCGCGTCAACCCCGTCCAATTCGGCTGGGAAAAACCCATCAGCGATGTGATCTATTTCGCAACGGCCGTCCCGAGCGAATAGCCGTCAGCATACAATAAAAATGGGCGAATTCGCACAATTTTGTAAGAATTCGCCCATTTTCTTAACGATCAATGAAAGTCAATCTCAAATCCCGCGAGCTTCGGAGAGGCGGTTTCGATCAGATCCCTGAGCCACCAGCCGTAGCTGTAGCCCTCGGCGGCGCGAAAGAAGGAGTCGTAGCCCTCCAGCTGCCGCAGCGTCTCGCGCCGCTCGGCAAGGCTTCCGTCCCAATAGGCGCGCATGACGGCGTTGAAAAAACGGGTCGCGCTCTCCTTCTCCCCCTCTTTGAGGGGGTTTTTCTTTGTCATGGCCTCGACGGTCTCACGGCAGTAGGCTTCCAGTCCTTGCTCCTGCCATTCGTCAAAGCCCCGCAGCACCGGGTCTGTCTGTCCCGTTTCCGCTGCCCAGCGCTCCACATCCACCCGTCGGGGCAGGACGCGAATCGTCTCGGGCGTCAGGTCGAGCACCGTATAGCCCGTGGGATAGGCGATCAGGCACTCGGTGAGCTGCTCGGTGAGTCCGTCTTCCTCATAGACCGCCCGCAGGTGCATATGTCCGCTCAGGGTGAGCTTCACCCCGTATTCGCGCAGAAGAGAGGCAAAGCGGACGCCGTTTTCCACATAGTAGCCCGTATTCTCCGTGCGGCTGATCTCCGGAAGCAGGTTATAATGCCCCGCTGCAAGCACAGGGATGTCCTTCTCCCGCGCGGTCTGCAGCAGCTCCTCTGCCCAATGCAGCGTCTCCTCCGTGAAAAAAGCATTGCTGTCGGCTCTTTTGGGTGCGCCGGGCAGGTCGATGGCGGAGACGCCGTAGCCCGCCGTGTCCATCATCAGGAGCATGACATCGTCCCGCAGCACGCAGTAGCTCAGAGAGGCGCTGTCCCGGCTGTACGCCTCCGCGAAGCCGAAATCGGCGTAGAGCGCGGCAAACTCCGACTGCTTCAAGGGCGCGAGATCATGGTTGCCGGGCAGGACATAGACGGTAAGACCCTCCGCCTCCGCCGCGCGAAGCTTTTCGACCAGCGCCTCATGCTTCGGGCGCTTGCCGCTGTTGCAGAGATCGCCCGTCAAAAGCAGGAGCTTTGCTCCCTGTGCTTTCACGTCATGGAGCATCGCGTCCGCAATTTCCATATTGTAGACGGCCTCGCCCAAATCGCTCTGCTTGTCGGTGTGGTCCGGGTCAAAATGCGTGTCCGAAGCTACGGCGACGCGAAGTCCCCGCGGCGTAGGAAACGGCGTCGCCGCCGCGCTTTCCAAAGCGGGCGCCGGTGTTTCCGGGGAAGCGAGAAAGAGCGCCAGCACACACAACAGCGCCGCCGCCGGCATCCAAAGCGGAGCGTATTTTTTTGCGTTTTTCATCCTTGTCCCCCCTCGGCAACAGCAGGGACTGTAAACCGTCCGGCATAGCTCGCGGGGACGAGCAATGCCTGTCCCCGCGAGCTATGATCTATTTTCACACTTTTTCTTTATTCGACTTGCCCGAAATCGTAAGGGATCGCGTCCTGTGTCAGGAACCAGTTGGGCGGGGTCACGTTGTCGCCCTGACCGTGGGGAGCATAGAGCGGGTCATTGCGGATGTAGGCGTAGGAGTAAGGCGCGTTGTCATACTGCATATCGACGCGCAGCTTCTCATAGGCCTCGGAGGGCTTGAGCCGCCCGTCGGAATAGGAGCCGTCCCAACGCCACTCCTCGCGTGTGGGGTCCAGATCCTTGGTATTGATGGTGCAGTCGGGCGCTCGGCGCTGCATTTCCTCCACCTGCTCAGCCGGCACCGGGTCAAGGCAGCCGATCCAAAGGCGCTGAAGCTGCGTGAGACCGTAGAGAGGGGTAATATCGGTCAAGGAGAAGTTGTAGCAGATGTTGAGATACTTGAGCTCGTGCAGCTCGGCAAGCGGACGCAGATCGTTGAGCGCGCTGGTCTGCAGCTCGGCGTAGGTAAGATGCGGGCAGCTTGCGAGGGGGCTTAAATCGCTCACGTTTGAAAGGGCGATGATCAGCGTCTCCAGCTCCGGCATATAGGCGCAGAAATCCAGGTTGCCCAGATAGGAGTTATGCCCGAGATCCAGGTGCTTGACCTTGGTGCAGTATTTGAGCGCTTGGGTGTTCTCCGGGGAGAGCTCGCCGCCGATGCCGGGGTTGGAGGCCAGAATGCGCGTCACATCCGTGCGAGCGGTGTAGCCTGTGCCGAACCAGATGCGCCACACTACCTCCGCGTTGGGAAGCCCGTCCCGGATTTCCGCCATGTATTCATCGTCCACGCCGCAGAAATCCATGTCCAAATAGCGCAGGCGGGGCATACAGGCCGTGACCTTCTTTACCAGCTCGCCCTGATCGCTGATCGTGATATGGTTGAGATCAAGCTCCTCCGTGTCGAGCGTCAGCTCCTTGCCGTAGAGGGTAAAGGCCGCGGAAAACGTGGCCTGGGGCGCGGCCTGCTGCATGGCGGCCAGCGTCTCCCAGCTGACCGTGGGCGCCGCAGCGTCAAAGCTTCCCAGCTCTACCTGTCGAAGAGCCTGCATCTGCGGCATCCAGGCGGCAATTACGCGGGCGTCTATCGTGGAGACATCGCGCAGATCCAGCTCTGTCGTGTTGAGATCCAGCGCCTGCCCGCGCCAGGCGGGCGTATACTCCACCGCCAGCGCCGGATACTGCTCACCCACGAGCGCCGCCAGCGACCCATCCTCCAGAAGGCCGAGCCGCAGCTCCCGCAGGGCGGGAAGATACCTGAGCATCAGCACCGCTTCCTGCAGTGTCTCCCTCGGCAGCGCCGAGAGATCGAGCGAAGAGGTATCATTGCCCACAGTGAGTCCGTCCGCCACCGGCACCGTGTAGCGCAGGCTCACATCGGGGTGCGCCGCCTGCCAGTCGAGGATCGCATCGAGGCATTGGCTCCCGCTCAGGTCCGCGCTGTGCAGGCGCGGAAGCTGCTCCAGCAGCGCGATCTCGTCATTGCCAAGAACAGCGGTGATCTCCGTCGTGCTTTTCGGGTCGTATTCCACGCCGCCGATCATGACCGGCTCCGCCGGCTGCATATTCCCCTGCCCGCAAGCAGTGAGACACAGGGCGAGGAGGAGGGTCAAGAGTAGAAAGCGTTTCTTCATTGCATGCTCCAAAGCAAAAAGCTTGTATTTTCATGACTCCCCCCTGGGGAGCCTATATCGTCGCGAAGCGACGCCAAAACGATTTAGGCAATACCGCATAATGCGGCAAGAGCAGATTCCGAGAAAAACCGAGTTCTGATGATGGCAATTTTTCGCAGGAATACTTTGTGTATTGCAAGAAAAAATAGAGCGGCAGACTCACACGAATATAGCCGGTGACGCGCCAGTTGCCGGTGGTAGGATCGACCACCTCGGTGTTGATCTCACAGTCCGGCGCGATCTCCCGCATTCTCGCCACCTGGTCGGCGGGGATCGGGGTAATGCAGCCGATCCAGAGACGCAGCAGGTCGGGCAGGTTGTACAGGGGTGAAATATCCGTCAGCCCCTCGAGCTTGCAGATGTTCAGATGCCGCAGCTCTTTAAGGTTGGCAAGGGGGCTTAGATCCGTAACGCTGGTGGTCTGGGTCTCCAGATACTCCAGATGTGGGCAGGCCTCCAGGGGGCTTAGGTCACGAATCGGGTTCATGGCGATGACCGCGACTTCGAGATTGGGCATCCCGCGCACGAACTCAATGTTGGTCAGGCTCTCATTGTGGCCGAGATCGAGGTATTTGCAGCCGTCACAGTATTTGAGCACGGTCACGTCAGCATCGTGCAGCTCTCCCGCCACGGAAGGCCGGGAGGCAAGGATGCGCTCCACGTCGGTACGCACACTGTAGCCCTTAAAGTTCACACGCCAGACGACGTTCACGTTGGGAAAGGCCTGCCGGATGGCGTACATGTCCTCATGTCCCACGCCGCAGCTGTCCATGTCAAGATAGGTGCAGCGCGTCATATAGGGAAGCACCTTCGTCACCGCGGCTCCGCGGTCATTCACGGAAACATGGCTGAGGTTCAGGGTCTCGTTGGCAAGGTTCTGGCTGGTGCCGTAAAGCGTGAAGCCGTAGTCCAGCGCGGCGTTCGGCGCGGCGTTATGGATCGCCGCAATATCGTCCCAGCTCAGGCCGTCTCCCTCGTTTCCGAGCACGACGCGCGCAAGAGCGGGAAACTGCCCAAGGCTTGCGGCGGCGGAGAGGATCGCGTCCCGCCCGCGCCCGCTCAGATTGAGCTCCCGCGTGTCGGAGGGGTAGTCCTCGCCGAGTACGTTCACCATGACCACCGGCTCCGGCGTTGGGGCGGGCGTTTCGGCGGCGGCCGGTTCCTCATACACGGGCGCGGGCTCCGGCGTCTGTACCGCTTCTGGCGTGTCCTCGGGAGCGGAAGTCAAAACAATGGGCGTCGGCGTCTCTGCGGCGGGCTCGGGCGCTGTCGGGCGGCCGCTGCCGATCTGCATAAACAGGGAACCGCTGCTGAGCACCAGGGCAGCCACAAACAGCAGAGACAGAATTTTCTTGATGGTATGCCAGACTTTCATACGATGGCCTCCAAACCTTCTTTGACCATTATGAAGAAAAAAACACTTGGAAAGCTTTTCGACCGTGCAAAGCGTTTCCTGAAGATCTGCTGCTCCGGCAGCGCGAGCAAGCTGTCTGCAAATGTTGCATTGCCGGAGAGACAAGTATAGCATCGAACCCACTCTTTTGCAAGGAAAAAGCCCGGAGGATCCAGGGAATTGAGCGCCGCAGGGCGCGCCGCGACCCAGGAACGCTCATGGCGCAGGGGGATCGGCCGGAATCCGTCAATTTCCGGCCATGCGCTCATAGGTGCAGAAGCGATAGCGCAGGCCGTTTTCCTCCTGCCAGGGGCTTTCTTCGGCGCATACCCAGTCGGGCAGGGCGTCCAGATTCGGGAAAAAGCTATCCGAATGTGGGACGAGATCAATTTTTGTCAGATAAACACGCTTTAAGCAGGGGAAGAACTGTCTGTATACGCTGGCGCCGCCGATCACGAGGCAGCGCGTGTGTTTCTCGGCCGCAAGCAGCGCTTCCTCAGTGGAATGCACAAGCTCCGCACCCTCAATTTGTATATTTTGCCGGGATACGACGATGTTGTACCGTCCCTTGAGGGGCTTGCCGCCGGGAAAATCCCCCAGTGTGCGCCGCCCGACGATCACCGCCGCGTCCTTTGTCAGCTCGCGAAAATGCGCCCGGTCGGCCTTCAGAACCACGGGCTGCGTCCCGTTCGCGCCGATGCCCCAGTCGGCGTAAACCGCCACGATTGCTTCCAGCTCCATACGCGACACCTCAAACTGCGACCGGGATCTTATGCTCGAAGGGGGCGTACTCGTAGCCCTCAACGCGGAAGCTGTCGCGCGTAAAGGCGTAGAAATCCTTCACCGCGGGGTCAATAAGGAAACGCGGCGCGGGCTTCGGCTCGTTTGCGAGGATCTCCTCAATAATGGGCACATGGCGGTCATAGATGTGCGCGTCGGCGATCACATGCACAAATTCTCCGGGCTCGAAGCCGGAGACCTGTGCCAACATCATCGTCAGCACCGCGTACTGCACCACGTTCCAGTTGTTGGCAGCCAGCATGTCCTGGCTGCGCTGGTTCAAAATGGCGTTCAGGCGGCTTCCCGTGACATTGAAGGTCATGGAGTAGGCGCAGGGGTAGAGCGCCATTTCGCTCAAGTCGGCGAAGGTGTAGATATTCGTCATGATGCGGCGGGAGGCGGGATTGTGCTTCAAATCCCACAGCACCTTATCCACCTGATCCATGTCCCCCTGGGGATAGTGATGCTTCACACCGAGCTGATAGCCGTAGGCTTTGCCGATGGAGCCGTTTTCGTCCGCCCAGGCGTCCCACACGCGGGTACGCAGATCATGGACGTTGTTGCTCTTCTTCTGCCAGATCCACAGAAGCTCGTCAATGGCGCTCTTCCAGTAGGTGCGCCGCAGCGTGAGAAGAGGAAACTCCTCCGACAGATCGTAACGGTTCACAATTCCAAACTTTTTGACCGTGTGCGCCGGGGTACCGTCGTCCCAGTGGGGGCGAACCTCCCGGTCGGTGTCCCAGACGCCGTTTTTCAGAATATCTTCGCAGTTTTGGATAAAGATTTCGTCCGCTCTGCTCATGTTGTGGCACTTCCTTTTCGTGAAATACGTTCTTCGTAAACTCTTCCAAAGGGGATTACGAGAATTATACCACAGGCACCCCGTTTCCCGCAAGCACATAGAATACCCCGGAGGTGATGGGATGCGAGTTGCCGTTGTCGGCGGGGATCGGCGCGCGGCGATCCTGGCCTCGGAGCTTTTGCGACGGGGGCATCGGGTACACAGCTTTGCGCTCGAAAAGGCGGAGTTGCCCGCGGAGATCCCGCGCGAGCTGAGCCTGCAGGTCTGTACTTACGGGGCGGATTGCGTGATTTTGCCCGTCCCGGCAGAGCGGGGCGGGCTGTTGAACGCGCCGCTTGGCTTAAACGCTGTGAGCATGGATGAGACGATCAGCGCTCTCTGGCCGGAAAGCCTGGTGCTGGGCGGAAAATTCAGTGGAAAAAGCCTTGAGCTTGCGCGTCGCGGCAGGCTTCGCTTGGAGGACGTGATGCGCCGGACGGACTTTGTCACGGCAAACGCCGCGATCACAGCCGAGTGCGCGGTGGGGCTTTTGTTGCGCGAGAGCGAGCGGGCCATACTCGGCAGCCGCTGTCTGGTCGTCGGCTGGGGGCGGATCGGGCGGCAGCTTGCGCCGCGGCTCCGCGCCCTGGGGGCGGTCGTCACCGTCGCGGCGCGTGACCCCGCCGACCGCGCGGAGGCGGAGGCCTTGGGGCTTTACGCTCTGGATTACAACGCGCTGGAGAGCGCGGCGGAGGAGACGGATTTTGTGCTCAATACCGTGCCCGCCCGGGTGCTGACGGACGCCTTTCTCTGCTGCCTTACGGCAGAGACGCTTCTTGTGGAGCTGGCCTCCCCACCCGGCGGCTTTGATGCAATGCTGGCAAAAAACATCGGCCTGCGGGTGCTTGAAGCGCCGGGACTTCCCGGCAAAAGCGCTCCGTACGCGGCGGCGATGCTGCTGCTCAAGACTTTGGAGCAGGTACTGCGTGAACAGGAGGAATAGCATGGAGAAAAAACGCCTGGGGGTCGCGCTCTGCGGCTCCTACTGCACCTATGAGAAGCTTTTCGCGGCGCTCCCCGCGCTGAGAAAGGAGTTTGACCTTGTGCCCATCATGAGTGACACCGCCGCCGAGACGGACAGCCGCTTCGGCACGGCCGCGGATCATATTCACCGGCTCATGGAGCTCACCGGGCATACAGTGGTCACAACGATCGCGGAGGCCGAGCCGCTGGGGCCGAAGGCGCCGCTGGATGTGCTGCTGATTGCGCCCTGCACGGGCAACACCTTGGCAAAGCTGGCTCACGGCGTCACGGACAGCGCCGTGACCATGGCGGCGAAGGCGCATCTGCGAAACGGGAGGCCTGTGGTCATTGCCTTCTCCACCAACGACGGGCTCTCCGCCTCGGCGGAGAACATCGGGAAGCTCCTGAATCGCAAGCATTTTTATTTTGTTCCCTTCGGGCAGGACGATCCGGATCAAAAGCCCTTCTCCCTCCAGGCGGACTTTACCCGCCTGGGCGAAACGCTGCAGGCGGCGCTGGAGCGCCGGCAGATACAGCCCATTTTGTGCGGCGCTGTGAAGAAAGTCCCCTGAAGTCATAGGGGCGGCCCTAAAGGACTAGCTTTGCGTCGCTGTCAGCCGCCCGCGCGGGAAACACAAAATATGCAGGAATAATGGGTGAATTCGCTTGAAATACTGCGAATCCGCCCATTTTCTGCGTGTAAAATTACACTTTTCTGCCGGGCGGAGCCTCTACGGAACAAAGACGGGATCTTGACCTTTTTCACACCCCCTTTGCGCTGAGGCGGTTTCATCATCGTTTTCTTCATTTTTTAGCGCTCCCCTCTTGACAAATCGAAAATTTGTGTTATTGTATTAATTGCTTAGTACAATAACACAAACGGAGGTGCGAAACAATGGAATGGGTATTTCGCAGTGAGCTGCCCATCTATTCCCAGCTCGTGGAAAAGATCAAGCTGGGCATCGTCTCCGGGGCGCTGCCGCCCGGCACAAGGCTTGCTTCGGTGCGGGAGCTGGCGGCGGAGGCCGGCGTCAACCCCAACACCATGCAGCGCGCGCTGCAGGAGCTGGAGCGGGAGGGGCTGGTCTTCTCCCAGCGCACGGCGGGGCGCTTCGTCACGGAGGATGTGTCGGTGATCGACACGGTCAAAAGAGACCTTGCGCGGCAGCAGCTTGAGCGCTTCCGCAAGGCCATGGGAGAGCTGGGCTATGACCGGGAAGGGATCATGGCGCTATTAAAGGAGGAAGAGTAAATGGCGATCCTCGAATGCAGGGCGCTCAGTAAGCGCTTCGGCAAGGTGCAGGCGCTCGACAGCGTCAGCCTGAAAATCGAGCCGGGCCGGGTGATCGGGCTTCTGGGTCCGAACGGCAGCGGCAAAACCACGCTCATCAAGCTCGCAAACGGGCTGCTGACCCCGACGGCGGGCGAAATCCTGGTGGACGGCAGGGCGCCGGGGAAGGAGAGCAAGGCGCTGGTCTCCTACCTCTCCGACAAGGAGTATCTGCCCGAGTGGATGACGGCGAAGCAGCTCATGGACTTTTTCGCGGATTTTTACGCGGACTTTGACCGGGAGCGCGCCGCGGAGATGCTCACGCGCCTCGGCATCGACGAGACGATGCGCGTCAAGCAGATGTCCAAGGGCACGCGCGAAAAGGTGCAGCTCATTCTGGTCATGAGCCGGCAGGCCAAGCTCTACCTGCTCGATGAGCCCATCGGCGGCGTGGATCCCGCCACGCGCGATTACATCCTCGATACCATCATCCGCAACTACAACCCCAGCGCCGCTGTCGTGATCTCCACCCACCTGATCGCGGACGTGGAGCAGGTGCTCGACGAGGTGATTTTCATTCAGAACGGGCGCGTGCTGCTCCAGTCCTCGGTGGACGAGATCCGTGAGGAAAAGGGCAAGAGCGTCGATCAGTACTTCCGGGAGGTGTTCAAATGTTAGGCAAGCTTTTGAAGCATGAATTCCGCGCCACCGGGCGCACGATGCTGCCGCTCTACGGCGCGGTCGTGGTGCTGGCGGTGCTGGCCAACGTCTCGATCCGCATGCTGAGCGGGAACGTGGGACCCCTGCTCTCCATCTTCTTCGGGCTGATCGTCGCGGCCTTCGGTATCTGCGTCGTCGCGGCCGGCGTCATGACCATCGTGTTGATGGTCAAGCGCTTCTACACCAACTACCTCAAGGACGAGGGCTATCTGATGCACACGCTCCCCGTCAGCGTCCACGCGCTCGTATGGAGCAAGATGATCGTCTCCATCGTCTGGTTTGCCGCGACCTTCGCGGTGATCGGGCTGGTGCTGCTGCTGACCGCTTTGATCCAGACCGATACCAGCCTGGCACAGTTTTTCGCCGGCTTCCCGAGCTGGGCGGAGATCCGCGCCGTGCTTGCCCGCGAGGGCGTCCGGATGGGCGACCTGTGGCTGATCGCGCTGGAGCTGCTGATTGCCGCGATCGTGGGCGGGCTTTATACCTGCCTGCACTTTTACGCGGCCATGAGCCTGGGGCATATGTTTGCCAAGGATAAGATCCTGCTCTCCATCGTGTTCTTCGTGGGCATCAGCTTCGTGCTGAGCTTCGCCACTACCGGCTACAGCGCGGGGCGCCTTGTGAGCATGGAGAGCATCAGCGCCACGCTCGACACCGCGCGGCAGACGCTGCGCTTTGTGCAGGGCATCATCGCCGAGGCGGTGCTGGTGGAGCTGCTGGAATCCGCGGTGCTGTACCTCGCCACCGTCCTGAGCCTCAAGAAGGGCTTAAACCTCGCGTAATGTAGTTTTCAGAATTCAGTTTTCAGAAGAAAGCGAGGGGAAATCCCTTCGTTCTCTATGCCTAAAAAGCAGGAGCTTGGCAGAACGATCCGCCAAGCTCCCGTTTTGTTTCTGAAAACTGAAAACTAAAAACTGAAAACTATTTTTTCAGTTGTCCCGGGCTGATGCCGAAGCTCTGGCGGAAGGCGCGGTGGAAGGCGGAATAGTCCGCAAAGCCGGCGCTCTCGGCGGCAAGGTTCGCGTTTGTCCCCTCGCGGATCAGCCGCGCCGCGTACAACAGCCGCTTCTGCCGCACATAGGCGTGCACCGTGCTGCCCGTCTCGGCCTTAAAAAGCCGCATGAAGTGATAGCGGCTCAGGTACACCTGCTCAGAAAGCCGCTCCACGGAAAGCTCTTCGCCAAGATGTTCGTTGATGTAGGAGAGGGTCTGGCGAATTTTGGGGTCAAAGCGCTGATCCTCCCGGCGGGGGGCTGCGTTCATGCGTCCGAGAAGCACCAAAAGCTGTAAAATATAGGTGTCGCAGAGCGTCTGCGCGCCGAAGGCGCGATCCTTCGCCGCCTGCTCGTAGCTCTGCAGGGTCTGCTCCATGGCCTTGCGCTGCCCGGCGTCCGGCACCAGGCGGTATTCGCCGGAGCGGTCGGCTTCCTCAAAGCAGTCCATCAAATGCGCTTCCGGCAGCAAACGGTCGAAATATTTTCCGTCCAGGTATAATATAATACGTTCGTAGGGCTCCGACTTGTCGATGATGGCCTTGTGGATCGTGTGGTGCTTTACCAGCAGAATGTCCCAGGGACGCAGCGCGTAGGAGACACTCTCTACCGCGTAATCGACGCGCCCGGAGAGCAGCAGCACGATCTTGTCAAACTCGTGGTAGTG
>CAJOCV010000073.1:16082-19642 GCA_905233785.1 uncultured Oscillospiraceae bacterium
AGTGAAGAGTGAACAGTGAACAGTTAAGGTGTTCCCCTTGCGGGGAACGGATTATAATTCGTCGCGCAGCGACACCACAACTATTCACTATTCATTTTTCACTATTCACTCACATGATACCGCACTTTTTGCAAGGTTTCAAGCAGAGAATACAATTTACTTTGCAGAAGATAGCAAATATAATGAAAATGATCTTTGAAACAAGGAGTGTACTTACCATGTCCAACAGCAAAGGCAGCTTCCTGAAGAATAACTGGTTTTTCTTTACGATGATCCTCGGCATCGTCCTCGGCATCGTGGTGGGCTTTGCCTGGCCCGGCGCGGGTGCGCTGGAGCCGCTGGGCACCCTGTTTATCAACATGATGTTCTGCGTGGTGGTTCCGATGGTGTTCTTCTCCATCTCCTCCTCCATCGCCAACATGAAGAGCGCCAAGCGCGCCGGCAAGCTCATGGGCACGACGGTTCTCACCTTCATGTGCACCACGGTCATCGCCTCCGTCATCATGTACGTTCTCGTGCGCTTCATCCCGGTCTACACCGGCGAGCCCGCCTTTGAGCCGGGCGCTTCCGAGCCCATGAGCGCGGGCGAGATGATCGTCGGCTTCTTCACCAAGTCCGACTTCCCCGAGCTGTGGAGCCGCCGCTCCATCCTTCAGCTTATCATCGCGGGCATCTTCTTCGGCTTCGGCGTGCAGATGTGCGGCGGCCCGGAGACCAAGGTCGCAAAGCTGCTGGAGGAGATCACCAACGTCCTCATGAAGGTCATCAAGCTCATCAGTTTCTACGCCCCGATCGGCTTCTTCGGCTTCTTCGCCGCTCTGGTCGCCGCCCACGGCGCTGACTTTGTGACGAGCTACGCCAAGGCCATCATCCTCTATTACATCGTCGCCTTCGCTTACATGTTCCTGATCTTCCCGCTCTACGCCCGCTTCGGCGGCGGCAAGGGCGCCGTCAAGGTCATGTTCCAGCACCTCTTCCGCCCCGCGGCGGTCGCCTTCGGCACCTGCTCGAGTGTCGCCACCATCCCCACCAACATGGAGGTCTCCGAGGATACCGGCATCTCCAAGGACGTGACCGACATCGTGCTGCCCATGGGCGCGACGATGAACATGGACGGCTCCGGCATGAGCGCGATCATCAAGGTCGCCTTCCTCTTCGGCATGTTCGGTCTGGACTTCGGCTCCAAGGACGCGCTGCTGGCCATCGTTGTCGCCACCGTCTCCTCCGTTGCCATGTCCGGCATCCCCGGCGGCGGCGGTACCGGCGAGCTGGTGCTCTGCTCCCTCTTCTTCCCGGAGCAGCTCGCCATCGCCTTCCCGATCGCCCAGGCCATCGGCGACCTGGTCGATCCCCCTGCCACCATGGTCAACGCCGCCGGCGACTATGTGGCCTCCTTCATCGTCTCCCGCTTCAATGACGGCAAGGATTGGCTGCAGAAGAAGCTCAAGGCCGACGCAAAGAAGTAATGCGCTACACAAAAATGCACGGCGCGGGCAACTCCTTCCTCCTGACGGAGAACCTGCACGGCGAGCTTCGGGGCGAGAACCTTTCGGTTCTCGCCCTGCGGCTCTGCAAAGAAAAAGGAACGGATGGTCTGATCGTACTGATCCCGGCAGAGGACGCCGATTTCGGGATGCTCTTTTATAACAGCGACGGCAGCCTCGGCGAGATGTGCGGCAACGGCGCGCGCTGTGTCGCCCGCTACGGGTACGAGCACGGCCTTGCGCCCGATCCGCAAGCTATCCGCATCCTCGCCACGGCGGGGCTGGTGACCGGAAAGCGCGTCAGCCGGGAGCGGTACCGGATACGCCTGAACGACCCCTCAGTGATCGAGCTGCACCGGATGGCCGAGGGGGAGGACTGCGCCTACATCGAGCTGGGAAAGCCCGGCCTTCCCCACGCGGTGGTGGAGGTCGGGGCGGAGGCCTTCGACGATCTGGACGCTCTGCGCGAGCGGGGGCGCAGGCTGCGCCATAGCGCGTCCTTTCCCAAGGGCGCGAATGTGAGCTTTGCCTGCCTCGAGGGCGGAAACCGGGTGCGCGCGATCACCTTTGAGCGCGGGGTGGAGGATTTCACGCTCGCCTGCGGCACCGGCAGCGGCGCGATCGCGGTCGCGCTCAGCCTGCGCGGGCGCGTTTCCGGCGACGCCGCGGAAATCCATATGCCCGGCGGAACGCTTGCGGTATCCTTTACACGCGAGGGAGAGCGCGCAAAAGACCTGCTTCTCACCGGCCCGACGGCGGTGGTGGAAGAAGGCCAGTGGCCAGTGAATAGTGAAAAGAGAATAGTGAACAGTTAAGGTGTCGCTTCGCGCCGATCACCATTCACCCCTGTAGCGCCGATCATTGATCGGCGGGGAGCCTGCGGCCAGCGAATACTTATTGTGCAAAAGTCCAGACCCCCGTCTGAAAACTGAAAACTGAAAACTGGGGCTGTGAAAAACAAAGTTTTTCACAGCCCCGTTTCGTCCTCCTTTGCACAAAATGCGGTGTATGATTTCCTCATCAATAACAAAATAAGGGAGGAATGAGGCAAAGTGCAGGCCTTGCGGACACGGCCGCTGCTGCGGCGGAGCGGACTGTTGTATCTGCGCGTGGAGGACATCGCGCCCAATCCCGTGCAGCCGCGCAAAGCGTTTGACGAGCAGGCGCTGCGGGAGCTGAGCGAAAGCATCCGAAGCTACGGTGTGCTGCACCCGCTTACGGTGCGTCTGCGCGCCGGGAAATACGAGCTGGTGGCGGGGGAGCGGCGGCTTCGGGCGGCAAAGCTCGCGGGGCTGCGGGAGGTGCCGTGCATGGTGGTGGATGTGAATCTGGAGGACGCGGGCTTGCTGGCGCTGGTGGAAAACCTGCAGCGGCGGGATCTCAACTTTCTGGAGGAGGCGCGGGGGCTGGAGCAGCTTATCCGTATGTTCGGCATGAGCCAGGAGGAGGCGGCGCGGCGCATCGGGCGCTCCCAGTCGGCGGTAGCGAACAAGCTGCGGCTCTTGAAGCTGCCCGAGGATGTGCTGGAGGCGCTGCTGGAAAACGGGCTGACCGAGCGGCACGGTCGGGCCTTGCTTCGCCTGCCGGGAGCCGAGAGCCAGCGGGCGGCTTTGGAGACGATCCTTGAGAAGGATATGACGGTCGCCGCGACAGACGCTTACATCGACGCGCTTCTTTCCTCACCCGAGCCGCCGCCGAAGCGGGAAACGCCGAAGCGCAGCTTTGTGATGAAGGACGTGCGCGTCTTTCTAAACAGCCTGAGTCACGGGCTCGACCTGATGAAGCAGGGCGGCATCGCCGCCGGGATGCGGCGCGAGGAGACCGAGGACGCGCTGATCCTCACCATTTCGATCCCAAAGAGCAAAAAACCAATGTAACGATTCGGCCTGATGCCGACCAAACACGGCGCGTCTCCCGTGCGCCGTGTGCGATGAGCATGAGTGCCCCTGGGGCTGTTGCAAGATACGCGCATAGCCCACTCACCAGCGTAGGGGAGGGGCTCGCCCCTCCCGGCAGCACGGAGTATTGTCTTGAGAAAATGTTCGGCGAATTCGCAGATTGTACGAATTCGCCGAA
>CAJOCV010000074.1:0-8443 GCA_905233785.1 uncultured Oscillospiraceae bacterium
TGTCTCTTTTGTTGACTCTTTTGCTGCTTGACTTTTCATAGTTGGTCTACGATGCAACCAGGGTTTTCGCATTTGTTTCGCATTTTGCAACGCGCCCTTGTTTTCTCGTTATTTTTTCTTCTTGCCAAAGATACCGGAGGATTTGCCGCCGTCGTATTCGCCCATGGAGGCCGCGAACTGGCGCAGCAGCTCCTTTTGAGAGCTGGTGAGGTTTCTGGGGATGCCCACCTTGACGGAGACAAACTGATCGCCGCGTCCGCCGCCGCGCAGGAAGGGGATGCCCTTGCCGCGCAGGCGGAACACCGCGCCGGGCTGGGTGCCCTCGGGTATGTTGAGCTTGACCTTGCCGTCGAGCGTGGGCACCTCGATCTCCGCGCCGAGGGTGGCCTGGGCATAGGAAAGCTCCTGCTCCATGACGACGGAGGTGCCGTCGCGCTCAAAGATCGGGTGCGGCCGCACGATCACGTTGATGAGCAGATCGCCGGCGGGGCCGCCGTTTGCGCCGGCGTTGCCGTAGCCCTGGCGGGAGATGGTCTGCCCGTCGTCGATGCCGGCGGGGATCTTCACGGTCATCTTGTGCTGGCGGCGGATGCTGCCCATACCGCGGCAGGTCTTGCAGGGCTGGTGGATGATCTTGCCCGTGCCGCGGCACTTGGAGCAGGGGGCGGTGGACTGCATCGCGCCGAAGGGGGTGCGCTGGGTGGTGCGCACGGTGCCGCTGCCCTTGCAGTCGGGGCAGATCTCCGGCGTCGTGCCGGGGGCGCAGCCGTTGCCCTTGCAGTCGGGGCACTGCTCCACGCGGGGAGCGGTGACCTCCTTTTCGCAACCGAAGGCCGCCTCCTCAAAGGAGATGTTCACGCTCACGCGCACGCTCTCGCCCTTGCGGGGGGCGTTCGGGTTGCGGGACTGGCCGCCGAAGCCGCCGAAGCCGCCGAAAATGTCCCCAAAAATATCGCCGAGATCGCCAAAGCCGTCAAAGCCGCCGAAGCCGCCCGCGCCGTATCCCGCGTTGGGATCGAAGGCCGCATGGCCAAACTGGTCATACTTCTTGCGCTTTTCCTCGTCGGAGAGCACCTCGTAGGCCTCGTTTGCCTCCTTGAAGCGCTCCTCGCACGCCTTGTCGCCGGGGTGCAGGTCGGGGTGGTTGGCCTTGGTGATCTTGCGGAAGGCCTTTTTGATCTCGTCCTGTGTGGCGCTCTTGTCTACGCCGAGCACCTCATAGTAATCGCGTTTTTCTGCCATATTTTTCTCCTACGCGCCAATGCGCTGAGGGGGATTCCTCAGCGCAAAGGCAGGGTGATTTATGAGAGAGGATGAGAAAGGATTATTTCTTATCGTCGTCCACGACGGTGTAGTCTGCGTCGTAGTAGTCCTGGCCGCCGGGCTGAGAACCCTGCTGCTGGTACTGGCTGGGGTCAAAGCCCTGCGCGCCCTGGGGATTCTGCTGCTGATAGAGCTTCTCGGACAGCTTGTAGAAGGCCTGGGTCAGCTCCTCGGTGGCGGACTTGATGGCGGCGGTGTCGGTGCCGGTGAGCGCCTGCTTGAGGGCGTTGAGCTTCTGCTCAACCTCCGCCTTCTCGGCGGCGTCGAGCTTGTCGCCCAGCTCCTGCATGGTCTTCTCGGTCTGGTAGACCATCTGGTCGCCCTGGTTGCGAACGTCAACCTCTTCCTTGCGCTTCCGGTCCTCGGCGGCGTACATCTCGGCCTCCTTGACGGCCTTGTCGATGTCCTCCTTGGACATGTTGGAGGAGGCGGTGATGGTGATGTGCTGCTCCTTGCCGGTGCCGAGATCCTTCGCGGAGACGTTCACGATGCCGTTTGCGTCGATGTCGAAGGTGACCTCGATCTGAGGCACGCCGCGGCGGGCCGGGGCGATGCCGTCCAGGTGGAAGCGGCCGAGGCTCTTGTTGTAGGCTGCCATCTCGCGCTCGCCCTGCAGGACGTTGACCTCAACGGAGGTCTGGTTGTCAGCGGCGGTGGAGAAGACCTGGCTCTTGCGGGTGGGGATGGTGGTGTTGCGCTCGATGAGCTTGGTGCACACGCCGCCCAGGGTCTCGATGCCGAGGGACAGAGGCGCCACGTCCAGCAGAACGATGCCGTCCACGTCCTTGTTCAGCACGCCGCCCTGGATGGCCGCGCCGATGGCCACGCACTCGTCGGGGTTGATGCCCTTGAAGCCGTCCTTGCCGGTGAGGGACTTGACCATGTCCTGCACGGCGGGGATACGGCTGGAGCCGCCGACCAGCAGAACCTTGCTGATGTCCGCGGGCTTGAGGCCGGAGTCGGACAGCGCCTGCTTCACGGGACCCATGGTGGCCTCCACCAGGTGGTGGGTCAGCTCGTTGAACTTGGCGCGGGTGAGCGTCACGTCCAGGTGCTTCGGGCCGGTGGCGTCAGCGGTGATATAGGGCAGGTTGATGTTGGAGCTCGTTACGCCGGACAGCTCGATCTTCGCCTTCTCGGCGGCCTCGCGCAGACGCTGCATGGCGACCTTGTCAGAGCTGAGGTCGATGCCCTCGGCCTTCTTGAACTCCTCAACCAGATACTTGGTGATGCAGGCGTCGAAGTCGTCGCCGCCGAGACGGTTGTTGCCCGCCGTGGCCAGCACTTCGATGACGCCGTCGCCGATCTCGAGCACGGACACGTCGAAGGTGCCGCCGCCGAGGTCGTAGACCATGATCTTCTGATCGTTTTCCTTGTCGATGCCGTAGGCCAGCGCGGCCGCGGTCGGCTCGTTGATGATACGCTTGACATCAAGACCCGCGATCTTGCCGGCGTCCTTGGTGGCCTGGCGCTGCGCGTCGGTGAAGTAGGCGGGAACGGTGATGACGGCCTCGGTCACGGTCTGTCCCAGATAAGCCTCGGCGTCGGCCTTCAGCTTCTGCAGCACCATGGCGGAAATCTCCTGCGGGGTATAGGCCTTGCCGTCGATGGTGACCTTGTAGTTGGAGCCCATCTCGCGCTTGATGGAAGAGATGGTGCGGTCGGGGTTGGTGACGGCCTGACGCTTTGCCACCTGGCCGACCATGCGCTCGCCGGTCTTGGAGAAGGCCACGACGGACGGCGTGGTGCGCGCGCCCTCGGCGTTGGTGATGACAACAGGTTCGCCGCCCTCAAGAACGGCAACACAGCTATTGGTAGTACCCAGATCAATACCGATAATCTTACCCATGATAATTTCCTCCTGTATGAAAAGATAATTGTATACTTACTTTATTCAAAACAGCAAAGCTGTTTTGCTTCTGCTTAGGCTCCCCTGCCTAAGGGGAGCTGGCGCGGAGCGCCTGAGGGGTTTTCAAAACAGCAAAGCTGTTTTGCTTCTAAAGACTAAAAACTGAAAACTGAAAACTAATTGGCCACCTTGACCATGGCGAAGCGAACCACCTTGTCGCCCAGCTTGAAGCCCTTCTGGAAGACCTCGACGATCTCGTTTTCGCCCTTCTCCTCGTCGTCCACATGCATGACGGCGTTGTGCATGGCGGGGTCGAACTTTTCGCCCAGACACTCGATCGGCGTGACGCCGAGCTTCTCCAGCGTGGCGTTGAACTGTGCCATAATCATCTCCACGCCCTTGCGGTAGGCTTCGTCCTCGGTCTCGGCCTTGAGCGCGCGCTCAAGGTTGTCGTAGACGGGCAGGAACTTCGTCACCGTGTCGGCCTTGATGTCGCCGTAGAGCGCGTCCTTTTCCTTCTGGCTGCGGCGGCGGAAGTTCTCGTATTCGGCGGCGAGACGGAGATACTTGTCGTTGAGCGCGGCCTTTTCGCTCTCCAGCGCCGCGACGCGCTCATCGTCCTTCTTCTTGCCGAACTTCTTCTCTTTCTTTTCTTCCTTCTTCGGCTCCTCGGCGGCTTTCTCTTCCGCCTTGGCTTCTTCCTTGATTTCCTCGGTCTCTTCGACCGGCGTGTCCTGCTTCTTATCTTCGTTCATTGGGGTCGTCTCCCTTGATAATCAACTTATTGTGCATGCCCTCCGGCGGCGCCTCGCCCCCGCCCAGACGGCGGGAAAGCCCGGCTGCCAGAAACTGCAGCTTCGCGGCGACCGCGGAGTAATCCATCCTCGTCGGACCGACCACGCCGATCAGCCCGCGGGTATTGTCGCCCGCGTCGTAGCTGGCGATGATGACGCTCGAATCCTTGAGCTCCTCCGCCACATTCTCCGGCCCGATCAGCACCCGCACCTCGCTCTCCGCGCCCACGCCCTCGCCGGGGGGGAGGATGTAGCCGCCGCCGGAAAGATAACTCATGAGCTTGTGCGCCTTGTCGGGGTCGCGGAACTCCGGCTGGCTCAACAGCCGGTTTTCACCGGAGACGAAAGCGGTGGGCGTGTTGCGCTCACTGAGCGCTTCGATCACGAAGGCCGCGATCACGGAGGTAATGCCCATGGTGTCGTCCGCCGCGCGCTCGGTGCTGTGAATGAGAAGGGGAGTGATCTGTTCCTCGGTGATGGAGGTGAAGCTTGCGTTGAAGAGACTCGAGAGCCGCTGGATCATCGCCTGATCCACCGATACGGGCAGCTTTACCAGCTTGCTCTTGACCGTGCTGCCAGAGAGCATCAGCACGATGATGAAGGTGTTGGCATCCACATAGATGAGGTCGAAGCGCTTGACAGTCGCGGCGACGGGGCTTTGCAGCGCCAGCGCCGGGTAATCCGTAAGCTGCGAGGCCAGCTTGCTCACATCGGAGATCGTGGCGTCCAGCTCCCGCAGCTTCTGCTCGAGGCGGCGGTTCATATCCTCCGTCTCCTCCAGGCTGAGCTTCTGCTTCTCCATGAGCTCGTTGACGTACATCCGGTAGCCCATCGGGGTCGGCACCCGCCCGGCGGAGGTGTGCGGCTGCTCGAGATAGCCCATCGCGACCAGCTCCGCAAGCTCGTTGCGGATCGTGGCGGAGGAGCACTTGAACGCCCCGCTCTGCGCGATGGCCTTGCTGCCAACGGGCTCCGCGGTGCGGATGTATTCATCCACAACGGCGGCCAAGATCTTCTTTTTTCGCTCGCTTAAAGTCATTTTAGCACTCTCGCCTCTTGACTGTTGGCACTCTCTTCTTTCGAGTGCTAATATACCACGCCGCCCCGCCCTTGTCAATAGTTTCCGCCGTATCCCTTGTGAAAATTCACAGTTTGGACACGAAGATTTTGGCGGGTGTGTCAAGTATTTTTCGTTTACAAACGGGTGATTAAAGAGTAAAATGTATATAACAGACAGTAATTCATTACTACGAACAGAACGGGGGGGCTGACAGGTGCTTGAAAAAAATTTCATTGAGGTGTACGACAAGTTTAAGTTCCAGTTTTACCGCAAGATTTTTGAAAAAGTAAAAGAGCGGGACGGCTCCCTGTCCGCGATGGAGGGCTTCTCGCTGGAGATCATCCGCGCCCTGGGCGAGCCGACAGTCGGGCGCTTCGCGGACTTTCTGAACATCTCCCAGTCAAACGCCACCTATAAGGTCAACAGCCTCATCAAAAAGGGCTACCTTGTGCGGCAGAACTCCACCACCGACCGGCGGGAATACCATCTGGTGCTCTCGGAAAAATACTATTCCTACGCGGAATTGCTGACCTCCTATGAGCACACCGTGGTGGAGCGCATGAAGGCGCGCTTCAGTCCCGATGATGCGGAGAAATTCACCGAGCTTCTGGGCGTTATCTCCAACGAGCTCATGCCCGAATGTGACGAGGCGTATATTGAGCGGCCGTCGGCTGACAGAAAGGAAGATCGCGCGTGAACCTGAGGCTCAACTATAAGCGCACGGCGCTCATCGGCTTTGCGTTTTTCGGCATCCTGCTTCTCTGGCAGGTGTACGACTCCTGGTGTCCCACCTTTTTGACGGATATTTTCGCCCGCAACATCTACGGCATGAGCTCGGCGGAGCTCAAGGCCTCCTCGCCGGATAAAATCCTGAACGTGCAGTGGATCGTGGGCATCATCATGGCCTGCGATAACCTCGCGGCGCTGATTCTGCTGCCGATCTTCGGAAATCTCTCCGACAGGACGAAGAGCCCCATCGGCAAGCGCATGCCCTACATCCTTGTCGGAACCTTTGTCTCGGCGGTGGCCTTCCCGTTTATTCCGCTGTTTTTCCATTATAATAATATTATCGGCATGGTCATTGCGATGGGGATCGTGCTCATATTTATGATGATGTACCGCAATCCGGCTGTCGCGCTCATGCCGGACATCACGCCCAAGCCCCTGCGCGCCAAGGCCAACGGCATCATCAACATCATGGGCTACTTCGGCGGCGCGTTCGCGACGGTGCTGGGGCTTTTCCTGGTGCTCTCCAAATACATCAACGCCCCCATGGCCGAGCGCAACATCTGGACGATCGAGCTGCCCTTCCTCATTGCCTCCGTGCTGATGGTGATCTCCGCGCTGGTGCTGTTTGCCACGATCAAGGAAAACAGGCTTGCCGAGGAACTCAAGGAGGAGCTTCAATTGGGCGAAAAGCTCGCCGCGGTGGAGACGCCCATCGACGACGATAAGCCCATGTCCAAGGCCAATAAGACGATGCTGCTTGCGATCCTGGGCGCGGAGTTTCTGTGGTTCATGGCCGATAACGCCCTCGGCACCTATATCGGAAACTTTGTCATCTACCACCTGCAGTCCGTCTCCAGCGCCACCATGATCCTCACGATCCTCGGCGGCCTTGCCTCCGTGATCGGCTTTGCCATCGCCGGCGGCATCGCGGACAGGATCGGCCGCAAGTGGACGATCTCCGCGGGGCTTGCCATCACCTTCGCGGGGCTTGTCGTCATGTGCTTTGTCTCGCCCACCGGCAAGGCGGTGGGGGAGCGGGGCGAGTTTGCCTTCCCGACGCTGCTGTACGCTGTTTGGGTGCTCAAGGGCTTTGGCATGGCGCTGGTGCACAACTGCTCCTTCCCCATGGTGGTGGAGCTCTGCTCGTCGAAGAAGATCGGCAAGTTCACCGGCTACTACTACGCCGCGAGCATGTCCGCCCAGACGGTGACGCCCGTGCTGCTGGGTCTCGTGCTGAACGCGACGCTGGCCTGGCGCGCCCTGCCCGTCTATGCCGCGAGCCTGACCGCGCTGAGCTTTGCGGTCTTCACGGCGCTGGTCAAGAACATCAAGGCCAAAAAGCTACCCAATGCCAAGGGGCTTGAGGCGCTGGGCGAAGACGGGTAAACTTTCAATTTCAGAGGAAAAACCATGAAAAAGAATGTCGGAAAACTGCTTTTGGGTATCACGGCGGCTGTAGCTGCGCCGCTGTACCTGTCCCTCCCCGGGGCTGCCACGCCGCGGCAAAAAGCGCCCTTTCTGGGCGTGAATTATGCCCACCGCGGCCTGCACAGCCGGGATAAGTCTGTGCCGGAGAACTCGCTGGCCGCCTTTACGCTGGCCGCCCGGGCGGGCTACGGCGTGGAGCTGGACGTACAGCTGTCCAAGGATGGGCAGGTCGTCGTCTTCCATGACGCGACGCTCACGCGCGTGTGCGGCCTGGACAAACGGGTGGAGGAGCTGACGCTTGCGGAGCTCAAGATGCTGCGGCTCTGCGGTACGGAGCAGCGCATTCCGCTTCTGAGCGAGGCGCTCAAGGCGATCCACGGCGCGGGGCCGCTGATCGTGGAATTAAAAAGCGGCAAGCGCGACCGGGAGCTGTGCGAAAAGACTTACGCGATCCTGGAGCAGTACCGGGGCGAGGTATGTATCGAGAGCTTTGACCCCTTCATTGTCGCCTGGTTCCGCTTCCACGCGCGGGATCTCGTGCGCGGGCAGCTCGCCTCGCCTGTGAAGGAGTATACGCGTGACGGCATGGCAAAGCCCATGGCCTTTGCGCTCAGCCACAACCTCTTTAACCCCATCACGCGCCCGCAGTTCATCGCCTACAAGATCGGCTGCCGCCCGCTGAACGTGCGCCTGACGGAAGCGCTCGGCGCGATGCGCTTTGGCTGGACCTCCCACGAGCCGCGCAACGAAAAAGGCCGCGACGGCGTGATTTTCGAGTTTTACAAGCCCAAATTGAAATTTAAATCGTGATTGGTGGCCAGTGGCCAGTATGAAACTGGGGCTGTGAAAAAACTTCGTTTTTTCACAGCCCCTTTTCCTCAGATCCCGTCGTCGGTGAGCTCGTCGCTGCGGAACAGCAGCGAAATGCACCAGATAGCCGCAAGGCCGACCAGCGTGTAAACAACGCGGCTGACCGTGGCGGTCTGCCCGCCGAAGAGCCAGGCCACCAGATCGAAGCGGAACAGGCCGATGCTGCCCCAGTTGAGGCCGCCGATAATGGCCAGGATCAGCGCGATACGATCCATGATCACAGAGCATTCTCCTCTCTTATGGTTTCGGGCATAGTTTGCCCCGGGCGCAATCGAAATATACAAAAAACGGAGTAACGATTCAGTCTTGCGTGGCTTTGGGGGAGTTCAGAGGGGCACTCCCCTCTGATTTGCCGCCTCGGAAGGCGGCAAACAAAATCAAATCTGTTTT
>CAJOCV010000074.1:8476-9761 GCA_905233785.1 uncultured Oscillospiraceae bacterium
CGCCGCGAGTGCGCGCAGCGGGGTGCATCCCCTCTAACGATTCAGTCCCGGAACGGGACTGAATAGTTACAAAACGGATTCGACAAAAGCAGTGCCCGTTCGCTCTTTACAAAGGGAGCAAAAAGGTTTATCTTATAGTCACAGCTTATCCAATTGGTTCTCCGCGAGGAGAGCCGGCTCATATCTTTATCCCACAACCCTGTTTTTGGCAGGCCGGTTTCCGGCCTGCCGCTTTTTTGCACAGCAATTCGCTAAAGAAGCAGCGCACTTTTGACAATTCATATAAAAATGGAAAAAGACTTTTGGAAGCTATTGACAAACTGCCGCGGATCGCTATAATGGCCTTAAACTGAATAGCGCATGATAGAGGCGCGGTTATCATCAGTAGCTCACGGAGAAGCACCGGGAAGTGCGGGAGCGAAAGGGGTCGCCGCCGAAGGGTATCCGTTTCCCGAGCGGGTATGCCTGGGCCGTCGGAGAAGATCCGCCGGACTGTCGCAAGGGCTTTGCCCGCGCGGAGAGCTGTCTGACTTGAAAGACCGTATTGAGTTGTGAACAGTATCTGCGCTGTTCGCAACTTTTATTTTTTGGAGGAAAGAAAAATGTACGGTACCTTCTGGGCGCTTGTCCCCCCGATCCTTGCCATCATCCTCGCGCTGATCACCAAGGAGACCTATGTGTCGCTCTTTGTCGGCATTCTGGTCGGCTCCCTCTTCGTCGGCGGCTTCCAGCCCATCGCGGCGCTGGATTCCATGCTCAATGACGGCTTCATCGGCGCCATTGCCGACGGCTGGAACGCCGGTATCTTCATGTTCCTGGTGCTGCTCGGCATCATGGTGGCGCTCATCAACAGCGCCGGCGGCTCCGCCGCCTTCGGCCGCTGGGCGGCAAGCCATGTGCACTCCCGCGTCGGCGCGCTGCTCGCGACCTTCCTGCTGGGCGTGCTGATCTTCATTGACGACTACTTTAACTGCCTGACCGTGGGCTCCGTCATGCGCCCCGTCACCGACAGCCAGAAGATCTCGCGTGCCAAGCTGGCCTTCATCATCGACGCTACCGCCGCCCCGATCTGCATGATCGCGCCGGTCTCCTCCTGGGCGGCCGCCGTCTCCGCGACCGCGCAGGACCTGAACACCGGCATCTCCGGCATCCAGCTCTTCATCCGCGCGATCCCCTATAACTTCTACTCCCTGCTGACCATCGTTTTCGTCATCGCCATCAGCATTCTCGGCTTTGACTACGGCCCCATGGCCGCGGCGGAGCTGCGCGCCCGTCAGGGCGAGCT
>CAJOCV010000075.1:0-3538 GCA_905233785.1 uncultured Oscillospiraceae bacterium
CCACTGGCCACTAAAACACGCCCAGGGTTTTGAACAGCAGGCTGAAGCCAAAGAGCGTCAGCGAGCAGAGCAGGCTCGTCATCACAACGATGTTGCCCGCAAGCTCCGCGTCGCCGCCCATCTGCTGCGCCATGGTGAAGGAGGCCACCGCCGTGGGCGAGGCAAAGAGTGCCAGCAGCGCCACAAAATCCACGCCCCGGAAGCCAAGCCACGCCGCCAGCGGCAGCGCGATCGCGGGAAACAGCACAAGCCGCCCCAAGAGCACCGCGATCAGCTCCTTCTGATGGGCGCGAAAGCCGTCAAAGCGGAAGAAGGCGCCCAGCAAAAACAGCATCAGCGGGCTTGCCACGCGGGAGAGATCGCGCACGGCGGTCTCAAACATGGTCGGCAGCCGGACGCCCAGCAGCAGGAACACCAGTCCCCCGAGCGAGCCCACGATCAAGGGGTTTTTCGCAATATCCGCCAGAAGCTTGCCGAGCTTCGGCTTCTCGCCGTTGTAGACCTCCAGCGTCACCACGGCGAGGATGTTGAACATCGGCACCACCACGGCGCCCAGCACCGCGACGCCGCCGAGATCGACCCCACCGGCCAGCCCCGCCGCCACCGGGAGGCCGAGGATCAGATAGTTTGTGCGATAAAGCCCCTGGATCACGACGCCGCGGCAGCGGCGCTCCGGCACAAAGAAGTGCGCGTAGAGCCAGCTTGCCGTATACATCAGCGCGATTCCGATCACCGCGAAGGCGATCAGCTTCGGGCGGATCGCCGTAGAGAGGTCGGAGTTGTACACATTATAAAAGCACATCACCAGCATGAACACGCGAAAGGCCACCGCGTTAAAGCGCGAAACCTCGCCCTCGCGGATCACGCCGCGGCATTTTGCGAGATAGCCAACGCCGATCATGAAAAACACCGGCACAATGGCGTTAAGACAGACAAGCAGACCGTTCATATTTCTCCCCCGTTCGCTTGATTACTTCGAATTTTATCACAGCGGAAAGGAAATGAAAAGGCAGAATTTCTTGTATTCGAAGCCGGTACATGTTAGAATAGGATTCATCATTGAGCAGGAGGCGAGGATGTGGACGAAAAGCAGGAGCCCGAGGTACGGGAGCTGGATTATGAGTCCCTGCAGGAACAGCGCTCGGACGAGCTGAGCGAGCTGTTGGAGAGCCACGAGATGAAGAAGCTGCAGCTTCAGTTGGAGGAGCTCAACGAATTCGACGTGGCGGAATTTCTCACGGAGCTCGGCGACAAGCGTATGCCCATGGTCTTTCGCCTGCTCTCCAAGGAGAAGGCGGCGGAGGTCTTTTCCAACCTTGAGCCGCCCGAGCAGGAGGCCATCATCAACTCCATCACCGACGCGGAGCTGGCCGGGATCGTGGAAGAGATGTATGTGGACGACGCGGTGGATATGATGGAGGAGCTGCCCGCGAACGTGGTCAAGCGCGTCATGCGCACCGCCACCGCCGAGACCCGCGCCCTCATCAACCAATACCTGCACTACCCCGAAAACTCCGCCGGCAGCATCATGACCTCGGAGTTTGTCGATCTCAAAAAATACATGAGCGTGAAGGAATCCTTCGCCCGCATACGACGCATCGGCGAGGACAAGGAGACGATCTACGTCTGCTTCGTCACCGACGCCGCGCGCAAGCTCGAAGGCGTCGTAACGGTGAAGGATCTGCTGCTGGCCGACCCGGACACCGAGGTGGCGCAGCTCATGGATCGCAACGTGGTCTTCGCCTCCACCACCGAGGATCAGGAGAGCGTGTCCGAAAAAATCTCGGACTACGACCTGCTGGCGCTGCCCGTCGTGGACAAGGAGGGCCGCCTCGTCGGCATCGTCACGGTCGATGACATCATCGACGTTATGGAGCAGGAGACCACCGAGGACATCGAAAAGATGGCCGGTATGACGCCTTCCGACAAGCCCTATTCCCGCACGGGGATTCTGGAGATCTGGAAAAACCGCGTGCCGTGGCTGCTGTTTCTGATGATCTCCGCCACCTTCACAAGCGTGATTTTGACCCATTTTGAGGACATGCTCGCCGTACAGGCGGCGCTTGTGGCCTTTATCCCCATGCTGATGGGCACCGGCGGCAACTCCGGCGCGCAGGCCTCCACCGCCGTGATCCGCTCCCTCTCCCTGGGGGACATTGAACCGCGCGACGCCTTCGCCGTCATGTGGAAGGAGCTGCGCGTGGCCTTCATCTGCGGTCTCACGCTCTGCCTGGTAAACTTCGTGAAGATGCTGCTTTTGGACGGCATGATCCTCGGAAACGACGGCGTCACCGTCGCCGTCGCGGCAACGGTCAGCCTCTCGATCCTCTTTATCGTGATGTTTGCCAAGGTGGTGGGCAGTATGCTCCCGATCCTTGCGGAGAAAATCGGCGTCGATCCCGCCGTGATGGCAAACCCGCTCATCTCCACGCTGACCGACGCGGTGAGCCTTCTCATCTATATCTACATCGCAAAGCTCATTCTGCATATATAGTGGGTGTTTTCCATGATCGAAATGTCCGTTTTACTCGAAAAAATGCTGATTTTCCTGGTGCTGATGGTCATCGGCTGGCTGCTCGCCAAGAAGGGGATGCTGGACAAAAACAGCACCCGCGCCGTCAGCTCCCTCACCATCAACGTCTTCATGTGCGCGACCATCCTCGCCTCCGGTCTGGGGATGGACAGGGCGCTAAGCCTCGGGGAGCTTGCGCGGCTGCTGCTTGTGGTCTGCGTGATGCAGCTTTTGGGCTACCTGATCGCCGCGATCGTGGTACAGATCACGCCCGGTGAAAAAGAGCGCACGCCGGTGTTCGAGCTTCTGATGAGCATGGGCAACTCCATGTTTATTGCGCTTCCCATCGTGCAGAGCATTTACGGCGCGACAGCGGCCTTCTATGTCGCTTTGAGCTGCCTGCCGTTTAACGTGCTGCTGTACACCTACGGCGTCTACCGCCTCAAGAGCGGACAGGGCGCGGGCGGGCTTCGCGTCAAGGACATTCTCTCCGCCCCGCTGTGCGCGACGCTCGTTTCCCTGCTGATCCTGCTGCTGCGCATTCCGGTGCCCGGCGCGGTGAGATCGCTGATTTCCGCCATGGCCGGGGCGACGATGCCCTTGAGCATGCTGGTGATCGGCGCGTCCCTCGGCTCGGTGAGCCTGCTGGACGCGTTCAAAAACGGGCGGCTCTACCTCGTCTCCGCCGTGCGGCTGCTGCTGATCCCGGTCGTCACCTGGGCGCTGCTGCGCCTGTTTGTGCACGATCCCGAGCTTCTGATGACCATGACCATCGTCGCCGCCTGCCCCAGCGCCGTGCTGGTGACGGTGCTGAGCGTGCAGTACGGGCGCGATTCGGTCTTCTCCGCCGAGGGTACGCTGCAGAACACCGCGCTCTCGATGCTGACGATCCCGCTGCTCGTGTGGCTGCTGGGAAAACTTTAGTGAATTGTAACTGTTCAGTCCCCATGCGAGGGGACTGAACAGTTAGGGGGATACTCGCGCTTATCGCCCTTCGGTTGGTCGGCGCGAGGCCTCGCAGAGCTC
>CAJOCV010000075.1:3554-11984 GCA_905233785.1 uncultured Oscillospiraceae bacterium
AAAACGGATTCCCATTTGTTTTTCGCCTTGCGAGGCGAAAAATCAGAGGCGTTCCCCCTCTGAACTCCCCCCGTACTCCGGGTAGACTGAATAGATACAGTGAATTGTGAAAAGTGAAAAGTGAAAAGTTAAGGTGTCCCCTGCGGGGACGAATTTTAATCGTCGCGAAGCGACACCTTAATTATTCACTGTTCTCTATTCACTGTTCACTCAACCAAAGGGTGATCTTTATGCACATTCCATCCGGTTCCAGCCAGACGGTCGAGCTGTTGAGCTTTGAGGAGGCGCTGGCGCTCTCCGGCAGAAGCGGCGGCTACGATGCCGAAAAATGGCTCTACGTCCCGGACTTTTACACCGAATACCGTTACATCCTGGGCACGCGCGGGCAGAACCCGCTCATCTGCATCGGCATCAACCCCTCCACCGCCGCACCGGACGACCTGGACAACACCTTAAAGTCCGTCGCGCGCATCGCGGCGGGCAACGGCTTTGACAGCTGGATCATGTTCAACGTCTACGCCCAGCGCGCCACCCGCCCGGACGACATGGATCGCGTCTGCAACGCGCGGCTGCACCGGGAGAACATGGCGGCCTTCCGCTACATTCTCTCCCGCATTGCGGAAAACGGCGTGTCCCCCGCGCTCTGGGCGGCCTGGGGCACGATCATCGAGAAGCGCGATTATCTCCCCGACTGTGTGCGTGAGATGGTGCGCATCGGGCAAGCCTACGGCGGGCGCTGGCTGCGGGCGGGCAAATGCTCAAACAAAGGCCACCCCCACCACCCGCTCTATCTGCGGAAAGACGAAAAGACCTGTGACTTTGATATTGAGGCATATCTGGAGGCGCTTAAAGGATGATCAAGCTCGCCATTATTCAGCTTCGCACGGAGCTGGAGCAATCGGAGACCATGGCGAAGGCGGAGGCGATGATCCGCGAGGCCGCGCAAAACGGCGCGCAGATCGTCGTGCTGCCGGAGATGTTCAACTGCCCCTACGACAATGCTTACTTCCGCCGCTTTGCAAGCGAGGACACGCCGCGTGAGCTTTCGCGCTGGGCAAGGGAAAATGCGGTGCTCCTCATCGGCGGCTCGACCCCGGAGCTATCAGACGGAAAGCTCTACAACACCTGTTTCATCTTTGACGAGACGGGCAGGCAGCTCGCGCGGCACCGCAAAGCCCACCTCTTTGACGTTGACCTGCCGGGGATGCGCTACCGGGAGTCGGACAGCTTTACGCCGGGTGACGAGATCACCACCTTTGAGACCCGATGGGGCACGATGGGCGCGGCGATCTGCTTTGACATTCGCTTTCCCGAGTTGTTTCGCGCCATGGCAAGGCGCGGCGCGCAGGTCATTTTTCTCCCCGCGCAGTTCAACCAGAAGACCGGCCCTGCTCATTGGGAGCTGAGCCTGCGCGCCCGCGCGGTGGACAACGAGTGCTTTGTCATCGGCGCCTCGGCGGCAAAATACGCGGGCTTTGCCTATGAGAGCTGGGGGCATTCGATGGCGGTCGATCCCTTCGGCACGGTGCTGGCCGCGGCGGATGACACCGAGCAGATCGTATACGCGGACATTGACCTTGACCGTATCCGTGATGTGCGGCGGCAGCTTCCCACCTTCCTGCATCTGCGGGAAGAACTGTACGAGGTGGCAACATGAGTATCCGGAATGAACTTGCACAGTATGTGCCCGATAATGAGCAGGAAGCCCGGGATCAGGCTGTGATCCTGCATTTTCTCGACACGAATGACGACGCTTTTCTGCGCACGAATCTGATCGCCCATATGACGGCCTCCGCCTGGGTGGTCAATCCCGCGCGCACGAAGGTGCTGATGATCTACCATAAAATCTACGATTCCTGGTCCTGGACCGGCGGCCACGCCGACGGGGACGAGGATCTGCTGGCGGTGGCGCTGCGTGAGGTACGCGAGGAGACGGGGGTTCGGCACGTCCGCCCCGTGTCGGAGGACATCTTCTCCCTCGAGGTGCTGACCGTGGACGGGCACGAGAAGCGCGGCGAATATGTGCCGAGCCATCTGCACCTGAACGTGACCTATCTCTTGGAGGCCGACGAGCACGACGCGCTGCACATCCGTGAGGAGGAAAACAGCGGCGTGCGCTGGTTTACGCTGAATGACGCGCTCAAGGCCTCCTCCGAGCCCTGGTTCGTGGAGCGGATCTATAAGAAGCTGAACGGGAAGTTAGCGGCGAGCCACTGACCACTGACCGCTGACCGCTGACCACGGTTCCGCATAGACTGGCGTGGGAGATCCTTCTCCCACGGAGGAACACCATGGACCATTTTTTCGCAGACGCCGACCCGGAGGACGCTGGGAGCCCCACGGGCCGGGCGGACACCGACCACCCCCTCCCAGACCTCCCCGCCCCTGCGGCGGGCACGGACACGGCAGACCGCCCCTTTTCCCGCCTCCACCGCCGCCCCCGCCCTGGTGGGACCGGCGCTGACGGGATCGCAGGCGCCATGCGCTACCGGGCGGAGGAGCAGCTTGTCCCCAGCGGCGGAACGCTGCTGCTGGAAACCGGCGAGCGCTGGGGCGAGGGTCTCTCCCTCTCGGGAGACGGCGGGCTGCTGCTTGCACCGGGGCGCTACGATGTGCGCTTTGTCGCGGACGGCAAGGGCGATGCGTGCGGCGCGGTCTTCTCCTTAAACGGCGCAACGCTGCCCTTCACCGCCGCGCAGCTTTCCGGCACGGCGCGCATCGCCCTCTCGGCGATCCTCGACCTGCGCGCCGCCGCCATTTTATCCGTCGAAAACAACTGCCCGGGCGCGGTGAGCTATCGCAGCGCTGTGCTTACCGCTCTTCAACTAAAATAACGCAGAAAACACCCCCGACGAAAAAGTCGGGGGTGTGATTTCTTATGTCGGTCACACGATGCGACGGGCTTCATAGCCGCGGGTCCAGTAATAGCCGTTGAGCTCGGAGATGATGACGCCGGTCGTGGAGGTTGAGGCGTGGACAAAGCGGTTATTGCCGATGTAAATGCCCACATGCCCGATGTAATCCGCGCTGGAATAGAAGCAGAGCACGTCGCCGGGCTGCAGCGCGTCCTTCTCCACATGCACGCCGTTTTTCGCCTGATCGCAGGCCACGCGGTTGAGCTGATAGCCAAAGTGCTTGTACACATACTGCGTAAAGCCGGAGCAGTCAAAGCCGGTTTCGGGGGAAGCGCCGCCCCAGACGTAGCGATAGCCCACAAACTGCAGCGCGTAGTCCACGATCTGCTGGCCGGTGACGCTGCCTGAGGAGACGGCGCCGCCGCTCGGGGTCGCTGTGCTCGTCTGGAAGCTGCCGGTCTTCACATACCGGCTGTACACATAGCCGGACTTGCCGTTGTAGCTAACCGCCGTCCAGTCCCCGGTGCTGCCGGTGACGGTGACGCTGTTGCCATAGAAGAACTCGCCGATGATGGCGGAGCTCATGGACGGGCCGGAGCGGAAGCGGACGTTGTTGCCCGCAATATAGGCGTTGCCGCTGCTCACACTGCCCGTCGGCGTCTGGGTCTGCGTCGGCGCGGGCGCAGGGGTGCTGCTGCTCACGGGCGCGGACGCGGCGCCCGATGACATAGAGGCAAGATATTCCTCGCCGAGGGTGATATAGCGGGTGCTGACAAAGCCCTCCGCCCCGTCGATGCGCACGGGCGTCCAGTCCCCCGTGGCCGCGCCGGTGATCACCAGCTCCTTGCCCTTGTTATAGGTATTGAGGATGCTGGCCGTGCCGCTCGCGGCGGAACGGAAGCAGACGAAATCGCCGTTGATGTAAGCCGTTTTGCCCACGCGGCTCGTGTCCGCGGGCGCGGGTGTACTCGTCTCGGCGGGCTGTGCCGTCTGCGCCGCGGGGAGGTAAATGGTATTGTCCCCCAGGATGATGACCGCGGTTCCCGCCTCGGCCTCGGCATCCGCCGCGGGAGCGCTGCTCGCAGGCGTGTATGTCGCGGCAGGCGCAACGCTCGGTGCCGGCGTCGCCGTCGGCGCAGGTGTCGCCGCGGGCAGCTCCACCGTTACGGGCGCGGGCGTGGAAGCGCTCTGCGCCGTGGGGGATGCGCCCTCCAGGATGATGACCGCCGTCCCCTCCTCCGCGGAGGAGGCGGCATAGAAAGGCTCGTCGTAGGAGACCGTGGCGCTGTCGCTGCCGTAGTTTACTCTGAGATAGCCCGTGGACATATAGCCGCTCTTGCCGGCATAGCTCACGCCGTACCAGGCCACGTTGGAGGTATCCGTCACCTCCACCACAGCGCCGCCGGGGATGGTATCGAGCACGCGGTACTTGACGCCGGGGCCGGCGCGCAGGTTCACCGCGTCGCCGAGGACCGTGGCGCTCTCCGCATAGGCCGTCGTCCCCGCCAACGTGAGAATCAGCAGCAGGGAAACGAATGTGCGTATGGTTTTTTTGCGCATGGACAGATCCTTCTTTCTAAGCCGTGGACAGTATGCCCTGTCCGCATCCGCGAAAGACTCCTCGGATGCCGGCGTTATCTGGAGGACAGTGCGCGCTCAAGCCACACCGCGGCAACATCCATCGCGGCGTACAGGCTCTCCTTTTCGCTCTTTTTGACCACGCGATCCCGGCTCTTGATCGAGGGATCGGTCATCTGAAGCTGAACGGAAACCCGGGTGGCGATATCCAGATCGCCCTCTTTTTTGCTGTCGAGAACCTGCATCATGATGATGTACTTGTCCGCGAAGCTGCCGTAGTAAATGATGTTGTCCTTCCGTTGGAGAGGATGACCCTTATACTCCAATGTCTTTGCCAAAAGTAGCACCTCCAGTTTTGTAATCAAAATGTAACACAATGAATGAATTTTGTCAACAGGGAATTGCTGGTAAAACAGGGTTTTTGTGGGGGATTTCACCGGGATTTGAGGATTTTTTTGCTCTCTGGGGTGAAGATGCCTCAAATCCCGGTTATCCAAAGATAATGGATGCGCTGCCATCGCCGGTGTCGCCGCCGATGCTGTAATCGTTGCCGGTGCTGTTGTCCGGGAGGGTGACCGTAGCGCCGCCGTTGTTGCCGGGGTTTACGGTGACGCCGTTGTTGCCGGGATTTACGGTAATGCCGTTGTTTGCCGTGCCGCCGTTTTCCACGGTGTAGGAGTTGCCGTTGTCATCCACGACGACGGTGCTGCCGCCGCTGTCGCCGGTGTTGTAGTACTCGTTCTCCTGGAAGTTGCGCAGGAAGATCCCGGTGTCGGGGGCGAGGTAGGGATAGGTGAAATCGCGCCACTCCAGCCCCTCGTGTACAGGCGCCATGACCTTGCGCCAGAGCTGCGCGGCGGGGTTGCCGCCGAGGTTGATGCGTTCGGGCGTGTCAAAGCCCGTCCAGACCACAGCCACATAATAGGGGGTGCAGCCGGCAAACCACCGATCCTTATAGTCGCCGGAGGTGCCGGTCTTGCCCGCGACGGGCATGCTGTAAAGCCTTGCCTCCTGACCGGTGCCCTCCTCGACGCCCTTTTTCATCATCCAGGTCATGCAGTAAGCCGTGTTAGGCGCGAAGGCCTGGCTGGTCTTGGGCTCATTATTGAGCACGACGTTGCCGCGGGAATCCGTGACCATGGTGTAGGTGCGGCTCTCGGTAAAGACGCCGTCGTTGACCAGCGCGCAGTAGGCGGCCGCCATTTCCCGCACGGAGACGCCGTTGGTGAGCTGCCCCAGCGCCATGGGAGAATAGGAAGCGTCGTCCGGAACCAGGCTTGTAAAGCCCAGGCGCTCGGTCAGGTAATTGTATGCCGTCTGGGGCGTGAGCTTGTCGATGATCTGTGCCGCCACCGTGTTGAGCGACCACTTGAGCGCCTGATAGATGGTCACCAGGCCGTAGTTTTCATAGCTGTCGTTGTGAGGGTACCAGTCCGTACCGCTCAGGTGGAGATTGGGGGAATCGTTCACCATGGTGTCCGGCGTGATGAGTCCCTCGTTGATGGCGGGGGCATAGGAGGCCAGAGGCTTGATGGACGAGCCGGGAGAGCGCGTTGCGCCGCCGTAGTCGAAGCCGTTGACCGACACGGGAACCGCGCGATTGAGCTCGAAGCTGCGGGTCTTGGCGCCGACGCCGCCCTCGAGCGCGAGGATACGCCCGTCATAGGGGTTCATGATGACGATGGCGCTCTGCAGCTGCTGGGCGCTGCCGGTGCGGGGCAGGTTCGCGGTATCCTGATAAATGGAGTCCGCGATGGATTGAATGTTCGCGTCCTGGCAGCAGTAGATCTGGTAGCCGCCGTTGAAGAGAAGCGTGCGCGCCGCCTGCTGGCTGATGCCCTTGGCCGCCATCAAATCGCGCATCACGTCGTAGATGACCACTTCTTCGTAGTACGAGTAGACCGTGCCGGTATTCTGCGTGCCGGGGGTATAGCTGAAGTGCAGCTCCTCCGCCACCGCGTCCTGCCAGGTCTGGTAGTCGATATAGCCCTGCTCGTACATCTCGCGCAGGATGATCTCCTGCCGCTGCTTGTTGTTGTCCTCGTTATAGAAGGGGTCGTAGTAGGTGGGCATGTTGGTGATGCCCACGATGGCGGCGGATTCCGCCAGCGTCAGCTCCGACACGTCCTTGCCGAAATAGGTGTGCGCCGCGGCCTGTACGCCGTAGCAGCCCTCCCCGAAGTACACGGCATTGAGATAATGCTCTATGATCTCCTGCTTGCTGTACTTCTTCTCCAGCTCCAACGCGCCGAAGATTTCCGACAGCTTGCGCTGGATGGTGATCTCGTCCTTGCCGGTCAGGTTCTTGATGAGCTGCTGTGTGATGGTGGAGCCGCCGGAGCCGGTCTCCATGCGGGCAAACATCTCCACAAAGGCGCCGGAGGTGCGGTACCAGTCCACGCCCTTGTGATCGTAAAAATGCTTGTCCTCAATGGCCACCAGCGCCTGCTGCATATGCTCGGGAATATCCTCTATATCCACCCAGATGCGTTTGTATTTCCCGGCCAGTGTTTTGAGCTGCTGCCATTCCCCGGCGGAATTCTGATACCAGATGGTGCTGGATTCCGAAAGTTGGAAATCCTCCAGCGAGAGATCCATGCTTGGCGTCAGGAAGTTTTTCACATAGTAAGCGAAGATGCAGGCAAACAACAGCCCCGCGACCAGCAGGATCAGCAGGATCGAACCGAAGACCTTAAAAACAGAGCCGACGACAGAGGAAGTCACATCCACGGTGACGCCCGCGGCCTTCAAGGCCATGCGCAGTCCCTTGGGCATACGATCGCTCCGGTTTTCCTTCATATCGCGTGAAACACCTCCCTTGCGCGGTGATTGAAAGTAGAAACAGTATACCACATCATGTCAACCATCGGGGGCAAATTTAGGAAAATTTAAGAACCATTTACAAATTGCCCGCTTCCCTCTGAGAATATTTTCCCAAAAAGCAGGAAAAATATCACAAAAATGCAAAACGGAGGATTGAAAAATGGGATTGAGACTGCGCATTGCGCTTTTAATGCTGCTTGCTGCCGCGGCGGCCTTCACCGGCGCGGAGGCCTGGCGCGGACTGGGGACGCCGGAAGACCGGAGCCTTCCCCACGAAATTTATGACAGCTACGCCGCGCGCGCGGAGAGCGCGCTATACTATCTGCGCGAAAGCGGCGGCTACGTGGCCGTGTATGAGACAGCGCGCAGCCGGGAACCCCTGCGCGTGACGAAGATCGAGCTTCGCTGTCTGCGCAATGCCGACCGCGCCATGGTGCAGGCCGGGATCCCGGTGCTGTCCCGGCAGGAGCTTCTGCTCTTGCTGGAAGACCTTGGATCGTAAGCGGATGCTTCAAAAATTGATAGCTCTCGATTGATAGATTTATATTGATTTCTTGACGAACTTGGGTTACAATAGCGACAGTGAAAACAGGAGGTACGGATATGAGCGAGGAATTCGGCAGCGATTTCATCACCATCATTGATGACGACGGCCAGGAGTTTGAGCTTGAGGTGCTGGACACCATGGATTATAACGGAGAGACCTATATGGCCTTTCTGCCCGCCGATATGGATGAAAACGACCCGGATTATGGCATCATCATCCTGCGCGCTGTTCTGGATGAAAACGGGGATGAGGTTTACGAGTCCATTGACGATGAGGCGCAGCTCCAGGATGTGTACGAGCACTTCATGGTCCTGCTCTTTGATGACGAGGAGGAGGAATAAGCTTCCCTCCCCCGGCATAAACTGAATACAAAGTTCTGCGGTGTGCGTGTATGCCTCTCGGGGCATGGCGGCTCATTAAACCCACATCTCTCATAAGGGATGCCGATTTGAATCTGCGGATTGCAGGCCTCCCGACTCCATGTCGGACGTTGGAAGCAGCGAAACAGAACTTAGGCGACCCACCTGCCCTCTCGTGCAGGTTATAATTGGGCCGGCACGGCATGCGCGGACTGCTCCCCCGGGGAAACCCGGGGGAGTTTTTACTACAACGGAGTCCCCTTTGGGG
>CAJOCV010000076.1 GCA_905233785.1 uncultured Oscillospiraceae bacterium
GGCACGCCGACCGCTGACGCTGCGATCACGCTGACCGCGCCGACGGCGAAGACCAAACCGGCTGCGCCCACGACAGCCGCCGCGGAGAACTGCAAGACCAGGGACAACAACGACGGCAAGCTCACCGGTGTTACCACCGCGATGGAATACAAGAAGTCGGATGCGGCTGATTGGACTACCGGAACCGGCAGCGACATCACAGGTCTTGTTCCCGGAACCTACTATGTGCGCGTAAAGGCGACAGACACGACACTTGCCTCCGACAATCAGACGCTGACGATATTACGATTTGAAAGAACGAATCCTTTCGAGGGCAGAGTTTACAATATAGGCGATGTACTGTATCTCAGCGATTATTGTTACGTCAATTTTCAAGATGGGGATAACAATGACATTTACTGGACAGCAAAAACGGAAGATGCATCCTACTATTATGGCATGACATACCAGATTCCAACGCCAACTTGGGATGAAAGTGGGGAATATTGGACCTTCCCTGACTTTACGCTTATATATGCTGAAAATCAGTGGTGGTACTGCTCCATGTGGCTTGGATGGACAGATGATGCAAATGGCGGCGAGATCGTAACGGGTGTCAAATGTACCGGTGGCGATGGATCATGGGAAAACCCATATACTTTTAAAGTGGTGTTTAATCCAAGGGTAGAAGGCAGCGCGACAGGATATAGCGGCACATATGACGGTTCCTCCCATGGCATTACTGTTTCGGCAACGGATCCCGCCTCCGGGACTACGGTGAAGTATGGTACAGCATTTGGTACCGGAATACACGAATGCGGGCAACTACACGGTTTATTATGAGGTGAAGGCTGAAAATCGCTCCGCGCTGAGAGGGTCTGCCAATGTTAGCATTGCAAAAGCAGACGTTACCTTCACCGCGCCGACGGCCAAAGAACTGGCATTCACCGGCGAGGCACGGGAACTGGTCAACGCCGGTTCCGCAACTGGCGGCACGATGTACTACGCTGTGACCACCGAGAACACAGCCCCGACGGATGAAAACCTTTATACCACATCCATCCCTACTGCTGCCAACGCCGGAACCTACTACGTCTGGTACAAGGTCGTGGGCGATGAAAACCATAACGACATCGAGGCGGCGTGTGTGACCGTGACCATCGCCAAGGCCGATCCAAGTTACACCGTGCCCACCGGTCTCACCGCGACCTACGGCGACACCCTCGCGGACGTGACCCTGCCCGATGGCTGGACTTGGGCGGACAGCACCACCAGTGTTGGCAATGCTGGCACAAACAGCTTCCTTGCAACCTTTACCCCGAGTGACACGAATAACTACAATGTCGTAGAGAATGTCTCTGTTTCCGTGACGGTCGCCAAGGCCGACCCCACTTACACCACGCCCACCGGTCTCACCGCGACCTACGGCGACACGCTCGCGGATGTAACCCTGCCCGATGGCTGGACTTGGGCGGACAGCACCACCAGTGTTGGCAATGCTGGCACAAACAGCTTCCCTGCAACCTTTACCCCGAGCGACACGAATAACTACAATGTCGTAGAGAATGTCTCTGTTTCCGTGACGGTCGCCAAGGCCGATCCAAGTTACACCGCGCCCACCGGTCTCACCGCGACCTACGGCGACACGCTCGCGGACGTGACCCTGCCCGATGGCTGGACTTGGGCGGACAGCAGCGCCAGCGTCGGCAATGTTGGCACAAACAACTTCCTTGCAACCTTTACCCCGAGCGACACGGATAACTACAATGTCGTTGAGAACGTCGATGTGGTTGTCGCGGTCGCCAGAGCCGCCATCACGCCCACAGTCAGCGTGAAAGGCTGGAACTACGGCGAGAAGGCCAACGCGCCTGTCCTCAGCGGCAATAGCGGCAACGGCACAGTAAGCTATACTTATGCCCTCAAGGGCAGCGACAGCTTCTCTGAAGCGGTTCCCAGCGCTCCCGGCACGTATACCGTCAAGGCTGTGATCGCCCAGAGCGATAACTATCTCGGCGGCGAGGCCACCGCGGACTTTGTCATCGGCAATCCCGTCTACACCATCGCCTCGGTGAACGGCGTTGCGAACGACGCTGCTCATACCTGGTACAAGGGCAGCGGCAAGGACGTGGTTCTCACCGTGAAGCTCTCCGGCGAGTTTGACGATTCCTTCGATCATTTCACCGGCGTGAGTATCGACGGTGCCGCGCTCTCGGCGAGCGACTACAGCGCCGTCAAAGGCAGCACCGTTGTGACGCTCAAGGCAGCGACGCTTGAAAAGCTCAAGACCGGGCCGCGCGGCGTCAGGATCCTCTTCGATAACGGCAAGGTGGATTACACCGTCACCGTCAAGCCCGCGCAGAGCGCCGGCGGCGTCTTCGCCCCGAAGACCGGCGATGAAACGAACCTCGCCCTCTGGCTTGCGATCCTGGCGCTCTCCGGCGCGGGACTCGCCGCCGTGATCGTTATCAAAAAGCGCCGCACCTAAATCGCGCCGTAGGGGCGACCCTTGCGGTCGCCCGTGCGGTACGATCAAATACCCTATAAAAGGGGCTGTTGCAAAATACGCGCATAGCCCAGTCACCATCGTAGGGGCGACCCTTGCGGTCGCCCGTACGGTACGATCAAATACCCCATAAAACCATCGGGCGAAGACGCAGAATCCGCGTCTTCGCCCGATGGCTTAGCACAAGCACAGATACAAATTCTTCAAATCCCCGACAATAGTTTGCAAAGGATCAGACCGAAGGCCGTGGGCAAGAGGGCGGCGAGCGCCGTCCAGCCCCAGCCGCCGGTCTCTTTCTTTACGGTCAGCAGCGTCGTGGAGCACGGCCAGTGCAGCACCGTGAAGCAGAGCATGCATGCCGCCGTCCCCGCCGTCCAGCCGTTTTGCAGCAAAATCGCATGAACGTCGGCCAAGGCTCCCGGCTCCATGAGGCTGCCGCCCGCGGTGTAGATCATCAGCAGGATGGGCAGCACCGTTTCGTTCGCCGGAAGCCCCAGCAGAAAGGCCAGCAAAATCGCCCCGTCCAGCCCGAGAAAGCGCCCCGCGCCGTCCAGCAGCGCCGCGGCCTTGAGCAGCAGGCTTCCGTCGCCCGCGCGCGTGTTGGCAAGCAGCCACAGCGCAGCGCCCGCCGGCGCCGCCACTGCCGCCGCGCGCAGCAGCACCTTGAGCGTCCGGTCCAGCAGCGAGCGGACGAGGATCTGCCCGAGCTGGGGACGGCGGTAGGGCGGCAGCTCCAGCACGAAGGAGGACGGCTCCCCGCGCAAAAGCGTCCCCGAGAGCAGCGCCGTGGCGGCAAAGCTCAGCAGCACGCTCACAGCGATCACCCCCGTCAGCATAAGCGACGCGCCCAGCGTCGAGCGCGGCGCGAAAAACATCGTGATCACCGCGATCAGCAGCGGAAAGCGCCCGTTGCAGGGGACAAAGCTGTTCGTGAGCACCGCAAGCAGCCGCTCCCGCCGCGAGTCGATGATGCGGCAGCCCGTCACCCCCGCCGCGTTGCAGCCAAAGCCCATCGCCATGGTCAGGCACTGCTTGCCGCAGGCGCCGCAGCGCTGAAAGGGGCGGTCGAGATTGTAGGCCACGCGCGGCAGATAGCCCAGATCCTCCAGCAGCGTAAAAAGCGGGAAGAAGATCGCCATCGGCGGCAGCATCACCGACACGACCCAGCTCAGCGTGCGGTAAGCACCCTCGGTCAGCATGGCGCTCAGCCGCGCCGGAAGCCCGAGGCGGGAAAGAAAGGCCGCGAGCGGCGCTTCCAGTGAGAAGAGCAGCCGGGACAAAAACGCCGAGGGCGCGTTTGCCCCGGCAATGGTCAGATAAAACACCAGCGCCAGCAGCAGGAGCATGACCGGAAAAGCAAACAGCTTCCCGGTCAGCACCCGGTCAATGCGGCGATCCCGCGCGGGAAGCTGCTGCCTGCCCCGCACCACGCCCCGGCAGATCGCTTCCGCCTCGCGCACCAGCGCGGCGGTACGCGCCTCCTCGTCGGCGGGCAGCGGGATCGGGGCGGGGGAGCGCGGCGCGTCCAGCAGCGCGTCGATGGCGTCCAGCAGAATGCGGCGGCTGCCGCGTTTTCGCGCGGAAACGCCCACCACCGGGACGCCCAGCCGCTCGGAGAGCAGCGGCAGGTCGAGCGTTAAGCCCCGCCGCGCCGCCTCGTCCATCAGATTCAGGCACAGCAGCACCGGCTTTCCCAGCGCAAGCACCTGCAGGGCGTAAAAGAGATTGCGCTCCAGCAGCCCCGCGTCGCAGACCAGCAGGATCGCCTCCGCCTCGTCGGAGAGCAGAAAGTCCCGCGCCACCCGCTCGTCGTCGGAGCGGGCGGCGAGAGAGTAAGCGCCCGGAACGTCCACCAGCAGACAGCGGCGGCGCGCCGTGCTGAAGCTTCCCCGGGCGGAGGAGACGGTTTTGCCCGTCCAGTTTCCGGTGTGCTGGTGCAGCCCTGTGAGCCGGTTAAAGACCGTGCTCTTTCCCACGTTCGGCAGTCCCGCCAGCGCGATCACATGCGTCCGCATTCCCGTCCTCCCTCCGTTCGATCCAAATCTCCCGGCTGTCCCGGTCCCGCAAGGCGAGCACCGCCCCGCAGAGCTCATAAGCCGCGGGGTCGCCCAGGGGGCTTCGCCCGAGGCAGCGAAGATAAGCCCCCTCAATGAGCCCCAGCTCCCGCAGCCGCAGGCGCATGGAGCCGTGTACACGCAGCGCGCGCACACGCCCGCCTTCCCCCGGGCGCAGGGAGCAGAGCGTTAAGTCGTGATTCATACTTACACCTCGCCCTATCCTATGCCCGCTTGCAATTTATGGTGAAATCTGATAACATGAAAACGGGGGTGAGGGAAAGTGCAATTTACATTCAACCATTTCAATTTTAACGTTCTGGATCTGGAGCGCAGCCTGAAATTCTATGACGAAGCGCTGGGGCTCAAGCCCGTGCGGGAAAAAAACGCCGCCGACGGAAGCTTCAAGATCGTCTTCCTCGGCGACGGCGTTACGGATTTTCGGCTGGAGCTGACCTGGATGACCCAGCGCGGCGAGCCTTACGATCTCGGCGAGCAGGAATATCATCTGGCCTTCCGCGTGGATGATTTCGAGGCCGCCCACGCAAAGCACGCGGCCATGGGCTGCATCTGCTTTGAAAACCCTTCCATGGGGATCTATTTCCTCGAAGACCCGGACGGATATTGGATCGAGATTATCCCGACGAGAAAGTAGCGCTTGGGAGACTGGCGAAGTCTGGATAGACGGCAAAAGCGAATGAGAAAAAGCTGCTTTTGCCTCGCTATGACAGGCAGACACCCATCTGAATCATCGCGGAAAAGTTCGAATATTTCTACCGAAGCTCTGGGGCTGTGAAAAATCACAGCCCCTTTTTATGCCAAACGCTGTTTCGCAGGCGCTGTAGCTATAAGTTCAGCGCCTGGCATACCTGCCGCAGAGAGAGGGCGAGGGAGCGGGCAAATTCCGTGTCCTCGCTTTGCACGGCGATGCGCAGGGCGGAAGCGTCGGACAGGGGAGAGACATGCAGAGAGAAGTTGTCACGGGTCAGACGGATGCCGTCGGCGTAGTCCGCGTCCAGCTCCAGCATCAGCTCCGAAAGCGCCCCCATGAGCTGCGCCCGGCTGCGACAGGTACATTCCAGCGTCACGCTGGCGTTTTCCGGCACGGTATCGGCTTCCTCCGGCAGAGGCGGGAAAAAACCGTCGGGGATGTTCAGCTTCAGCCGTCCCTCCAGCGCGTCCACACAGCATTGATAGTAGCTCAGCGGCGTCCCCACATCGCACCAGTAGCCCTCCATCGGCAGCCCCAGCAGCGTCTCTCCCTGCTCCAGCAGCAGCGGAAACAGGTCTTTGGCGAAGTCAAAGGGCTGCCGCGGCGGCACACAGGCCATGGCGCGCGGTGAGAGCACATAGATTCCCGTGTTCACAAGATCGGTTACGACGCGCGGCCAGCTGGGCTTTTCCACAAAGGAACGCACACGGTTTTCACTGTCCGTAACGGCGAGACCATAGCGCAGGGGCGTGGCTTCACGGGAAAGCGCGATCGTGACGGCGGCGCCGCTTTCCCGGTGCCGCGCCATCAGGGCTTTGAGATCAAAGTCACAGGCCGCGTCCCCGCTGATGACGAGAAAATCCTCGTCTGCGTAGAAATCGGCGCAGTTTTTCACGCCGCCCGCCGTGCCCAGGGGCGCATCCTCCACCCGATACTGGATCGAAAGCCCCAGCCGCCGCCCGTCACCGAAGGCGTTGCGGATATCGCTCGAGCGGTAGCGCAGGGCGGCGCAGATCTCGGTAAAGCCGTTATGCCTCAATAACTGAAGAATATGCTCCATCATCGGCTTTCCCAACAGCGGTACGAGCGGCTTTGGCAGCGTTCCGGTGACGGCTCTGAGCCGCGTGCCCTCTCCGCCCGCCATAATCACAGCTTTCATAGTGCGTCCTCCTTCGTCGGTCGCCGCGAAAGGACAGCGGCTCCCTGCTCACGCAAATCATTTTTTTCTGTTCTGCGTGTAGTGTTTGCCGGAAAACGGAAAATATTAGTTGCGAAGACGCCATCTTTTTGCTATAATCCAAGTTATATGCTAATGAAATCGCCTGCGGCGCATCCCGGATCATTTGCGCCCTGATTTCGTCACTTTTTCTTGCAATACACAAAGGATTCCTGCTCAATGCGTGCCATCATCAGAACACAATTTTTCTCGGGATTCGCTCTTGCTGATTTCATCATCGTCTCCCTAAGCTTGTATTCGTATCTGATGGAAATGAACGCGCATATCTGCCGAATGTGGGAGGTGTGATTTTGAAAACAGATCCGAAAATCAGACGCCTGTCCGAGTCGGGAATGGCGATCCTGCTGTTTTTTATGGCGGTTTTTGCACTGCTCACGGCGTGGAGAGGGGAGCTTTTGCTTGCCGCGGCGGAGGGGACGGTCTTTGTCATCCTGCTGGTCTTCTCGATCTTCGCCCGCCGCGCCCGCAGCCAGAAGCTTACGAGCTATGCCGAGTCGCTGATCTATAACGGGGACAGCGCCAAAAGCAGCACCCTGGCAAACTTTCCGCTGCCCATGGCCGTCTTCCGTCTGGACGATTCCAGCGTTGTCTGGGGCAACGACATGTTTTTTAAGATCTTTGGCGTCACCACCAAGCGCCTGGACGCGCATATGGAGGAGATGATTCCCGGTTTCTCCGGCAAGTGGCTTTTGGACGGGCGGGAGCAGTACCCGACCCTGCTGGACATTGGCGGACGCAAGTACCAGCTGCACGGAAACCTGATTCGCGGCGAGAAAGGGGGGGAAGCCTCCTTTACCGGCGTCACCTATTGGGTGGACGTGACGGACGCGGAGGAAATGCGCTCCCGCTTCCAGCAGAGCCGGCCTGTTCCCGGCATCATCATCATCGACAATCTGGACGAACTGGGACGCAACCAGACCGAGCGTGTGCGCAACGAGCTGCGCGACGCGGTGGAGGAGCGCCTCAGCCAGTGGTGCGAGGGTTATCACGGCATCCTGCGCCGCTATGACCGTGACCGTTATCTCGCGGTGTTTGAAAAAAAGGATCTGGACGACATGAAGCAGAGCCGCTTTCCCGTCGTCGAGCAGATGCACCAGATCGAGAGTCCCAACGGCATCACCGCCTCCATCAGCATCGGCTTCGGCGAGGAGGGGGATTCTCTGGGCGAGGGACTGCAGTATGCCGATAAGGCGATGGAGCTTGCGCTCTCGAGAGGCGGCGATCAGGTGGTCGTAAAGAACCGCCTGAGCTTTGAGTTCTTTGGCGGACGCGGGCTCGAGGTCGAAAAACGCACGAAGGTCAAGTCCCGCGTGATGGCCAACACCCTGGCCGAGCTCATGCGCGATTCGTCTCAGGTGCTCGTGATGGGGCACCGCTTCGCCGATCTCGACGCCGTGGGCGCTGCCGTCGGCATCTGCTGTCTTGCGCGAAAGTGCGGCGTGCGTGTGCACGTTGCCATGGATCTGGAGCATAACGCGAGCCACAGCCTCATAGAACGGCTGCAAAAGGACGAGAATTACAAGGCGGCCTTTGTCAGCCCCAAGGAGGCTCGCCAGATGGCGGACGGGCGCACGCTCCTCGTTGTTGTGGATACGAACCGCCCCGAGCAGGTGGAGGACGCGGAGCTTCTGGAAAAGTGCAACCGCGTGGCGGTCATTGACCACCACCGCGTAGCCGCGACCTACATCCATAACGCGGCGCTGGGCTTCATTGAGCCCTACGCCTCCTCTGCCTGCGAACTGGTGACAGAGATTTTGCAGGAGGTTACGGAGCTGACGGATCTGCTCCGCTGTGAGGCGGAGGCGCTGCTCGCCGGCATCGTGCTCGATACGAAGAGCTTCTCTATCCGTACCGGCGAGCGCACCTTTGACGCGGCGGCCTATCTGCGCCGCGGCGGAGCCGACACGGCGGAGGTCAAAAAGCTTTTCCAGTCCGGGCTGGATGATACGGTAGCCCGGTATAAGATTTTGCAGCAGGCAACGCTGCATGGCAAGGTCGCAGTCGCGGCGCCGGATGAGCCGCAGAACCGCGTCGTCGCGGCGAAGGCGGCGGATGAGCTTTTGAACATTTCGGGGGTGGACGCTTCTGTGGTGGTCTCGCCGGACGGGAAGGGGAACATCAATATTTCCGCCCGCTCCATCGGGGATGTGAACGTGCAGATTCTGATGGAAAAGCTCGGCGGCGGCGGCAACCGCAGCGCCGCGGCGGCTCAGCTCAAGGAGAGCACACTTGAGGATGCCGTGAAGCAGGTTTACGCGGTGATCGACGAATATTTTGGATAAAATCAAAGGGAATAGTGAACAGAGAACAGGGAATCGTTAGTCGCGACGTATAGAAGGGGACGCCACACCTTTTCGCTTTTCACGATTCGCTTGTTCCCGCAGGGGACATTAGGGAAAGGAGATCATACAATGAAAGTCATTTTCAATACCGATGTACGCGGTCAGGGCAAGAAGGGCGAGATGAAGGAGGTCTCCATCGGCTACGCCCGCAACTATCTGCTGCCGCGCGGCCTGGCCTCCGACTCCGAAGCCACGCCCGACGCCATCAACGCCTTCAAGCTCAAGGAAAAGGCCAAGGCCGCCCAGGCCGCCCGTGAGAAGGCGCAGGCGGCGGAAAACGCCAGGAAGCTTGAGGGTGTGCAGGTCACCGTGCGCGCCAAGGCCGGCAGCAATGGCAAGCTTTTCGGCGCTGTCACCTCCGAGGCCATCAGCAAGGCGCTCAAGGAGCAGTTCGACATCGACATCGAAAAGAACAAGATCGTCCAGGCCGACCCCATCAAGAACTTCGGCAGCTTTAACGTCAAGGCCAAGCTCGGCTACGAGGTCAGCGGCACGATCAACGTGCTCGTGATCGAGGACAAGTAAGCACCGACCGACACCCGCTTCCCCCTCCGGGGGCCGATAGGGGCGCGTTCAGAGACGGACACCCCCTCAGTCAGCTTCGCTGACAGCTTCCCTGGCAGGGGAGCCGACAAGGAAAGGTTTTTGTATGGACGAGCTGTTAGGCAAAAAAACACCGCATTCCGCCCCGGCGGAGCAGGCGGTCATCGGCTCTATGCTCATTGATGCGCGCTGCATCCCGGAGGTGCTGGAGCATCTGAAGGCGGACGAGTTCTACATCAAGCTCAACCGCGACATCTTCGAGACCATGCTCGCCATGTTCTCCTACGGTCAGACGATCGACCCCGTTACGGTACTCGACCAGATGAAGGTGCGCGGCGTCTGGACGGATACCTGCGAGAGCTATGTGGCGGAGATCATGCGCGTCACGCCCACAGCGGCGAATGTGCTTGAGTACGCGGCCATCGTGCGCGACCGCGCGCTGCTGCGGCGCCTTGGCGAGGCGGCCGATGAAATCAATACGCTTGTCTATGAAGGTACCGGCGAGGCCGACACCGCGCTGGAGATCGCCGAACAGAAGATCTACGCTCTGCGCAGCGGACGGAACGTGGGAGGGCTGCTGCCCATCTCCGCGGTGGTGCAGAACGTGTTCGACGAGTTAAACGAGGCGGCAAACTCCGGCAACAAGATCCCCGGCCTGTCCACGGGGCTTCCCGATCTGGACAGCACGATCCTTGGCCTCAACAAGTCCGAGCTGATCCTCGCCGCCGGGCGACCGGGCATGGGCAAGACCAGCATCGGCCTGAACTTCGCGCTCTACGCGGGCTTGAATCTCGGCAAAACCGTCGCGGTCTTCTCGCTGGAAATGAGCCGGGAGCAGCTTGCCATGCGCCTTCTCTCCCGCGCGGCGCTGGTGCCGCTCAAAAACCTGCTGACGGGCGAGCTTTCGCCGCAGCAATGGCGCGAGGTTTCCGAAGCGGCGCAGGCGCTCGCGGCGGCGGACATCCGCATCGACGATAACCCGACCCTCTCCGTCTCGGATATGAACGCCCAATGCCGGAGACTGCCGAAGATCGACCTGATCGTGATTGATTACCTCCAGCTCATGCAGTCCTCGGGCAGCGGACACAACTGGTCGAACGAGAGCCGCACCCAGGCCGTCAGCGACATCAGCCGCATGCTCAAGATCATGGCGAAGGAACTAAACGTTCCCGTCGTTTGCCTGAGCCAGCTCAGCCGTGCAAACGAGTCTCGCCAGGATAAGCGCCCGCAGCTCAGCGACCTGCGTGAATCCGGCGCCATTGAGCAGGACGCGGACGTGGTCATCGGCCTCTACCGCGAGGGTTACTATAACCGTGAATGCGAAAACCCAAACATGGCCGAGGCCATCATTCTGAAAAACCGAAAGGGCGCCACCGGCACGGTGGAGCTCAACTGGCTGCCGGAATATACCTCCTTCAGTTCTCTGGAGCGACGGCATGAGGATTACTGAAGCGCTGCTGCCCCGCGGCAGCCGGGTGCTCTGCGCCGTCTCGGGCGGAAGCGATTCGATCTGCCTGCTGCATCTGCTCTGGTCCAGGCGGGAGGCGATGGGGATCCAGGTTTTTGCCGCCCACTACGAGCACGGGCTGCGTGGCGAGGCTTCGCAACAGGACGCGGAATTTGTGGCGGATTTCTGCCGCAAATACGGCATAAACTGTATCATAGAGCACGGCGACGTGCCTTCTTATGCAAAAGCCCGCCGCCAGGGCGTCGAGGAGGCCGCGCGGACGCTGCGCTACGCCTTTCTCGAAAAGACCGCGGACGCGCTTGGCTGTGATATAATCGCCACCGCCCACAACGCCGACGACAACGCGGAAACGCTGCTGCTAAACCTGACCCGGGGAAGCGGCTTGCGCGGGCTTTGCGGCATCCCGCCCCAGAGAGGGCGCATCGTGCGCCCTCTGCTGGAGACATCCCGCGCCGAGATCGAAGCGTATTTGGCGGAGAATGCTCTGCCCCATGTCGAGGATCAGAGCAACGCCGACGAGCGATACCGCCGCAACCGCATCCGCCACAGCGTTCTGCCCGTCCTGCGGGAGCTAAACCCCGCCTTTGTGTCCGCCGCCGCCGCGACGGCCGCGCTTTTGCGGCGGGACGAGGAACTGTTAGACAGCCTTGCCCAAAGCTTCCTCGAGAAGCAGTATCGGGACGGAAGCGTTCCGGTGGAGGAGCTGATCGGCGTTCACCCATCTATATCATCCCGCGTGGTGCGTAAGCTGTGCAAAAACAGCTTGAGTGCCAAGCATGTGGAGGAAGTGCTGCAATTCTGCCGGGGCGAGGGAACGGGGCTTCTTGATCTTCCGGGTCAGCGCCTGCGACGGGAGCGGGGGAGAGTTTACTTTGAAGTGCCAGAAGCGGTGCGAATCCCGGATCGTGTGATTCGACCGGGCGAGAGCGTGGAGATTCCGGAGGCGGGCATCCGCGTAAGGGCGAAACTGGTTGAATACAATCAAAAAGTTAATAGCTTGTTCAAGACTTATTGCTTTAAATATGAGAAACTATGCGGGAACGAAATCCTCTGTACCGGACGCCGTCCGGGGGATCGGATGCATCCCGCGCGCCGCGGCTGCGGCAAGAGCCTGAAAGCGCTCTTTGCCGAGGCCGGTTACTCCCAGACCCAGCGTGATCGAACGCCGGTTTTTCGCGACGGGGCAGGCATTCTCGCGGTTCACGGCATCGCCGTGGAGGAGAGGACGCTGCCTGACGAGGGAGATCTGACGCTCTGTCTCAAAATAGACAATCTGGAGGATGTGACGTGAAAGAAGCGATCGAGAGAGTTCTGATCACCGAGGAGGAGCTGGAAGCAGCCGTAGCCGAGATCGGACGGAAAATCACCGCGGACTACAAGGACAAGGATCCGATTTTTGTCGGTGTGCTGAAGGGCTGCTTTATCTTTATGGCGGATCTGATGCGCCATGTGGACATTGACTGCTCCATGGACTTTATGGCGGTGTCCTCTTACAGCGGCGCCACCTCCACCGGCGCTGTGAAGATCAACAAGGATCTGAGCCAGAACATCGAGGGGCGGCACCTGATCCTGGTGGAGGATATTCTGGACTCCGGTATCACACTCAACTATCTGAAGAACTATCTCATGGTGCGCAAGCCCGCCTCCATCGCCGTGGCGACGCTGATGGATAAGCCCGCCCGCCGTAAGGCGGACATTTACGCCGACTACTCCTGCTTTGAGATCCCCGACGCCTTTGTTGTAGGCTACGGGCTCGACTACAACGAAAGATACCGGAACCTGCCGTTTATCGGCGTGCTGAAGCCGGAAATCTATAGCTGAATCGACTTACCGGCGCGGGCGCGATCCTTTGCGCCTGCGTCGGAGAGGAAGAAGGAGACTGCGAATCTGCGGTTTTCACGGCTCTTGCGGAAACCGCGAAAACGGATCGGAGCGGGCTTCTTCTGACGAAAAGGAGATGTTTGTTTGAAACCCAATCGAAACAGAACCCGTGATCTTGGCTTTTACGCGCTGCTGCTGATCATCATGGTGGCGGTCATCTTCACCATGACGCGCACGGAGCCGGCCAATGAGGTCAAGAGCTATTCCGAACTGGTGGATCTCTTCCAGCAGGAGAAGGTCAAGTATTTTGCCACCCGCCCCGGTTCCTCCGGCACCGTGCTGTATCTCGAAGTGCGCACGGACGATCCCGAGGTCACGGAGGAAATGACCTATGACCTCTACAATTTCTCGGTTTTCTACGAGGATTTCCATGAGCTGATTGCCGAACAGAAAGCCAGCGGCATCCTCGAGGATTACAACTATGAGCCGGGCTACGTCGTACCCTGGTGGGCGAGCATCATCCCCTATCTGCTGCTCATGGGCGGCGCGATGGTGTTGTGGTATGTGATGATGAACCGCATGGGTGGCGGCGGCGCCGGCGGCGTTGCCCGCTTCAGCAAGGCGCGCACCCGTCTCGGCAGCGAGGAGAAGAACAAGAAGACCTTCCGCGACGTGGCGGGCTGCGACGAGGAGAAGGAGGAGCTGGCGGAGATCGTCGATTTTCTCAAGGATCCCAAGGCCTATACCGCCATGGGCGCGCGCATCCCCAAGGGGGTGCTGCTGGTCGGCCCTCCGGGCACCGGCAAGACCCTGCTCGCCAAGGCCGTGGCAGGGGAGGCGGATGTACAGTTCCTGTCCATCTCCGGCTCTGACTTCGTAGAACTCTACGTCGGCGTCGGCGCTGGCCGTGTGCGCGATCTGTTCGACCAGGCCAAGAAGGTCGCCCCCGCCATCATCTTCATCGACGAGATCGACGCGGTCGGCCGTCAGAGAGGCTCCGGCCTCGGCGGCGGGCATGACGAGCGCGAGCAGACCCTGAACCAGCTGCTGGTGGAGATGGACGGCTTCGGCAACAACGAGGGCGTCATCGTCATGGCGGCCACCAACCGCGCCGACATTCTGGATAACGCGCTGCTGCGTCCCGGCCGCTTTGACCGCCAGGTCTATGTCGGTCTGCCCGACATCAAGGGGCGTGAGGCCATTTTGAAGATTCATTCCCGCGACAAGCAGCTTGCCGAGGATGTGGATCTGAACAGCATCGCCAAGGGTACGCCCGGCTTTGCGGGCGCCGACCTCGAAAACCTCATGAACGAGGCCGCGCTGCTCGCCGTGCGCCCAGGAGGATATTGACGAGGCCATCCTGAAGGTGCAGATGGGCCCGGAGAAGAAGAGCCGCAAGATGAGCGACAAGGCGCGCCGCCTGACCGCCTACCACGAGTCCGGCCACGCCGTCGCCGCAAAGTTCTGCAAGAATGTGGATCCGGTGCACTATATCACGATCATTCCCCGCGGACCCGCCGGCGGCTTCACGCTCTTCCGCCCGCAGGAGGACGTGGAGAACTTCACTTCCCGCGCCGAGCTCTATGAAAACATCGTGGTCGCTCTGGGCGGGCGCACGGCGGAGAAGCTCTTCCTGGAGGATATTTCCACCGGCGCCTCCGGCGATATTCAGTCCGCGAGCTCTATGGCACGGGATATGGTGACAAAATACGGTATGAGCGAGCGCCTCGGACCCATCTCCTACGACAGCTCCGGCCACTCCATCTTCATCGGGCGTGATTTCGGACAGACCAAGAGCTATTCCGAGGAGACCGCCGCCGCCATCGATGAGGAGGTCAAGGCCATCTTTGACCGCGCCGCGGCCGACTGCGAGAAGATTCTCACCGAACACGCAGACGAGCTGCGCGCCATTGCGGAGTACTTGCTTGAGCATGAGACCATGGAGGGCGAGGAGTTTGACTATTACTTCGCACACGGCGAGTTCATGCCCGAGAGCGTCAGGCAGGCGAAGCTTGCCGCGAAGGACAAGACCATCGAGCGTCCCGCCCGCAAAATCTCCATGAGCGACGAGGCGCCCACAGCTGCGCAGATTCCCGAGGGGGAGGCCTTGCGGACCGAACCGCCCGCCGAGGAGAAAACAAAAGAATAAACGAAAAAGGGGATGTGAAAAGTAGCCTTTTTCACATCCCCTTTCTGCGATTTTCCGTAACGATTCCGTCTTGCG
>CAJOCV010000077.1 GCA_905233785.1 uncultured Oscillospiraceae bacterium
CCCATCATCCTTCCCCTCCAGCTCGTCTCTGTGCGTCTGCCTTCAAGGCCTGTAAATCCAGCTTTCCCCCTGCCAGCCGCGGGAATGACTCATAGAAAAACAGGTATCCGGGAAGCTTGAGCCGGGTCATGCGCTTTTCCAGAACGGCGGTCACCGTGTCCAGAGTGATCGCTGCCCCCTCCTCCAGGATCAGGCAGGCGGCGATCTCCTCGCCGTATTTTTCATCCGGCACGCCGACCACCACTGCGTCCTTTACCCCGGGCATTTGCTTGAGCGGGGCTTCGATCTCACCGGGCAGGATATTCTCCCCGGCCTTGATAATGATATTCTTCTTCCTTCCGACGATGCACAGGCAGCCATCCTCGTCCAGATAGCCGATGTCGCCGGTGTGAAAGTAGCCCTCGGCATTGATGCCGCTCTCGCGCGCGTCCATGCCGACATAGCCCAGCATGAGTCCCTGGCTCTTTATCAGGATTTCCCCTTGCTCCATGGCGGGAAGCCGCTCCACGGGGTCGAAGACCGTGTTCCGAACCGGAGAGATGCAGATATCGACATCATCCAGTGGCCTGCCCAAGGTGGCATAGCGCTTTTCCTCAGATGTCGTGACAGCCGGGGCGGCGTTGCCGCCGCTGTTCTCCGTGATGCCGTAGCCATTGAGAACCAGAGCGTCATACTGCTTCTCCAGACGCCGCATCGTATCTGAGGCCAGATCCGCGCCGGCGCTGACCAAGAGCTGCATATTAGGCCGTATCGCCTCCTCAAAGCGGGGATGCTTCGTCAGCTCCACAAACAGCATCGGGATATTGAACATCTCGTGAACGGCATACTCTCCGATCACGCGCACCATTTCATCGGTTGTAATGCTTTGGGGCAGCACCGTCGTTCCGCCGTTGATGAGATAGCGCCAAAGCATCGTCAGCCCGCCGATATGGAAAAAGGGCAGGAAGATGGCGTTATAGGCCTGCTCGGGCGCGTCCACCCTCCAGGTGAGCCGCTCGGCATTCCACAGCAGCCCCTCCTGCGTAAGCTCCACAGCCTTGGCCTTCGCGGTGGAGCCCGATGTAAAGATATTGACCGCTTCAGCGTTTGCGCCTCGGCTGCGCTCTATATCCTCGAGCAGCCTGACCGTTTCGCTGTCAACGCTTGCCGGCGCAATATCCTCCATGGGGCAGAGTATCCCCCGAAATGCGCTGTCGAGCTCCTCGCGCAGTCTCTCGCGCACCTCGCCGCGGAGGATCAGCTTGATTTCCATGTTCTCATAGTGCGCCGCAATCTCCGGCCCCCGCAGACCGGGGTTTTCCAGCACGGCGATTCCGCCTGCGCGAACCACCGCGAAAAGAAACACAATCCAGCTTATGGAATTTTTCCCGATGATGCTGACCCTGTCGGAAGGTCGGATTCCGTATTCCCGCACCAAAGTTGCTGCGATCCCGTCCACCCGTTCTCTCAGCTCCCGGTAGCTGAGACGCTCCCGCTCGCTGAGCAGCGCAATTTCATCTGCGCCATGTGTTTGCTCCGCTTTTTTCAGCAGTTCTGAAAAGAGCCACTTCTCAAATGTGATCTTGGCGTGCATTCAAATCCCCCTCGCTTCCTGTCGTATTGATTAATTATACACCGGTTTTTGGGGGCTTGTAAATACTAAAAAAAACTTGCAACCGGGGGCAGTACCATCTATAATATTGTATCGTACCGTGTGGCTCTATTTGTACAGAAGCAAAAACAACGCGATTGAAGAGGAGAGTTACTATGAGTGAATTGAAAGAGCTCTTGGAGGACCTGTTTTATGTCAGGATCGGAGCGTTGGCAGCCCTAAGCGATTCCGTCACGGATAAGTATGACGAGTATCTGGAGCGGGGCAAGGGGGCGCACAAAAACGGCTTTGAGCCGAATAAAGAGCTCAAGCACAATCCCACCGCCGAGGAAAACGGCGGCAAAGACATCCTGAAAATGCTCAGTGAGATGAGCGATGAGGAGAAGCAGAAGCTGAAAGCCGCTCTGCTCGCAGAGGAATAAGAGAGCCGGCTTGACAGGGATTATAATGAGCATCGGATGGCGAATGATTCTTTGAAGCATTCGCTCGATGTTCCTTGCAATGATTATCCGGCAAAATAGCCCTGCTGTTTTGCTGCGCCGCTTCGCGGCGCGAAGAAAAGCTTTTTGATTTTTCGCCATCAGATAATCATGATGTTGAATCACAGGAGAGCGTTATCATGGAATACAGCAAAATCAACTATATCCGTTTAATGAAGCAGCTGAGCGCTGCCATCCCCACGGCCAAGAGCATGGACGAGGGGTTGCAGCTTGGCCTGGACATCATTCAGGATACCGTTCGCTTCCAATATGCGATCGTATGGTATCTGGATAAAACCGGGGACACGCCGGTGCTTCGTTCCCCCTATTGGATTGGCGATCTGAATCTCACGACCGCGGTTTGCCCGTTGGAGGGCAACATCGTGAGCCGCGTGCTAACGTCCAGAAGCGCGGAGCTCCATAATGACTGTGGGGACGGTGCGGCGCTGCGGGGGCTGGACTTCCTTTCCGGGATCGAAGTTCGGAACGTGGACTGCATCCCGGTGGCGGACGCCTTCGACCCGATCGGTTGTGTCCTGCTGATCAACAAGGCTGACGGCACGGATATCAGCGAGGATGAGCACAACTCCCTGGACATGTTCGGCATCCTCCTGAGCATGTACTGCGATGACAATGAGGATATCTATGCCTCCCTGCACAGAAAGAACGTCCTGGCCACCCTGCGCGGCATCCGCAAGGAGTATCGCAACGGCGACGTTGTGACTCCGGTGCTCAAGGGCGTCGATGTGGATATCATGGAGGGCGAGTTTTTGGTGCTGCTGGGTGAATCCGGCTGCGGCAAGTCCACCCTGCTCAACATCATCGGCGGCATCGACACCGCGACCTCCGGCTCCTATGTCTTCAAGGGACAGGATTACAGCCACGCGAAGGAGCGTGCGCTGACCGAATACCGGAAGAACAACATCGGCTTCATCTTCCAGTCCTATAACCTGATGCCGAATATGACCGCCCTGCAAAACCTCAAGTACATCGCCGAGCTCAACAAGGACAGCCTCGACCCTGAGGAGGCGCTGCGTATCGTGAAGCTTGACGGCAAGGGTGAGAACTACCCCTCCCAGATGAGCGGCGGTCAGCAGCAGCGTGTTTCCATTGCCCGCGCTCTTGTCAAGCGCCCACAAATGATCCTGGCCGACGAGCCAACGGCTGCTTTGGATTACGAGACCAGCATCGAAGTCCTTCAGGCGCTGGAGGAGCGCGTTGCCGAGGGCATGACGCTCGTTATGGTCACGCATAACGAGGAGATCGCCAAGATGGCCAACCGCGTCATCCGCATGAAATCCGGCGTCATCGCCTCCATCCGCACGAACCATCACCCGGCCAAGGCTGTCGAGCTGTCGTGGTAAGCCGGCTAAGGATGGATGCGCGCCGCCTTATGATGAACAAGCCGGCGGAAGTGATCCTTTGCGCGTAAACTCCACTGTACGCAGTAAAACACTCTGAAATTGTTCGGGTCGGGCGAAATGAGCTTAGGCCTGGTATCGCTGGATTATTTGGTATAGTTTGTCTCCAAGCTGATCATAACGGGCAAGCTGCGCAGGCAAAAGGGGCTGTTGCAAGATACGCGCATAGCCCAGTCACCAGCGTAGGGGAGGGGCTCGTGTCCCCTCCCGGCAGCACGGAGTATTGTCTTGAGAAAATGTTCGGCGAATTCGCATTGTGTGAATTCGCCGAACATTTCTTTGCTATACGAGCTCTGATCCGCCGGGAGGGACACAAGGCCCTCCCCTACGATACAACCAGGGTTTTCGCACTTGTTTCGCATTTTGCAACGCGCCCTTTTTGTTTTGCTTTTTATATTATTAACCAAACTGTACCCAGCAGAATGGACACCCATAGTTTAGGGGTTCACTTCAAAAAACCTTTGCGCATTTATTCGTAACATTTTCAGAGGGCAGGTGATTGATAAATTTTTCTTGTCCTGTTCGCCGATCTGTGTTAAAATGCGTTTTTGTGTAGATAAAAAAGAGAGAGGCGGAGCGCATGAACAGAATGGGTTTTGACAACAACAAGTATGTAAAGCTGCAGAGCCAGAACATCCGTGACCGTATCGCCCAGTTCGGCGGCAAGCTGTATCTGGAGTTCGGCGGCAAGCTGTTTGACGACTATCACGCTTCCCGCGTGCTGCCCGGCTTTGCGCCGGACAGCAAGGTAAAGATGCTGCTGGAGATGAAGGACGAGGCGGAAATCGTCATCGCCATCTCCGCCGACGATATTGAGCGCAATAAGCGCCGCGGAGATCTCGGCATCACCTATGACGAAGACACGCTGCGCCTCATTGACGCTTTTCGCGGAATCGGCCTCTATGTGGGCAGCGTCGTCATCACCCACTATCGCGGTCAGGCCATTGCCGACAAGTTTATGACCCGGCTGGAGGCGCTTGGCATCCGCACCTATAAGCATTACATCATCCCCGATTACCCCTCCAACATCCCGCTGATCGTGTCTGAGGAGGGTTTCGGGCGCAACGAGTACATTGAGACCAGCCGCTCCCTCGTGGTGGTCACAGCTCCCGGCCCCGGCAGCGGCAAGATGGCCACCTGCCTGAGCCAGCTCTATCATGAGCACCGGCGCGGCGTGGACGCGGGCTACGCCAAGTTTGAGACCTTCCCCATTTGGAACCTGCCGCTCAAGCACCCTGTTAACCTCGCCTACGAGGCCGCCACCGCCGACCTTGACGACGTGAACATGATCGACCCCTTCCATCTGGAGGCTTACGGGGTCACAACGGTGAATTATAACCGGGATGTGGAGATTTTCCCGGTGCTGGAAGCCATGTTCCGCCAGATTTGCGGCGTGAGCCCCTATAAAAGCCCCACCGACATGGGGGTAAACATGGCGGGCTACTGCCTGTTCGACGACGACGCCTGCCGGGAGGCCAGCAAGCAGGAGATCATCCGGCGCTACTACGCCGCCGCTGTCTCCGTCCGCCGTGGATTGAGCGAGGAGCATGAGATGCGCAAAATCGAGCTCATCATGAACTCGATGGGCATCGGCCCGAAGGATCGCCCGGTGGTGGCCGCCGCGCTGCAGCGCGCAGAGGAGACCGGAAACCCCGCCATGGCGCTTCAGCTGCCGGACGGCACCATCGTCACCGGCAAGACCAGCTCCCTTCTGGGCGCGGCCTCGGCCTGTCTCCTGAACGCGCTCAAGAAGCTTGCGGGCATCGACCGAAAGCTTCTGCTGATCGCGCCGGGCATCATCCAGCCCATCCAGCACCTCAAGGTCGAGCATCTGGGCAACCACAACCCCCGCCTGCACACGGACGAGCTGTTGATCGCCCTGACCATCTCAGCGGTCACAAACCCCATGGCGGGCTACGCCATCGACCAGCTCGACAAGCTGCGCGGCTGCGAGGCGCACTCGAGCGTCATTCTCTCCCATGTGGATGAGGATCTGTTTAAAAAGATCGGCGTCAACATTTCCTTCGAGCCGAAGTACCAGGCGAAGAAGCTGTACCATCGTTAGGGCGTTTTGAAAAAGCGACGTGAAAAATCAGATTTCCCGCTTTTTTCACGGCCCCGGCAGAACAACATCATTATTTCAGAAAAAATGGGCGGATTCGTAGTTTTTCAACGAATTCGCCCATTCTTTCTTTATTTTTCCGTTTCCCGCGCGGGCGGCTTATCAGCCGCCCCTGCGCCGCCGTCCACTATTCTCCATCGACCTTGAAGCCCTCGCCGTGCACCTCGGTCGAATCGGTGACGTAGGTGAAGGCGGCCGGATCGGTCTGCTTAATCAGGCGCAGCGTCTGTGCGAGGACGTTGCGGCGCGTCACCGTGACGACCATCTGCTTGTCCTTGCCGGTGTAGCCGCCCTGGGCGTTCAGGATCGTGGTTCCGCGCCCGGTCCGCTCATTAAGGACGCGGGAAATCTCCTCTCCGCTCTCAGTGATGATGTAGATGACCTTTGCATAGTCCACACCCTCCGCCAGCGCATCAATGACCTTGGAGGACAGATAGATCGTGATAGCCGAGTAGAGCGCGACCTCAACATCCCGGAAGACCAGCACCGCGACGGCTACCACCGCCGCGTCAATAAACAGGAGCATGATGCCGTTCGGCACGTTGGGAAAGGGCTTTTTCAGCAGCAGCGCCGCAAGATCGGTGCCGCCGGTGCTGATGCCGCGCAGAAACAGCACGCCCACGCCCAGCCCCGACAGCACGCCGCCCGCCACTGCCGCGAGCAGCTCATTGTTGGTGTAGCTCGGCAAAATCGCGCCGAAGAGGTCGATGAAGACCGAGAGCAGCACCGTGGCAAGCAGCGTCATCGTCAGCGCCCGCAGTCCCAGCAGCCGCCAGGCCGCGAGCAGCAGCGGCACGTTCAGCGCCAGCGCCCACACGCCCACGCTGATGGGCGTGAGATAGGCCAGCGCCGTGGCGAGACCCGAAACGCCGCCCGGCGCAATGTCGTTCGGCACTGTGAACACCGCCACCGCCACCGCCACCAGGGCGCTGCCCGCGACGGAATAGAGCAGGTCAAGCCAGAAGCCCCTCCATCCCTGGGGCGCGAGGTCGTTTTTCATGTGAAGCTCCTGTGTGGATAATATTCCCCCGTAGCGCCGATCACCGACCGGCGGTGCCTATTATATCATAAGCCCAGCGGGCTTATGATATCATTCGCCATGTTTTTCGGTTGCCGCGTAAGCGGCGAGAAAAACGGCGTAAAATCAAATATAATAAGCGCGTTTGCGCTTATTATATCATCAACGGGCAAGGATGGCAAGCAGGCGCAAAAAAGGGCCATGAAAAACGACGTATTTTTACAGCCCCTTTGTTTATTTCTTTTCCGTCAGCTTTGCGATGCAGTCCATGCAGACATTGCGGCCCTTGAAATTCACAATGTTCTTCGTGCTGTCACAGAATACGCAGGCCGCCTGGTATTTGCGGAGAATAATCGCCTCTCCGTCCACATATATTTCCAGTGCATCCTTTTCCGCAATGTCCAGCGTGCGGCGCATTTCGATCGGCAAAACGATCCGCCCCAGCTCATCGACCTTGCGGACGATACCAGTTGATTTCATCCTCATCCTCCTAAAACCCCAAAAATTGAGTTCGCAACACCCCGTCCGACGTGAAAGGCGCCGCTTCCCTCTCGTGTGATGTTCATTATTATACCATATTCGTCAAAGTCTGCAACAATTAATTTCTTAAAATTTATTCTGGGAGGATAATTTCATGTTGTCCTATATCTTATGCGGCCTGTATCTGACTGCGATTCTGGCCGCCGCCGCCACAGGAAATCTCCGGGCCGGCAACTCGGTCATGGAGGGCGCCGCGCAGGCTGTGCGCTTCTGTCTGACACTGATCGGACCGCTCTGCCTCTGGAGCGGCGCGTTGGAGCTTCTGGAGCGCTGCGGCGGCGCGGCGGCGCTCAGCCGACTGCTGCGACCGCTCTTAGGGCGCCTGTTCCCGCTCTCCGCCGGAGACGAGGCGGCCTTCTCCGCCTTGACGGAGAATGTAAGCGCAAACCTTCTCGGCCTCGGCAACGCCGCCACGCCCGCGGGCGTCCGCTGTGTGCAGCGCATGGCGGCCATCGGCGCGACGGACGAGCTGGGGCTCTTCACGGTACTCAACACCGCCTCGATCCAACTGTTGCCAACCACCATTGCCTCCCTGCGCGCCGCCGCGGGGGCTCGCTCGCCCTTCGACATTCTGCCTGCGGTGCTGCTTGCCTCCCTGCTCTCGGTGATGGCGGGGCTCACGGCGGCCTTCGTCCTGCGGAGGCTCCGGCCTTGATGCTGCCCGCGATATTGATCGCTTCGCTGCTGCTCGCGGGGCTTGTGCGGGGCGTAGATGTGTATGACAGCCTGCTCGAGGGGGCGCGGAAGGGGCTGCGCGTGGGATACGCGCTGCTGCCGCCGCTGCTGGCGCTGTTTCCGGCGCTGTACCTGCTGCGCGCCTCGGGCTTGACAGAGCTTCTCGGCGCGTGGCTTGCGCCGGTCTTTTCCGCCCTCGGCATTCCGGAGGAGACGGTGCTGCTGCTCCTGCTGCGCCCGCTCTCGGGCAGCGCCGCGATGGCGGCGGCCTCGGAGCTGATTACGCAGCACGGGGCGGATTCGCTCATCGGACGCACGGCCGCGGTGATGCTCGGCTCGAGCGAGACCACGCTCTACGTCGCGGCGGTTTATTTTTCCGCCGCGGGCGTGAAAAAGAGCCGCTGGGCGATCCCGGCGGCGCTGTGCGCGGATTTGGTGTGTTTTCTCTCCTCCGCCTGGCTTTGCAGGCTCTTCTGGGGAGGCTGAAGGGGCTGCAGCCTCGGTTTTTACGCTCAGCAGGGCTACGCGATGTCCAAAGCCTTGGCGATGGTCTCCACATCCGGCTCCCGCCCGGTCTCGGCGGTGAGCTTTTCCTTCACCTGCAGCACCTTGCAGGCCGTGTCCCGCATCGAGCGCGACACCCGCGCCGCGGGAAATTTGATACGAACGCAGCAAGGCAGGGATCCGGTATTGTTCGCAACGGAAATCATGTTGAGCCTTTCGGAACCATATGCCCGATACCATCCATATCCTGAAAAGGCTGCGGAGCTGCCGAAGAGACGCAGATCCGCAGCCTTTTCAAACTCAAAGAGTATCTATTCAGTCTACCCGGAGTACGGGGGGAGTTCAGAGGGGGAACGCCTCTGATTTTTCGCCTCGCAAGGCGAAAAACAAATGGGAATCCGTTTTT
>CAJOCV010000078.1 GCA_905233785.1 uncultured Oscillospiraceae bacterium
GCCGAGCTCTGCGAGGCCTCGCGCCGACCAACCGAAGGGCGATAAGCGCGAGTATCCCCCTAACTGTTCAGTCCCCTCGCATGGGGACTGAACAGTTACTATTATCGGTTCTTTTTCCAGAGCTCCCAGAGTCCCTTGAGCAGCAGATCGTTGTCGCAGGCAATCGGATGCTCACAGCAGGCGACGATGGCCTGCGCAAGGCCGCCGGTGGCCACGCGGGCGCAGGGGTAGCCGAGCTCACGCTCCATGCGGTCGATCATGCCGTCGATGGCGGCGGCGGTGGCATAGACCGCGCCGGAGCGCATACAGTCCACCGTGTTCGTGCCGATGACCTTTTTGGGCGGGGTGATCGAAATGTCGGGCAGGAGGCTTGTCCCAGCGGCCAGCGCCGCCATGCCGAGCTTTACGCCGGGCAGGATCGCGCCGCCGCGAAACGCGCCGTCCCGATCCACGGCGGTGATGGTGGTGGCCGTACCCAAATCCATGATGATGACGGGCGCGCCATAACAGCTCACCGCGGCGACGCCGCCAACCAGCAGGTCGCCCGCGAGCGTGCCGGGATCGTCGATGCGCAGGTTCAGCCCGGTTTTGATGCCGGGGCCGACCACCATGCACTCCAGCCCCGTCACCGCCTTGACGGCGGAGAGCATGGGACGGTTCACCGGCGGCACGACGGAGGAGTAGATCGCGCCCGTGAGCCGGGAGATCTCCACGCCGTAGAGGTCGAAGACCTGCTTGAGCTTGATGGCATACTCCGCGCCGGTCTGCTTGACGTCGGTATGCAGGCGGACGATGCTCTGGATGTTCCCGTCCTCGATGCAGCCGAGGACGATATTGGTATTGCCCACATCAATGGCGAGAATCATGGCAGCGCGCTCCTTATCCCTGCCGCATCTTGCGGCCGATCTTGATGAGCCGGACGATGACCGGGCTCAGCACGATATTAAACAGCAGCTCGAAGAGGAAGTTTGCGCCCACGAGGCCGAAGATCATGTAATTCCCCACGCTGGGAAAGCCCATCGCGTTCGCCCACTCGCTGACGGTGGGCAGGAAAAAGAACAGGCAGCCCAGCAGGAAGACGCCGGTGTTGACGACCGGGGCTGCAACAGCGGCCACGATCACGGCAAGCCAGCCATTGAGCTTCTCCAGCGCGCGGTAGACAAGCCCCGCGCAAAGACCCGCGAGCGCGCCCTTGACGAGCACGGTGAGGATCGTGCCGAGGGGATTGACTCCGAGGAAGGCCGCGGCGTCGCCGGAGAGCAGCACCACCAGGCCGAACACAAAGCCGAGCCACGCGCCCGAGAGCGGGCCGTAGAGCGCGGCGCCGACGACGATGGGGATCAGCACCAGCGAGATGGAGAAGGGGCCGAAGCGGATGAAGGCGCCGAGAAACTGGAGTGCGACGACGATGGCGGTAAAGAGCGCCACGCCCGTCAGTCTGCGGGTCGAGATGCGTTTGGATTCCATATTTGATTCCTTTCTGCTGTCGCCCCTCTCAGGGAGGGTGCGGCGCAAGGGTGATTGTAATATGGCGGGAGGGCTTTGTCAAGATCATGAATAGTGAATAATAAATAGTGAAAAGTGAAAAGTTATGGTGTCGCTTCGCGACAGATTATAATCCGTCCCCACAGGGGACACCTTAACTATTCACTATTCACCATTCACTGGCCACTAATTCGCAATGGGGTGCTGCATGGGCGGGCTCGTCAGATCGAGCGCCTTGAAGCAATAGCCGTTTTCCCGCCCCCAGTCGATCACGCGGCGGACGGCCGCCACACTGTAGGGCTTTACATCGTGCTGCAGCACGACGCAGACCTGCTTGCCCGCGCAGCCGCTGACGATGTTTTGATACACCCCCTCGGCGGTGGTGGTGCCGCCCGCGTCACCGCTGCTCACATTCCAGTCAAAATAACGGTAGCCCATGGCGCTCATGTTCTCCGCCAGGCGGGACATGACGCCCCTGTTGAAGCGGCTGACCGTGTTGGAGCTGCCGCCGGGGAAACGAAACAGCCGGGTATAGCTGCCGGTCTGGGCAAGGATCATGTCCTCGCAGGCTTCAAAATCCCGGTAAAACGCCTCCTCGCTCGCGTAGATGGCGCCGTAATCGTGGCTGGCTGAGTGGACGCAGACCGTGTGCCCCTCGCGGGCGGCTCTGCCCACCATATCGAGATCGTCCGGGGAATTGCAGGTGACAAAGAAGCTTGCCTGTACGCCGCAGTCCGCCAGCACGTCCAGCAGCCGCCCGGTATAGGGACCCGGCCCGTCGTCAAAGGTCAGGTAGATGGTCTTCTCCTCCGGTTCCGCGATCTCCGGCAGCGCGGCGGGCACGACCTCGATCTGCCGTGTGACGCTCACCGCGTCGCCGCGCCCGTTCTCGATCGTGTAAACGCGCGCATAGCTTCCGCAAACCGTCGGCGTCACCTCGCCCGTTACGCGCACAAAGGCGCTCAGGTCGTTTCCCTGCGCGTCCGTCGCCGTAAAGCCGGGATCGACATAGCGCAGAGAGCGGGGGTATTGGGTCTGCTCCCCGCCGGCAAGGGTGATCGTGGGTCTTCCCAGCGTGAAGGGAAGTCTTCGCGTGACGATGCACTGGTTGCCCGCCGCGTCCGCCACCTTGTAGGTCACGCGGTCGTCGTAGACCGTGCGGCTCACCTGCGCGGTCAGATCGCCGTCCAGCTCGTCCCAGGCGCTGTAGCCCTCCTCCTCATATTCGTCGAACCAGGTGAGACTGTAGCCCTCACGGCTCTCCAGCCGGATGATGGGCGCTGTGCGGTCTACCACGTGCACGGTGCGGGAAGCGTGATAGCGCTGCGCCCCTCGCCGCGCCTCGTAGGAAAGCACATAGTCGCCCGGCACGTCGGCGTCCACCGTGCCGCTTACCGCGACGGGAATCGCCCGCCTGCCCTCGCCGAAGACGCGCCCCGCGCTCACCGCGCGGCAGCCCGGCTCGACATAGCGCGTGCCCAGCGGCAGCTCCATCTCCGTCCGGCCGTTCATATAGAAGCGCACATACCGTCCGTCCAGCGCGCTCAGCAGCCCCGCCGTGAGCAGCAGCGCATAGATCGCAAGCAGCCATACAAGCCCGCCTTTGCCTTGTCTCTCTCTTCTCATATCTCCGCCTCGATTTTTTTCTGTCCTGTATAGTATACGCCTTTTTTCCCGTTTGTGCAGAAAAAAATCACATGTTTCTTGCAGAGACCGGAGGAGTATGTTATATTGTGTATTTGTGAATCGGGGCTTTCCCGAAATTTGATCTCCGCGGCAGCCAGCCGCGGGAAAGGAACAGATACTATGAACAACACCGAAAAAACCATGGACAAGATCATCGCCCTGTGCAAGAACCGCGGCTTCATCTTCGCCGGATCCGAGATCTACGGCGGCCTCGCCAACACCTGGGACTACGGCCCGCTCGGCACGCGGCTCAAAAACAACGTCAAGGACGCCTGGCGCAAGAAGTTCATCCAGGAGCGCCGCAACAGCTTCGAGGTGGACGCCGACATTCTCATGAACCCCCGCGTGTGGGAGGCCAGCGGCCATGTGGCGAGCTTCGCCGATCCCCTGCTCGACTGCAAGGAGTGCAAGATGCGCTTTCGCGCCGACAACCTGATCGACGACTTTGACCCCGACGCCCACGCCGACGGCATGACGAAGGAGCAGATGTTCGACTATATCAAGGCGCACCACATCCCCTGCCCCAACTGCGGCAAGCACAACTTCACCGACATCCGCGAGTTTAACCTCATGTTCCAGACCTTCCGCGGCGTCACGAACGACGCGAAGTCCGTCATTTACCTCCGCCCCGAGAACGCCCAGGGCGAATATGTGAACTACCCGAACGTGCTGAGAGCCATGCGCACGAAGCTGCCCTTCTCCATCGGCCAGATCGGCAAGGCCTTCCGCAACGAGATCACCCCGGGCAACTTCACCTTCCGCACGATCGAGTTTGAGCAGATGGAGTTCCAGACCTTCTGCAAGCCCGGCACCGACAGCGAGCTCTACGACTACTTCAAGCAGTTCGGCAAGGAGTTCTTCATGTCCCTCGGCATCCCCGAGGAGCACCTGCGCTATCACGACCACGAGAAGCTCGCGCACTACGCGAAGGCCGCCTGCGACATCGAGTTCCTCTTCCCCTTCGGCTGGGGCGAGATCAACGGCACCCACAACCGCACCGACTTCGACCTGAGCCGCCACCAGGAGTACAGCGGGCAGAAGCTCGAGTACATCGACCCCTTCACCGCCGAGCGCTTTGTGCCCTATATCATCGAGTCCACCTACGGGCTTGACCGCACGGTGCTCGCGCTGCTGTGCGAGGCTTACGACGAGGAGGTCGTGGACGAGGCGAAGAACGACGTGCGCGTCGTGCTGCACCTCTCCCCCGCCATCGCCCCCATCAAGGCCGCGGTGCTGCCGCTTTCCAAGAAGCTCGGCGAGGGCGCCATGGCGATCCGGGACGAGCTTGCCAAGGACTTCATGGTCGAATACGACGAGACCGGCTCCATCGGCAAGCGCTACCGCCGCGCCGACGAGATCGGCACCCCCTTCTGCGTCACCTACGATTTCGACTCCGAGACCGACGGCTGCGTCACCGTGCGCGAGCGCGACAGCATGCAGCAGGTTCGCATCCCCATCGCGGAGGTCAGGGCCTACATCGCCGAGCGCGTGAAGGGCTGAGGCAATGGTCAAGACCCGCTTACGCGATTTCTTCGCAGCCCGGCAGGCATCCGATTTGCCTGCCGGCGCTTGGCGCGGGCTCTTCCTCCTCTGGCAATGGCTGGCGCTGGGGCTCTCCTCGCTGGGGCTTACGCTTTTGAGCCTGGCGCTGGCTGTCGGCCCCTTCGGTTGGGAGCTTTTTCAGGGCTATTTTGCGCAGCCGCTGATCTTCCTGCTCAATTTTCTGCCCGTTTTGCTGTTGCAGACGCTCTTGTGGCTGCTCTTTGGGCGGCAGTGGCTCTCCTTTCTGGTCACGGCGCTGCTGGTTCTCACCGCCTCCGCGGGCAATTTCTACAAGCTTATCTTCCGCTACGAGCCCTTCAGCTTCCGCGATATGAGCGCGGTCACGGCGGGGCTGCGCGTCGCGGGAAACTACGGTCTCTTTGTCAACAGCCGCATCGCCGCGGCGCTCCTCTATCCGCTGCTCACAACGCCGCTGCTCGCGCTGTTTGCCCGGGGGCGTCTCTCCCGACGCGCCGGGCTTGCCCTCACGCTCTGCCTGCTGGTGGGCGCGGTGCCGCTCTGGCGCCGGGTGTATCAGGACGACAGACTGTATTATTATATGGGCGGCGAGAGCAGTGATCTGATCTGGGAGGAGCAGCATTATATCACCCGGGGCTTTGTCTACCCCTTCCTGTTCAGCATCAAAACCAGCCGGGACATTCCCCCGGAGGGCTACCGGGCCGAGGAGGCCGCGGCGCTGCTGGCGGACTGGCAGGACGCGACGATCCCGGAGGCAAGGCGGGTAAACCTGCTGGTCATGCAGCTTGAATCCTTCACGGATCTGCGCGCGCTCGGCTTTCCGGGGATCGACGATCGCGCCTATGAGATTTGGGACGCGCTCACGGCGGAGAGCTTCTCCGGCCGTCAGATCGCAAATGTGATCGGGGGCGGCACCATCGACACCGAGCGCTGCTTCCTCACCGGCAGCTACGGCCTGCAGACCTATCACAGGGATGCGCCGAGCTACGTCCGCTATCTCTCCTCTCAGGGCTATACCACGCTCGGCAGCCACCCCAATTCCGCAAGCTATTACAACCGCGTCAACGTCAACCGCTTTCTCGGCTTTGACAACTACTATTTTACCAATCATTACTATGCAGCCCTCACCGACGGCAAATGGTACTGTGACGATGTGCTGATCCCGGAGGTGTTCCGGCAGTTTCGGGAGCTGGGCGAGGGCGACGCGCCGGTCTTCTCCTTCAACGTCACCCTGCAGGGGCACGGCCCCTACCGAAACGACGGCTACGACAGCGATGTTCGGCTCTTCTCCCTCGCGGGCGCCGCGCCGACGAGCGACTGCGTGCTGAACAACTACCTTGCCGCCCTCTATGAGACGCAGCAGCTTCTCGCAGAGGAGATCGACAGTCTCCGCGCTTGGGAGGAGCCGGCGGTGCTGCTGCTCTACGGCGATCACAACCCCTACTTCTCTGAGGCTCCCGTGTATGCTGACTGCGGCGTTTCCTTCGACATGGCAGCGCAGGACGGCTTTTTCCGCTACTACGGCGCGCCCTACCTGATCTGGGCAAACGAGAGCGCCAAAGCGGTGCTGCAAAGCTCCTTTACCGGCAGCGCCCCCACCGTAAGCCCGGGCTACCTGATGAACGTCCTGTTTCATGCGCTTGGCTGGGAGGGCTCCGCCTTCTCGCAGTTCACGGACACGGTCATGGCGCGCCTGCCCGTTGTGAGTACGCACGGCGCGTTTGTAGAAAACGGCGTTTTCACCACCAGCCCCGACGAGGAGAGCCGCGAGCTTCTGCGGCGCTATGAATGGGCGCAGTTCTGGCTGCGCGACAGTATGAAATAAAATAAAGGAAAGATATGAAAAACGGTTTTGTAAAGATCGCGGCGGCCGCTCCGGTGATCCGGGTGGCTGACGCGGAATATAACGCCGAGCGCGTCATGGAATGCATGCGCAAGGCCGCTGATGAGGGCGTGAAGGTGCTGGCCTTCCCGGAGCTGACGCTGACCGGCGTGAGCTGCTACGACCTGTATCAGCATCGCGTGCTGCTTGACGGCGCGAAAAAAGCCCTCGCGCGTGTGGCGAAGGCAAGCGAGGGCATGGACATGCTCTGTTTTGTGGGGCTCCCCCTCGGCGTGGGTACGCGCGTGTACAGCGCCGCCGCCGCTGTGTATCAGGGCGAGATTTTAGCGCTGATCCCCCGCGAGAACGTGGAGCGAAGTCCCTTCTCCGCCCCCGCGCTCGAGACGCGCTATGTGAAGATCGGCGATCGTGAGACCGCCGTGGAGAGCTGCGACGCGCTCTTTGTCTGCGAGGCGCTGCCTGAGCTCAAGGTCGCGGTGGAGCTGGGCGCCGACCGGGACGCGCTGGAAAGCCCCGCGCTCAGAGCCGTGCGCAGCGGCGCGACGCTCGTGGTGCAGATGGCCTCCTTCCCGGAGACCGTCACTTCCCGCGCCGACGCCGAGCTGCAGGCGCGCTATGAGTCGAAGCACGGGAAGGCCGCCGTGCTGCTGGCCGCCCCCGGCCGGGGCGAGAGCAGCACCGACTACGTCTATTCCGGGCTCTGCCTCGTGGCGGAAAACGGCAAGCTTCTGGCAGAAGAAGAGTGCGCAAACAGCTTCGCCGTGAGCGAGATCGACGCGGAGTATCTTCTGAACCTGCGCCGCGGCTGCTCTGATTTCGAGTTTGAAAGCGACTGCGCCGAATACCTCTGGGGCGAGGAGCAGACGGAGACGAAGCTCACGCGCAAATTCTTCATGCATCCCCACCTGCCCGAGACGGCGGAGGCGCTGCCCGCCTACTGCGAGCGGATGCTGGATATTCAGGTTTCCGGCCTCATCAAGCGCATGGAATACGCCCATCTTGACCACTGCGTCGTGGGCATCTCCGGCGGGGTGGACTCCACGCTCTGCGTGATCGTCTGCGCGAAGGCCATCGAGAAGATGGGGCTGCCCGCAACAAACGTCGTGGCCTGCACGCTGCCCTGCTTCGGCACCTCGAGCCGCACCAAGTCCAACGCCATCATCGTGGCGGAGCAATTGGGCTGCGAGGTGCGCGTCATCGACATCGGCAAGAGCGTTTACCAGCACTTTGACGACATTGGGCACGCCCATGACGACTATTCCATCGCCTTTGAAAACGCCCAGGCACGCGAGCGCACGCAGGTGCTGATGGACATTGCCAACAAAGTGAACGGCCTCGACGTTGGCACCGAGGACTTGAGCGAGTACATTGACGGCTGGTGCACCTACAACGGCGACCACACGAGCATGTACGATGTAAACCTCGGCCTCACCAAGACGCAGGTGCGCGCAAACGTGCGCTATATTGCGGAGAACACCGAGGATCGCGTGCTCAAGGCCGCGCTCTTTGACGTGCTGGATTGCCCGGTCACGCCGGAGCTGCTGCCGATCCATGACGATCAGATCGAGCAGAAGAGCGAGGAGGCCGTCGGCTCCTACAGCCTGCAGGACTTCTTCACCCACTGCATCCTGATTGACGGCTTTACGCCCTCCAAGACCCTGCGCCTTGCGAAAATCGCCTACAAGGGCGAGTTTACGGACGAGGAGCTCAAGCGCTGGCTCACGAGCTGGTGCAAGCGCCTCTTCTCCCAGCAGTTCAAGCGCAGCTGCCTCATGGACGGCCCCGCGGTCGAGGCCTTCATCCAGATGCCCTCCGACGGCGAAGCAGCCCTGTTTTTGCAGGAGCTCAACGAGAGTTTTGAGTCGTGAGTTTTGCGTTTTGAGGAGATTCATTATCAGAAGACACCCCGGACGGATTCGCAGATCGTGCGAATCCGCCCGGGGTTTTTTGAACAGGAAAGCATACCGCGCGGGCGACCGCGAGGGTCGCCCCTACGCTGCTTTTCACGTCTCCGGCAGCGTGAGCGTCGCCTTGAAGAGGTCGCCGTCCACCGTGACGCTCAGTTCGCCTTTTTGGAGCTGGGCAAGGCTCATCGCGATGGAGAGGCCGAGTCCGCTGCCCTCGCTGCTGCGGGAGGCGTCGCCGCGTACAAAGCGCTCGGTCAGCTCCGCGCCGCTGACGTTTAAGCGGCTGCGGGAGATGTTGCGGAAGGTAACGGCCGCTTTGCCGCCCTGCGCGGCAAGGTCGAGATAGACCCGCGTCCCCGGCTGGGCGTATTTGACGATGTTGCCCAGCAGATTATCGAAGATACGCCAGACCTGCCGCCCGTCGGCCAGGACGAACACGGGCGCGTCCGGTTTCGTGACGATCAGCTCCAGCCCCGCGCGCTCCATGCGCTCGCGGTACTCGCCCGCCGCCTGATCCGTCAGCACCGCAAGCTCCAGCCGCTCAAGCTTGACCGGGAGTGCGCCGGTAGAGGCCTTGGAGGCATCCATCAAATCCTCAATGAGCTTCTTGAGCCGGGAAGCCTGCCGGGACAAGACCTCCACATAGCCCCTGGCGGTCTCGTTTGCAAGCTCCTCCTTCTCGAGCAAATCCACATAGCTCACGATGGAGGTCAGCGGCGTTTTGATGTCGTGGGAGACGTTGGTAATCAGCTCTGTGCGGAAGCGCTCGGACTTCATGCGCTCCTCCACCGCGGCGCTCACGCCGTCGCGGATGGCGTTTAAGTCCTCCGCGTGCTCCCTGAGCTCAAAGAACATGCCCTTCGTGTCCACGCGGGCGTTGAGATCGCCCCGCGCGATCTCCTTCGCCGCAAGGCGGAGCTTGCGCGCCTGCCACACGATATACAGCACCGCCGGGCAGAGGACGACGAGGTGTACGACGAAGACGAAGCCCTCTCCGTCCCCGGCAAAGCAAATGAACTCGAAGAGCAGCAGCGCCCCCAGGATCGCGACCCAGCGCCACAGAAACGGCAGCGCCTTGAGCCCCTTTGCCAGCAGCGCCCACAGCTTTTTCAGAAGCCTCACGCCCCAGCCCCAGAGCTTGCAGACAAGGTTGTTCTTCCACACCGTGCCGCACTTGACGCGCACCTTGAGGCTCATGCACCAGAGCAGAAACTGCAGCCCCACCAGCAGCTCGCACACGCCCAGCACGATGAAGCCGATGGCGTTGCGCGGTAAGCTCCACTCTGCCAGCGGTATCAACACAATGCCCTGCCCGGTGAAGATCAGCAGCGTGAAGAGGTCGAGCGGGATCTTGTCCACAAAGCTCTCGCGCACCGCGTCCTCGCCCTTATGGTGCCCCGCGGCGGCGATCAGAAAGGCGAAGAGCAGCAGCCCCAGCCCAAAGCTTCCCACCGCAAGCCAGGGCAGCAGGTTTCGATAGCCGTACAGCGCTTGGAACAGGTACAGCAGGCTCCAGATCTCGTCCCCGGGCTGCAGATCGCGCAGGACGTAGCCGTGAACGCGCAGGCTGTGCTCCCTGACCCAGGCGCTGCGCTCCGCCTCCGTCTCGAAGGTGTAGCGCTCGCCCGTCTCGAAATCCTCCAGCTCGTAAGCCCAGGTCGCTGTCGCGCGGGGTGCGGCGCTCGGCCGAGGGACGCCTGTCGGCGCCGGCGTCGGCGTGACCTCGAGCTCCTCCGCCGGGTAGGTCCAGGTTCCATATTCCGGCTCGACCTCGATCACGCGATCCCAGAGCGTCTCCTCGCCCTCGTAGTCGGAATAGAGCGTTTTCCCGCTCTGATCCTCGATCACGCAGCGGAAGTTTACCGGGGCGGCGCTGCCCTCGTAGCTGCCGTCGCGAAAGCGCATCGCGGCCTCGTTTGCCAGCTGGTAGGCGGTGCCCTCCACCGCGTCGCGCATGGCGGCGTCATAGCCGAGCGTGTACGCCCCGCTGTCATAGAGCGCGTAGCTTGCGAAGGCCGCGCCGGTAAACACCAGCACCGCCGCGCAGAGCAGCACAACGGCGATCGCTTTGGCGAAAATGCTTTGTTTCATAAAAACACCTTCCTTGTCGGCGGACGAGCAATGCTCGTCCCTACATGTCGAATTTGTAGCCCTGTCCCCAGACGGCTTTGATGTAACGCGGTTCGGCGGGGTTGATCTCCAGCTTCTCGCGCAGGTGGCGGATGTGCACCGCGACGGTGCTCTCCGCGCCGTAGGGCTCCTCGTTCCAGACGCGGCGGTAGATCGTCTTCGGCGCAAAGACCTCGCCGGGGCTCTGCATGAGAAGCCGCAGGATCTCAAACTCCCGCGGCGTGAGGGACACCGGCTCCCCGTCGAGCGTGACGGTCTTGGTCTTGTCGTCCAGCGCCACGCCGCCGAGGCGCAGCAGGCTCTCCCGCGCCGCGCCGCCGCCCAATTGCAGATAGCGCCGCAATTGGGAGCGCACCCGCGCCAGCAGCTCCACGGGGTTAAAGGGCTTGGTGATGTAATCGTCCGCGCCGACGTTGAGCCCCAGCACCTTGTCCGTGTCCTCGCCCTTGGCGGTCAGCAGGATGACCGGCACATTCGATTCCTCCCGCAGCTTTGCCATCGCGCGGATGCCGTCGAGCACGGGCATCATGATGTCCATCAGCACAAGCTGAACATCGTTCCGGCGCAGAGCATCCAGCGCCTCCTGTCCGTTATAGGCGCAGAGCGTCTCATAGCCCTCGGCCTCGAGATAGATTTTCAGCGCCGCGACAATGTCCCGCTCGTCATCGCAAATGAGGATTTTTGCCATGCCGTCCTCTCCCTTCGATATGAGTATACCCTCCTGGGCTTTAAGAACCAAGAGGGTATTTGTTTAAGATTTATTTAAGGCGTTAGCCGCAACGTGAGGACTTCAGCAACCGCAAACCAATCCAGGATTGCTGCACATGGCTCCCCCTCCGGGGGAGCTGTCGCCGCCGCCTGCGGCGGTGACTGAAGGGGCGGTTCTTCCCCCCCTATCGGCCTTCGGCCACTTCCCCCTAAGGGGGAAGCATACGGCCAAGTCCTCGATTTGCGACGATAAGCTTATTTAACCCCGTTTTCCGGCCTGGTGCCGCGCTTTAAGACGCCGAGGACGGCGCTGGTGGCCTCGTCCTCGTACTGGCGGGTATAGAGGCGGTAGTAGTGGCCTCTCGCGCGCATCAGTTCCTCATGTCTGCCCTGCTCGATGATCTTGCCGTCCTTCACGACCAGGATCACGTCCGCGTTCTTCACGGT
>CAJOCV010000079.1:0-3207 GCA_905233785.1 uncultured Oscillospiraceae bacterium
ACCACAAATATCCTCTTTATCTGCGGCGGCGCCTTCGACGGGCTGGATAAGATCATCGAAAAGCGCAGCAGCAAGAAGACCATGGGCTTCGGCGCCGAGATCGTGAGCAATACCGAGCGCGACGTGGGCGAGATCCTCTCCCAGGTACAGCAGCACGACCTTCTGAAGTTCGGCATTATTCCGGAACTCATCGGCAGACTCCCTGTGGTGGCCTCGCTTGATTCCCTCAAGCGGGACGATCTGGTGCGCATCCTCACCGAGCCGAAGAACGCCATGACCAAGCAATATCAGGCGCTCATGGGCATGGACAATGTGGAGCTTGCGTATGAGCCGGCGGCGCTGGAGGCCATCGCCGACAAGGCCATCGAGCGCAAGATCGGCGCCCGCGGTCTCAGAAGCGTGATGGAGGGCGTGATGACGGAGCTCATGTACACCGTTCCCTCCGACCCCACGGTGAAGAAGGTCACCATCACGGCGGACTGTGTCAACGGCACGGCAAAGCCCGTTGAAGAGCATAGGTAACAAGAATCGAACCTCCGGAAAGGAGAAGAAAAAATGCAAGACAACAGCTTTCAGACCATACGTCTTCCGATGATCGCCCTGCGCGGGCTCACGGTCTGCCCCGGGATGCTTCTGACCTTCGATGTGGAGCGTCCGGCCTCCGTGGCGGCGCTGGGGCTTGCGGGAAAGAGCGAGCAGCTCATCTTCCTTGCGGCGCAGAAGGATCTGGCCTCCGATATGCCGCGTGAGTCGGAGATCTACGCGGTGGGCACGGTGTGCCGCCTGCGCCAGCAGCTTCGGCAGCCGCACGGCGGCATCTGCCGCGTGATGGTGGAGGGGCTCTATCGCGCAAGCGCTGTCAGCATCGAGCCGGACCCCAAGGGCTATATGGCAGAGCTGCGCGCGCTGCCCGACCGCCCGGAGCGCGTGAGCGACACGCGCATGCAGGCGCTCATTCGCAACTGCGTCACGCTCTACGACGAGTATCTGCACATGAACCAGGATCTCCCCAGCGAGCAGATCCTGAACCTTCTGTCAAACCCCAGGCCGGACTATGTGGCCTATTACATCGCCCAGAACATGGCGCTGGCGGTGGAGGAGAAGCAGAGCATCCTGGAATGCCTCTATCCCAGCCGCCGTCTGCTGCTGCTGGGCAAGCTCCTCAATCACGAGCTTGCGGTCATGAGCATCGAAAAGGAGCTCAATGAGGAGACGCAGGAGGCCATGAGCCGCGGCCAGCGGGAGTACTATCTCCGGGAGCAGATGAAGATCATCCAGTCCGAGCTGGGCGATGAGAGCGGCGTGGACGATATTGACGAGTACCGCCAGAAGATCGAAAAGCTCAATGCCCCCGATGAGGTCAGGCAGAAGCTTCACAAGGAGCTGGCAAGGCTGCAGAAGCAGCCCTTCGGCTCGTCCGAGGCGGCGGTGCTGCGCGGCTATCTCGATGTGTGTCTGGAGATCCCCTGGGGCGTCAAGACCCAGGAGACCGTGGACATCGCCAAGGCGAGAAAGGTGCTGGATGAGGATCATTTCGGCCTTGAGAAGGTCAAGGAGCGTATTCTTGAGTACCTCGCCGTGCGGCAGCTCACGCCCGAGGTGAAGGGCGGGCTTCTCTGTCTGGTGGGCCCTCCGGGCACCGGCAAGACCAGCATCGCCATGAGCATCGCCCGCGCGGTAAACCGCAAGCTCGTGCGCGTCTCCCTCGGCGGCGTGCATGACGAGGCGGAGATCCGCGGCCACCGCAAGACCTATATCGGCGCGATGCCGGGGCGCATCATCAGCGGCATCACGCAGGCCGGCTCCTGCAACCCGCTCATGGTGCTCGATGAAATCGACAAGCTGGGTCACGACTATCGCGGCGACCCGAGCGCGGCGCTGCTCGAAGCGCTCGACCCGGAGCAGAACGGTACCTTCCGGGACAATTTCCTGGAGCTGCCCTTCGATCTGAGCCAGGTGTTTTTCATCACCACCGCCAACGACCTTGGAACCATCCCGCGCCCGCTGCTCGACCGCATGGAGGTCATCGAGCTTTCCAGCTACACCGACGAGGAAAAGCTGCAGATCGCAAAGCGGCACCTGCTGCCCAAGCAGCGGAAAAAGCACGGTCTGAGCGGAACGCAGCTGCGCGTCTCCGACGACGCCATTCGGCAGATCATCCGCAGCTATACCCGCGAATCCGGCGTGCGCCTTTTGGAGCGGGAGCTGGCGTCGGTCTGCCGCAAGGCGGCGGGCGGGATCGCGGAGGGCAAGTATAAGAGCCTGAGCGTCAAGCCCGACAAGCTGGAAGCGCTGCTCGGCCCGGCAAAATATAAGCCGGACGAGCAGCGCAGACAGGGCGAAGTTGGCCTTGTGCGCGGCCTCGCCTGGACGAGCGTGGGCGGCGAGACGCTGGACGTGGAGGTTGCCGTGGTGGACGGCAGCGGCAAGCTGCAGCTCACCGGCAACCTTGGCGACGTGATGAAGGAATCGGCGCAGGCGGCGCTGACCTATATCCGCAGCCGCGCAAAGCGCCTGGGCATCGACCCGGAGTTTCATAAGAATAAGGACATTCACGTCCATTTCCCGGAGGGCGCGGTCCCAAAGGACGGCCCCTCCGCCGGTATCACGATGACCATTGCGCTCATCTCCGCCCTGACGGAGCGGCCGGTGCGCGCGGATGTCGCCATGACCGGCGAGATCACGCTGCGCGGCCGGGTGCTTCCGATCGGGGGACTGCGCGAAAAGACCATGGCGGCTCTGCGCGCGGGTGTACATACGGTCATTATCCCCGCCGAGAACGAGGCTGACCTGGCAAAGATCGACCAGACCGTGCGCGAAAAGCTGCGCTTTGTGCCGACAGACCATGTGGATAAGGTGCTGGATGTGGCGCTGATGCCGCGCGAGGAGGAACGTAAAAGCGCCTCCGTTTCGGTGATCCCGCCCATACAGCCCGAGCGCAGCGGCGTGAGACAGTAGGTGTCGGATGGCAGTTTTGAATGTAAACAAGGCGGAGTTTATCCGCTCGGCGGCAAGCCCGAAGCAATTTATCCGCACGTCGCTGCCGACAGTGGTGTTCGCGGGCAAGTCCAACGTGGGCAAGTCCTCGGTCATCAACCGCATGCTCAACCGCAAAAACTTTGCCCGCGTCGGCGCTTCTCCCGGGAAAACCGTACACGTCAACTATTTCTTCATCGACGAGAAGCTCTACTTCGTTGACCTGCCGGG
>CAJOCV010000079.1:3297-13967 GCA_905233785.1 uncultured Oscillospiraceae bacterium
CATAAGCCCACCGCCGACGACGTGACCATGGCGGAATATTTCAAAGGAAGCGGCTGCCGGCTCGTCGTCGTCGCCAACAAGCTCGACAAGCTCAAAAAAAGCGAGATCGAGCCGAACATGGCGCTCATCCGCGAGACGCTGGCGCTGCCCGAGAATGTGCTGCTGATCCCTTTTTCCGCTGAAAAGGGGCAGGGACGGGACACGCTGCTGGCGGAGATCGTAAAACTGTTATAAAAACGTACCCGTAAGCGTTTCAAACGCAACACGGGTACTTTTTATGCAAAAATCAGATTATTGTGATTAGATATACTTGGATATAAACTTGAACTTTTTCAGCAACATCGTAATTATTATACCTACCGCACAAGCGAAGAATATCCATATCCAGCATGCAAGAATGGTTGGGATGTGTTGATCTAAAGTGCTAAAGATAAAAACTGTCTCCTCCCGACAGATATTTTCAATTAAATATAAGCCAAAGGTTGCGCTTCCTAAAGCTGTTATGAGCTTACATGTTCTTTCATGAGGTTGGTACTTTGCAAAGAATATTTTAATTCCATAGTAAATTGTTCCGGCTGGAATGAAAATCAAACTATTAAAAAAGTCTTGAACTGATCCTTCGTCCCAATTCCCTGTTAATGTGCATTTCCAATGCGTGAGTGCTGCGCATACACAAATAGAGATGATACTTGAAGATACCAGAATCAATAAACGTTTCTTTGAAAAAACAGATGATTTCAGTTTGTGTTCTATGTAATATCCTAGCATAGGATAAATAAGGTAATTGGTGCAGATAAAGAATTTGAAAGCAGAATAATGATCGTATTTTCCGCGAAAAGTGATAAATTCAAAAAGAGGTATAAGTGAATAAAGGCCATACATCAAAAAGAGCCATTGAAAGCCCTTCTGATCCAAATGTTGCGCTAAACATCTGAGGAAGGGAAGCATGAGTATATATGCTAAATAAGCATACAGATACCATAAAGCAACAGCAACTGGCTGTACATAAATCAATGCAATAAATTCTTTTATTGTAAAATCTACATTTTCCAGACGAAAGTGCCTATAGAGATAGGAAACTATTGATGCAAATAGTAAAACAATGGAAAATTTAAAAAAGCGCTTAACTAATTGTGCATAGCTTTCCTCTTTACCAAGAAGAAGTGCGCCTGAAACCATAAAGAACAAAGGAACGGCTACTTTAATCAGAATTGCATTGAAAAGATAAAATGAATAGAAAAAAGAACCCTGCCGGACAGTGAAGAGCATAAATCCACTGGTGCCGGTATGATTAAAAAGCACTAAATAAATTGCAATGATTCTTATGAAATCAAGGTGTATTATCCTTTTCTTGATTTGATTCACAGATATACCCCCAACAAAAGTATTATATAAATAATACCGGAAAGAGAAAAATTGTCAAGTAAAATAGATTGGAATAATAAAACTGAAAACTCTTGTAATCTGTTTGTTTCTTTGGTAAAATATAATTTAAATTGGGGGTGAGTGCCATTAGCATCTGGGAAGACATCATGGGCGGTTTTGATTTCAGTTACCTTTTGAGCATCCTGCTCGGCGTGATCCCCTCGCTGCTGTGCATCACCCTGCATGAGCTGAGCCACGGCTTTGTCGCGTACAAGCTGGGCGACACCACCGCGAAGGACGCGGGCAGGCTCACGCTCAACCCCTTGAAGCACCTCGATCCGATGGGGCTTCTCATGATGGTGGTGTTCCACGTCGGCTGGGCAAAGCCCGTGCCGGTGAACATGTACCGCTTTCAAAACCCCAAGCGCGGCATGGCGCTCACGGCGCTGGCAGGACCCATGTGCAACGTGCTCATTACCGTGGGTTTTCTCGCGCTCTATGGGGCGCTGTTTCTCCCGCTGCGGCAGAGCGCGGCGGGGGACTACCTGCTGCAGATGATCCTGCTCACGGCGCGCATCAGCCTGGGGCTTGCGATCTTCAACCTGCTGCCCGTGCCGCCGCTGGACGGCTCAAAGATTTTGCTCTCCCTGCTTCCCGATGAGAAGTACAGAGTGCTTCTGCGCTATGAGCGCTACGGCTCCCTGCTCCTCTTCGCCCTGGTGGCGACGGGGCTTCTGGGAACGCCGCTGAGTACCGTGATCGACGCCGCATACCGGGCGCTGATCCCCCTTGCGCAGGGGACGATGAAGCTTGTGGAAATGATGTTTTACCGCTGATGGAAAATCCGAATTTTTACCTGGAGGGCGTCATCCATGACAAGGATGAGATGCAGGATTTTGAGGGCCCGCTGAGCCTGATCCTGATGCTGCTTTCCAAAAACAAAATCGAGATCCGCGACATCGTGATCTCCGATATTCTCGAGCAGTATCTGGCCTATCTCGACAAGATGCAGAGCATGGATCTTGAGATCGCGAGCGAGTTTGTGCAGATGGCCTCCCATCTGCTGTATATCAAGACCCGGATGCTCCTGGCGCAGGAGGAAGAGGTCTCCGAACTCGAGGTGCTGCTGCAGTCGCTGGAGCAGCTCAAGGCCAAGGACCCAGAAGGTGACGCCGGAGCTGAAAAAAGCCTCCGAGCTGGGGCTTCTGTACTACGCAAAGCTCCCCGAGCCGCTGCCGAAGACCACGCGGGAATACGAGTACCGCCATGAGCCGGTGGACTTGCTGCGGGCGCTCTACCGGGTCTACTCCCGTGGGGGCAAGACCCCGGAGACGGAGGATCGCATCGGCGCGGCCATCCCCAAGCGCATCATTTACAGCGTGCGCAGCAAGAGCCGCCAGATCCTCGAGCGCCTCAGAAACGGGGAAGAGACGCTCGAGACGCTCTACCGCGAATGCGCCTCCAGATCGGAGGTCGTGGCGACTTTTATGAGCGTGCTGGAGCTGATCAGCATGGGCAGCGTCCACATCGACCGGGTGGAGGAGAGCTATCGCCTGCGCTTTGTCGGCGGCGACGTGGACGAAATCCTTGAAAAAATTGAGGAATAAAAAAGAATGGATATTTTATCTGCCCTGGAGGCTATACTCTTTGCGGCGGGGGAACCGGTGAAGCTCGCGCGGCTGTCACTCGTGCTGGAGACGGACGAGCAGGAGCTTGCCGTTCTCGCGCAGGAGCTCAGCGACCGCTATGAGCAGGAGGGACGCGGGATGCGCGTTCTGCGGCTGGACGATAAGCTGCAGATGTGTTCTGCGCCGGAATACGCCCCGCTCATCACCAAGGCGCTCGAGCAGCGAAAGCCCCCGATGCTCTCCCAGCCCGCGCTGGAGACGCTGGCGATCGCGGCCTATTTTCAGCCCGTGACCCGCGCTTACATCGACCGCGTGCGCGGCGTGGACAGCTCCTACACCGTGAGCGTTTTGGCCGAGCGCGGTCTGATCGAGGTCTGCGGGCATCTGGAAGCCCCCGGCAGACCCGCACTCTTTCGCACGACGGACGTTTTCCTGCGCACGATGGGCATTTCCGATCTGTCGCAGCTTCCGCCGTTGCCGGACATGACCAATGGCGAGGGCGTGGAGAAGCTGCAAAAGGCCATTGACGAGCTGCAAAATGCCGTGACCCCCGGACAGATCATGATGGAGAACCTGGACGGAGGCGCGGAGAAGGAGGGCTGAGCCGTGGTATTCCTGATCATCCTGGGCGTGCTCCTTGCGATCATCGCGCTGATCCTGCTGCTGCCCATCGGGGCGGACGTCGGCTATGAGCAGGGGAAGCTCCATGTCTCCGCCAAGGCGGGCGGCCTTACGATCAAGCTTTTCCCGCGCAAAAAGCGAGCCGAATCCGACGAGCCCAAGCCCCCGAAGAAGAAAAAAGAGAAAAAGCCCAAAGAGAAAAAGCCGGAGGACGACAAACCCAGGGAGAAGAAAAAGCCGGACATTACATTTGACGAAATCCTGGCTCTTCTGAAGGCTGTGGTGGAAGGCATCGGCTGGTTCGGCGGCAAGATCCGGGTGGATCGCTTCGTGCTGCACGTCATCGTGGCGGGAAACGATCCCTATCATACGGCGATGGCCTACGGCAAGCTCAACGCCTGGCTCTCGGCGCTGCTGCCGCTGTGCAAAAAGCTCAACGCGAAAAATTGCGACGTGTGGACGGATGTGGACTTCATGGACGATTGGCCCCATGTGGATTTCGCCATTGCCATGAGCTTTCGCATCGGGCAGCTTTTCGGCATGGGCTTTCGCGTCGGATTTGGCGCCCTCAAGGTGCTTTTGCAGCGAAAGAAGCGCATCAAGCTGGAAGCAAAAGCGGCGGCGCTCGCTCCGCCAACATCAGATACAGAAAATGCAGACAAACAGATAGACGAGGAAAGGATGGCAGCAAATGGATAACTACAATCCCATCGGCGAACTCATGCAGACCACCATGGACAACGTCAAAAACATCCTCAAGGTGGACACCGTTGTCGGTGACCCGATTTACACGCCGGACGGCATCACCCTGGTGCCGATCTCCCGCATCAGCGTGGGCTTCGGCGGCGGCGGCATCGAGCTGAACCAGAAAAACGCGAACGGCAACCGCCCCTTCGGCGGCGGAAACGCGACCGGTGTGAAGATCGACCCCATCGGCTTTCTCGTCATCAAGGACGGCACGATCCGCATGGTAAACGTCACGCCGCCCGCAAACAACACCGTCGATCGCCTCATCGACCTCGTGCCGCAGGTGATGGATCGCGTGGACGCGTTTATCGCCAAACAGAAGGAAGATCAATAATTTGTTCAATTTCCGCAGATAATAAGCACGACCTTGGGAAACGCCGCTCCAATCGTTTCGCCGCGTCGTTTCCCTCAACTGACAGGTGGTGCTTATGATCCGAAAACCGATTTCCTTTCTGCTCTGCGCAGCCGTTCTTGCCGCGTTTTCGCCCGCAAGCTATGCGCTGGACTTGCCCGCCATCACGGCGAAAAGCGCCGTGGTGATGAACGAGGAAGGGCGTGTGCTCTACGGCCTCAACGAAAACGCGCCGCTCCCCATGGCGAGCACGACCAAGCTGATGACCGCGCTGCTGGTCATGGAGCACTGCGATTTGGAGGAAACGGTGGAGATCGACCCCGCCTGCTGCGCTGTTGAGGGCTCCTCCATGTACCTGCGCCCCGGGGAAACCTACACCGTGCGGGAGCTGTTGTACGGTCTGCTCCTTGTGTCGGGGAACGACGCGGCGCTGAGCCTTGCCGTCCACGCCGCCGGGAGCGAGGAAGCCTTCGTGCAGTGGATGAATGAGAAAGCGAAAGAGATCGGTTTGCATAATACACATTATGTTAACCCACACGGCATCACAGCCGAGGGGCATTACAGCTCTGCGTTCGATCTCGGGCTGCTGATGGCGGCGTGTCTGCGCCATGAGGAGCTTGCGGCGATCATGGCGACACGCAGCACCGTGATCGGGGAGCAGACACTCATCAATCACAACAAGCTGCTCACGCGCTGTCCCGGCTGCATCGGCGGGAAAACCGGCTATACCGAGGCCGCGGGGCGCTGCCTTGTGAGCGCCTGTGAGCGGGAGGGGACGCGGCTTGTCTGCGTGACCCTCTGCGACAGCGCGGACTGGGACGACCACTGCGCTCTCTACAACTGGGGCTTTGCCCATTTTGCGCGGCGGAACCTGAGCCAGAGCATCGCCTTTGAGGTGCCGGTCATTTCCGGGGAAACAGCGCTGGCAGACGTTCGGGCGGAGGAGCTGTCCGTCTTTCTGCCTCGGGACGCGGAAATCAGCGCCGTGGCCGAGCTGCCGCGCTTCGTCTTCGCCCCGGTACAGGAGGGGGAGACGGCGGGCAGCGTGCGTTTTCTCCTGGGCGATGAGATCGTCGGAGAGGCGAGACTATACTACAGCGCGACCGTGCAGACGGAAGCGCGGGAACCCATCTGGAGGCGCAGCCCATGACGGAGCGTGTGCAAAAAATCATATCGGCGGCGGGGCTCATGTCCCGCAGAGCCGCGGAGGAGAAGATCGCGCGGGGACTGGTCACGGTCAACGGCGCGGTGATCGCTCTCGGCGCGCGGGCGGACGCGGAGACGGACGAGATTCGCGTGGAGGGAAAGCCCCTGCCCAAAGCCGGGCGCAAGCGCTATGTGATGCTCCACAAGCCGCGCGGCTATGTGACCACGATGAAGGACGAGAAGGGTCGGCGCGAGGTGACGGAGCTTCTGCGGGACATCCCCGAGCGGCTCTACCCCGTGGGCAGGCTCGACATGGACTCCGAGGGGCTGCTGCTCTTCACCAACGACGGGGACTTTGCCAACCGCCTCACCCACCCCTCCCACGAGGTCGAAAAGTGCTATCGCACCTGGGTCGAAGGGGACGATGTGGGCATGCGCGCGGAAATCCTGCGTGCGCCGATGGAGCTCGATGGCTATGAAATCGCCCCGGCGGAGGTGGATTTTCACGCGCTGTTCCCCGGCGGGGCGGTGCTGGACATTACGATCCACGAGGGCAGGAACCGTCAGGTGCGGCGCATGTGCGAGCTTGCGGGCTTCAAGGTCACGCGCCTTGTGCGCATCCGCGAGGGCGGCCTTACGCTGGGGACGCTTCCGCGCGGCAAGTGGCGGGAGCTGACGGACGAAGAAGTACATAAATTGATGGAATAAGCATGGAGTTTACGAATAACTGCGACCTTGCGGTGATCGGCGGGGGAGCCGCCGGGATGATGTGCGCGCTGACGGCGGCGGAGCGAGGGCTCTCCGTGACCCTGCTCGAGCCCCAGCAAAAGCTGGGACGGAAGCTGCGCATTACGGGCAAGGGACGCTGCAATGTGACGAATAACTGCGACGTGAAAACCTTCATGGCGAACATCCCCGGCGACGGGCGCTTTCTGTACAGTGCGGTCAGCCGCTTCGGGATGCGGGAAGTCATGGATTTTTTTACTTCGCGCGGCTTGGCGCTCAAGACCGAGCGCGGCAACCGGGTCTTTCCCGTCTCCGACAACGCAAACGACGTGGCGGGGCTGCTGGTGCGGGAGCTGTCCAAGGCCGGGGTGCGCGTCCTGCACACGGCGGCGAAGGACATCCTCACGGCCGACGGCGCGGTGATCGGCGTTGTGACCGGGGAAGGGCAGCTGATGTGCCGCGCCGCCGCGGTCTGCACCGGCGGGCTGAGCTATCCGCTCACCGGCTCGACCGGCGCGGGCTACGCCTTCGCCGAAAAGCTGGGGCATACGGTGACAGCGCGCAGACCGTCGCTGGTGCCGCTCGCGTCTGAGGACGCCTACTGCGCCGAGATGCAGGGCTTCGCGCTCAAGAACGTGACGCTCTCGGCCTATGAGGACGATAAGCTGATTTACAAAGAGCTGGGCGAGATGCTCTTTACGCATTTCGGCGTGTCGGGGCCGCTGGTGCTCTCAGCCAGCGCGAAGATGCGCCACTGGGGCGAGAGAAAGTACCGCCTGGAGATCGACTTGAAGCCCGGCCTTGACGAAAAGAAGCTGGACGCGCGCATTCTGCGGGACTTCGAGAAATACGCCAACAAGGAGTTTAAAAACGCGCTGGGGGAGCTTGCCGGGCGCACGATGATCCCGGTGCTGGTGCGTCTCTCCGGTATCCCGGAGGATGCGAAGGTAAACACCATCACCCGTGAGCAGCGTTTACGGCTGCTGCGCTTGTTCAAGGCATTTCCCGTCTCCGTCAGCGGAACGCGCCCCATCGACGAGGCCATTGTCACCGCCGGCGGCGTAAGCACCAAAGAAGTCGATCCCCGCACGATGGCGTCCAAGCTCGTGCAGGGGCTGTATTTTGCGGGCGAGGTGCTGGATCTGGACGCCTATACCGGCGGCTTCAACCTGCAGATCGCCTGGTCTACCGGCTATGTGGCCGGAATCTCTGTATTGAAGGATGAATTTGTATGAACGGACACGTTTCCATCGCCATTGACGGCCCCTCCGGCGCGGGCAAGAGCAGCCTTGCGCGCCGCTGCGCCGAACGCTTCGGCTTTTTGTATGTGGACACCGGCGCCATCTACCGCACGGTGGGGCTTGCCGCGTATCGTCTCGGCATCGACCGGAGGGACGCGCAGGCCGTCGCCGCCATGCTCCCGACGCTGGACATTCAGATGGCCTACAACGCCGAGGGGGAGCAGCGCATGTACTTAAACGGCGAGGACGTCTCCGCCGCGATCCGCCTGCCGGAAATTTCGATCTGCGCCTCGGATGTGTCGGCGCTGCCGGCTGTGCGCGCCTATCTGATGGAGATGCAGCGGAAAATGGCGCGGGAGCATAACGTCATCATGGACGGGCGGGACATCGGCACTGTCGTGCTGCCGGACGCGGAGCTTAAAATCTTCCTCACCGCGAGCGCGGAGGCACGCGCCGAGCGACGCATGAAGGAGCTTGCCGCCAAGGGCGTGCAGGCCGATTATGACGAGGTGCTGCGGGACATTCAGTACCGCGACGAGCAGGACAGCCACCGCGCCGCCGCGCCGTTGAAGGCGGCGGAGGACGCGGTCCTGGTGGACACCACGAGCCTGGACTTTGCGGGCAGCGAAGCGCTGCTGTGCAAATTGATCCGCGAAAAGCTTGGCGTGGAGGAAAAGCAATGAAGGAGCTTCGGGTAGCGGAGAGCGCGGGCTTCTGCTTCGGGGTGCAGCGCTCGGTGGAGCTGGCGGAAAAGCTTCTCAGAGAGCATGGAGCCTGCGCAAGCCTGGGAGAGCTTATTCACAACGAGGACGTGGTGCGCACGCTCGCAGAAAAGGGAATGCGCGTGATTCAGCGCCCCGAGGAGGCGAGAGCGGGGGAGCAGGTGCTCATTCGCGCCCACGGCGTTTCACCGGAGCGTATTGCCGCGCTGGAGGCGACAGGTGCCATTGTCACCGACGCCACCTGCCCCAAGGTCAAGGCCATTCACAAGATCGTGAGCAAAGCCTCCGCCGAGGGGCGCTTTGTCCTCATCATCGGCATGAAGCAGCATCCGGAGGTGGAAGCCATTTGCGGCTGGTGCGGGGAGCATCTGGTGGTGGAAAATGCCGAAGAATTGGCGAAAAGTTGGGACAACTATGACAATAAATGGGAAAAACCACTAACTGTCGTGGTGCAAACCACCCAGACGCGCAGTAATTTTACCGAATGCTGTGATTTTATAAAAAAAAGATGTACAAATCTGAAAATTAGTGATACAATATGCCTTGCTACGTTTACGCGGCAGGAAGAGGCGGCTCGCCTCGCTGCCGACTGTGATGCGATGGTCGTCATTGGCGGAAAGCACAGCGCCAACAGTGTGCACCTGGCTCAGATCTGCAGGGAACATTGTGACAACGTGCAGTTTATCGAGCGGACGGACGAGCTGGATATGAGCAGGCTCCGTCAAGCCGACGTCGTCGGGCTCACAGCCGGTGCATCCACGCCTGCGTGGATAATTAAGGAGGTAAGAAACAAAATGAGTGACGAAATCAAAACCGAGGAATCCGCAGTGGAAAAAGAACTGTCTTTTGACGAAATGCTGGAGGAGACCCTCAAACCTATATATAATGGAGATAAGGTGAGCGGCACCGTCGTTGCAATCACCGGCACCGAGATCAGTGTGGATCTGGGGGCCAAGCAGACCGGTGTGATTCCTGCCGAGGAATTCACTGAGGGCGGGGCTAAGCTCGAAGATGTCGTCAAGGTCGGGGATACCGTCGAAGCCGTCGTTGTTCGCGTGAACGATGTGGAGGGTGTTGCCACCCTGTCCAAGAAGCGTCTTGACGCTGCCAAGGTCTGGAACGAGGTCGAGGCCGCTGTGGAAGACGGCACCGTGCTCGAGGGCGTTGTCACGGAGGACAACAAGGGCGGCGTGGTCGTCTCCGTCAAGGGCGTGCGCGTGTTTGTGCCCGCTTCCCAGACGGATCTTCCCCGTGATGCGGCTATGTCCGAGCTGCTCAAGAAGACCGTTCGCCTCAAGATTACCGAGGTCAACAAGGCGCGCAAGCGTGTGGTCGGCTCCATCCGCCGTGTCGCGCAGGCTGAGCGCCGCGAGCGCACCGAGGCCATCTGGAACGAGATCGAGATCGGCAAGAAGTACCACGGCGTGGTGAAGTCTCTTACCAGCTATGGCGCTTTTGTTGACATCGGCGGCATTGACGGCATGGTGCATGTGTCTGAGCTGAGCTGGGGCCGCATTCATCAGCCCTCCGAAGTCCTCTCCGTGGGGGACGAGGTCGATGTTTACGTCATCAACTTTGACCGCGAGAAGCACAAGATCTCCCTGGGCTACAAGGATCCCGACGCCAACCCCTGGAAGATGTTCACCGACAAGTACAGCGTGGGCGATGTTGCCAGGGTCAAAGTGGTCAAGCTCATGCCCTTCGGCGCCTTCGCCGAGGTCCTGCCCGGTGTGGACGGCCTGATCCACATCAGCCAGATTGCCAACCGCCGTATCGGCAAGCCCGAGGATGTGCTGACCGTGGGCGATGAGGTCGAGGTCAAGATCACCGCTATCGACGACGAGAAGCATAAGATTTCCCTGTCCATCCGCGCTCTGGGCGAGCCTGCGCCTGTGGCTCCCGCGGAGGAAGAGGACGACGAGCCCGCGGAGGACGCCCTTGTTTACGAGGTCTCCGAGTCCGGCAAGGCCTCCGGCATTGCCCCCGAGGTCGAGGAGTAATTCGATTTACAAAGGAAAGAAGAGGATGTGTTTGGCACATCCTCTTTTTCATTTGTAGTGGTCAGTGGTCAGTGACCAGTGGGAATTCTTAACAATTCTTAATCGTTCACACATTGTTCTGG
>CAJOCV010000080.1 GCA_905233785.1 uncultured Oscillospiraceae bacterium
AATGTCCGTGCCGCCCATGGGGGTGGAGAACATGCGGTTGCGATACCAGACGTTGCCGATGCGGATGGGCTTACATAGGTTCGGGTACTTGCGTTCCATAGCTTAACCTCCGTTTAAGGATACAGGGATGTGTTTTCGCACATCCCTGTATGGTTTCTTTTATGTTGTGGATCAGCCCTCGATGCCCTTCTCGGCGCGGAGCTTGGCGAGGTCGCGGTCCAGATTGAAGGAGACCACGAAGATCACACAGATGATGGCACACATGACCATCGGAACCCAGTTGTACATGAAACGGATCGCCGTTTCAACGCTCGCAGGCTGCGCGATGCCCTGAAGGTCATACTCGCCCTTGAAGCCGGCGCCGGACATGACCCAGCCGAACACGGCGGTGCCCAGGCCGAGACCCAGCTTCTGCGCGGCCGAGGTGCCGGCGTTGCCCATACCGACGGCGTTGACGCCGGTCTTGAGCGCGCCGTAAGTGATGGCGTCAGCTACCAGACCCATAGCCATGGCGCCGGAGATGCCCAGGCCGCAGCCCTTGAGAACATTGCAGATGATCATGATGATCTTGCTGGTACCAAAGAGGCCAAAGCCCGCAAAACCGAGGGTCAGCAGCGCCATACCGGCAGCGTACATCCAGCGCTTGCCGAACTTAGCCATCAGGAACGGGGTGATGAACATAATGGCGAACTGAGCGATGGAGATGGAGTTGGCCATCCAGGAATACTGGCCCATATCCTTAAAGATGTACAGGGAATAGTACACGCCGCCGATGGCGTAGAAGATGATGACGAAGAAGATGACCAGCATGGCGAAGAACATGATGACCCAGTACTTGTTGGAGAGCAGCGCCTTGATGGCCACCAGAGGCTTGACCTCGTCAGCCTTGTTCTTTTCCTCTTTCTTGCCCACGCTCTCGTTTACACGCTCCTTGGTGGAGAAGACGGTGATGAGGACCAGGATGACCATCAGCACCACGACGCAGGCGATGGCGCCGGTGTAACCGGCCTGGGTGTTCTCGGTCTCGATGCTGCTGGAGAACTTGGCCAGCAGGGTGACGAAGAAGGTGTTGATCAGGATGTTGCCCAGGGTCTGGAAGATCTGCTGCACGTTGCCCAGCATGCCGCGTTCTTCACCGTTGCGGCTCATCAGGGAGATCATGGAGTAGTAGGGCACCTGCATGAAGGTCAGGCACACAGCGTTGACGATATTGTACATCAGGAAGACGTACACGTACTTGACCGCCGTGGGGAAGCTGCTGGGCACCCAGAACAGCAGCAGGGTGGAAATGGCGAAGGGGATCACCATACGCAGCAGCCAGGTACGGGCCTTGCCCAGCTTGCTGTTAGTACGGTCCACGATGTTGCCGACGATCAGGTCGGAGATACCGTCAAACACCTTTGAGACGGCGATCAGGGTCGCAATGATGCCCGCGTCCAGCAGGGCGACGTTTGTGAAGTACACCGTAAGGAAGGAGCCGATGATGCCATTGATCATGTTCCAGCCGGTGGCGCCTACGCCGTAGCCTATGCGCTCACCCCAGCCCAGCTTGGCATCGGGATCGTTGGTTTTGCTTGCCAGATTCAGCATTGGGAAAACCTCCTGTATGTTTTATTGTCTTTTCTTCGGGTTTGCCTGATTTAAGAATACGCGAAGCGAAAGGATTTTTATATCCTTATTTGGCTCTTTTTGTTCTTATATCGATTCAACTTTCATAGAACCGCATGTCGCCCCAGATTTCCATCAGATGGCGGCGATCCAGCTGCTCGGTCCGGGTCTCGCGGTCGTAGATGCGCACAGGAGAATTGGCGCCCTCGAAGCGGCCCCAGTCGGGGTTGGGCTCGCCGGTCTTGACAAAGCGCACCCAGTCGCCGTGGATGTCGTCATACATCTTTGCAAAGAGCTCGGGACTTTCCCCGTCAAGCTCAAAATGGGAGAAGGGGTGCTCGGGCTTACCAAAGACGAAGGGCAGCTCAAAGGCGTGGCTGGCCTTCCAGCCGGTGGCGACGCCGGACTTGGTGATGAGCTCATAGCGATACATCCAAACGTCGGGATTGAACTTCCGCTGGGCGTCGGCCACCTTGACCGCCGGCATCTCAAAGGCGTAGTCCGTGGCAAAGCGGATGAAGGCGTCGCCGCCGAACTGGCGGATATCCCCGCTCAGCGGCGGGACAGACGCGGAAAGGGAGTGCGCCGAGTCCTTGAAGAAGCGGAAATAGTCCCGCCCGTCCTTGTGGTAGAAGCCGAGGATCTTCGGCAGCGCGTCGGCGTGACCGTTGCGCTCCATCATGTCCGCCACCATGGTCCAGGTGTTGGGAAAGCCTGTGTTCTGCGGGTGGACAAACATGGTGCCCTCGTGCATGTTGGTGCCGATGATGAGCTTGATACCCTCCGCGGCGCCCGCGCGCAGCGCGTCGATGGGCCGCAGGGGCAGCAGGTCGTCGATCACCGGACCGGGCAGGAAGGTGCCGGGGGTCTTGTACTGGTGCTTTGCCTGCACATATTCGTGGCCGAACAGGAACAGATGGGGATCGTCGTTCTTGAGGTGCCGCGCCATGTCCTTCTCGGTCCAGTGCATGCCCTCCAGGAAGAGGTCGATGTTCTCCTGCGCCTGCTTGTGGGTCATGACACAGTTCGGGAGGCCGCTTTCAATGATGGCCTGATGGAAGCAGCCCTTCACGCCGGGGCAGACCAGCATGTTGGTGACGGACGCGCCGCCCGCGGACTCACCCGCGATGGTGATGCGCTCCGGGTCGCCGCCGAAGGCCTCCACATTGTCGCGGATCCAGTTGAGCGCTAAAATCTGATCGCTCAGGCCGCAGTTGGAATCGAAGTCCTCGCAGCCGGGATAGGTGGTGAAATCGTAAAAGCCGAGGATATTGGTGCGGTAGTTGAAGGAGAAGAACAGAATATCGTCCTTCACAAAGGCTTCTCCGGTGTACATCTCGTCGGAGGAATAGCCGGTGTTGTAGCCGCCGCCGTAGATCCACACGAAGACCGGCAGCTTTTCTCCTGTGAGCGGGCGTTGGACGTTGACCGTCAGGCAGTCCTCGTCGCCCATGACCCGGCCGTTGTTGTACTGCACGGGGGCGTTGCCGTAGGCCTTTGCGTCATAGATCCCCTCCCAGGGGGTGATGGGCACCGAGCGCTTGAAGCGCAGCGGCCCCACCGGAGGATCCGCGTAGGGAATGCCGAGGTAGTCGATCCGCCCGTCGCGCTCATAGCCGCGCACGACGCCGGAGGTGGTTTTTACCAGATGCTCTGCCATTTTTTATGCCTCCCTGTTTGTCAATTTCTTTCCTATCTCATTCAAATCGGCACGACTGCCGGTCATCTCCTGTATCGCATAGGCGCGCGCTCTGGGCTGACAGCCGTCTTCGGGGTCGGTGAAGAGGCCGAAGTAGACCTCCGTCAAGCCGCCGATCTGGTTCTGCTCGATGCCGCCGCGCCGGAGCATGGCGTTCTCGTTGAGAAGCCGGAAGTTGTGCAGCGTCCGCACATAGGGAAGTTTCCGCGCGATCTCCAGCATCTTTTTGTTGTACCCGGCGTAGCGCCTCTCCCAGTCGCCATTGCCGCAGTCGGTGAAGCCGGACTCGGTCAGCAGCACCTGCTTGTGCCCGTCGCCGTACTTTTTCATGACCTTCCAGGCCGCGTCATTGTAGCTTTTCCAGAGCTGATCCGGCTCGTCTACGTCCAAAAACAGATCGGCGTCCTTCACGTCCCGGTTGGTGAACACATAGGGGTGCCAGGCGACAAGATCAAAATAATCGTCGGTGTTCGTGGACCAAAAAGTCCCGCTCTTGATGCGGGAGTAGACCTTGTCCAGCGTCCAGGCCACGCCGTACATCACCGGGAGAAAGTCCGGCATGTCCCCGCCCAGACCGGGCGTGGAGAGCGCCGGAGAGAAGGACGCGACCTTCGCTTTGGGATTGCCCCGGCGGACGCCGCGGGCCGCGAAGTACATCATGTCCACCGCGATGTCCATTTTCTCATCCGCTGTAAAGGGTTTGGACATGTCCGAACCCAGAAAGCCGTCCGGATGCAGGAAGGCGTTTAAGTTCCACTCGTTGCCGACCTCCCAGATCGCCACCTGCGGGAAGAGGGAAACCATGGTGTACCAGCTCGTCTCCAGCATTTGAAGCGCCTGCATGTAGAGACTTCCCGGCGTCAGATCCCGCCTCGGCATGGCGTGGCCGCTTCTCTGCTTGCAGCCGGCAGGCAGGAACCACTCGTGGCTCATGGCCGTGACTTCGATATCCAGCTCCGCCGCCCGATCCAGCAGGCGTCTGTGCCGCTCGACCTCTTCCCGGTTCGGCGTCGTCGGATCAAGCAGCAGCTCTGTCAGATGCATCCAACTGCGGTAGGCAGTGCAGCCCAGCCCCTTGACCAGATCGAGGTATGCCGCCGCGTCGATCCCCTGATCGCGCTGACGCTGGATCAGCGGCTCGCCCACGCCGTAAAAACGATTTTCCATGTGCGCCTCCTGTCCCAATAAAATCGACTTCCTTAGCTTTATCGTAAAGGAAAGGAAGTCGAATTGCTATCCTTATTTTGCTGTTTTTGTTCTTAATCTGTTGCAACCCTGCCGATCGCCTCCGCGTCGCCGCTGATGTGCAGATTGATCCGGCTGCCCGTCTTTTCCCAGGCGACGCACAGATCGCCCCGGGGCGTATGCACCGTGCCGCAGGCGGAGGTCAAAGCTCCCGGCTGCGGCCGAACCTCGATCTGCTCATAGCCCGGCGCGGCGGGGCGAACACCGAGAGCAACGGACGGCAGCTCATACAGCGCCAGGGCGCCCCAGGCGTGGCACTCCGAGCGGGGATAGTATTCGCCCTCCACGCAGGTACTGCAGGCGTTACCCACCATCCGCCGCCAGATGTCCCAGTAGCGGTCGGTGTAGTCATACAGTCCGGTCTCCTCCAGGGCGCGAAACAGATAGAAGCACATGGCAACGCTGCATTGGGCGATGCCGCGCTCCTCCATCGTGCGCAGCAGATTGCGCCGCCCCGCTTCCCGGCTCAGTGTCCCGGTCAGGATGCCGAAGACCTGGGCGTGCTGGCTGAGCTCCGGCCTGCCCGGCCCATCGGTGAGCATGCCGCTGCCATCCAGACAGCACGCACGGATCGCCTGCCGCAGTCTCTCCGCGCGGCTTCTCCATTCAGAGGCCTCTTCCGGTTTTTCCAGATATTCCGCCAGCTCCGCCGCCTTTTGCAGGCCGAGCAGAACCAGCAAACTCTCCATCGTGATCGGTCCGTGCAGCCCCGCGTCCGGCATGCCGGTGGTGGGCATCCAGCTCTCCGCCCAGTCGATGAAGGACCAGATGGCCGCCTTGCCGTTTTCCCCGCCGAGCTTGTCCACCAGACCCTCGGCGTTCCGATGCGTGTGGAAGAAATCCAGGATACGCGTTACCGTCGGAAGGTAGCGGGCGAGGAAGGCCTTGTCGCCGAAGTACATCATGTGATCGTGGAGCATCAGGATCCAGTAGAGGGAAAAGCCGGGGATCACGTTGGCGTTCTTGTTGGGATAGCTGCAGTTGAGAAGACCGTCCGGCCGCTGAGCTCGGGAAAAATCGTCGATCGCCTGTCTTGCCAGTCTGTCGTCGGCGGAGATCGCGTAGGTGTACAAAATCTCCGCGCGGGTGTCCATCGCATATTGGAGCTGTTCATAAAACGGGCAGTCCATATACGTGTCGTGCATGCACCTTTTCAGCGTGCGCAGGCTGATGTCCCAGATCTCCGCAAGGCTTTTGTCCGAGGTCGTGAGGCTTGTTTTCACCGCCAGCGGATATCCCGTCTCCCTATAGTCAAAAGCGCAAATACGCAGCGGCTCCGCTTCGGTTTTGACGCGCAGGCGCAGGAAACGGAAGGTGCGGAACCAGAAGGGCTCGTAGCATTCGTTCGCAAGCCCGGTCACCGTGTAGCTGTCTGTATAGCCTTCCAGGATCCCGTGCTCACTGTCCAGCCGATTCTGTTTCCCGTGTTCGGTCGTATAGCACTCGCTCTGTAGAAGCTCGATCTTCGCCCCTCTGCCGCCGGCGAGGCGCAGGCGCAGATACGCGCACATCTCCTCTCCCGCGTCGAGGACGAGCTCCTTTTCGCTGTTTGCGCTCACGGTAAAGTCCCCCAGAGCAAAACTGTGCGGAATGAGAGCCATCTGCGGGATGGCACGAGGCCGAAGCCTCTCCGGGAGGCGGCTTTCCGGCAACTCCTTTCCGGGGACGGCCTTGGCCTCCGCCCATCCGCTGTCGTCAAACCCCGCCCGCTTCCAGCCGATCGTATTCGGGCCGAGGGCTGCCTGCTCGTGGATATGCAGCGGGGCAAAGCCCTCCTCCTCCGCGGGAAAGAGTATCGTGTCAACGACATGGCAGCGCCAGCTCTGCGCGCTGATCCCCTCCACGTAGAGCGCCGGGCGGCCCATGGTAAAGAGGCTGTGGTTGCTGTTCCACGGATCGTTTCCCGCCCAGAGCACCTCAACGGCAAGGACATTCGTACCGGGCAGCAGGAGCTCTTTGATAGAGACCTCGTCACAGTACCAGACCTTGTCGTCGCCCTTGCAGGGGCCGGCCTGTACCAGAACGCCGTTGCAAAAGAGCTTATAGCGGCTGTCCGCTGACAGCCTGAACGTACCGGCCAGGGAGGATGCGTCAAATTCATGCCGGAAATACAGCAGTTGGGTCCGATCCTCCCGGACCGGCGCCGTCAGCCATGTTCCTCTTTCTATGATGTCAGCCATTGTCTGCCTCCTGATTCGCAATCTTTGCTGACATCATACCATGCCCTGGCAAAAAAGCATATCCATATTTGAAAATATTTGTCCGGATCCGGTCATACTGTGATACAATAGCAGAGAGGTGATCTCCGTGCGTGAAAACCATATCCGCATTCTCTGCAGCGTGATCAAGGTAGACCTGGTGTATGAGGCGCCGGACGGCAGCCTGACCGCTTTCTTTGACAGCACGCCCGACAGCCCCCTGATGCAGTCGCAAAAGCTTCGCCAGCTCATGCGGGAGGGCGTTTTGGGGCAGTCCGGCCCGTTCCTGCGCAGCAACCAGTTTGACTGTTATTTTGCCGGTCTCCGCGCCGACGAGGGCTTTCTCTATATGGGGCCGATGTCGCACACACGCCTGAGCCAGAGCAAGCTGCACCAGATGGCAAAGGCCTACGGGATCGGCAGTGAAGACCTGCGTGTTCTGCCGGTTTTTACGCTGTCGGAGATCCGCAATATGATCCTGCTGACCAATACCGTGCTGTCCAACGCCAGCCTGGAAAACGAAGAGCTGCTCCAGCTCAACCGGATCATCAGCCGGAATGAACGACAGGACAAGCGGGAACAGACGCATTTTGTCCTGAAGGAAGAGGAAGAAGACGATGACGCCGCCATGCGGCACAGCTACCATGAGGAGCAGCTGCTTATGCAGGCGATCCGCGAGGGGCGCAGCGCCGAAGCGGTTCGCCTGGCGGAAAACATGGACCGCGATTCCGGCCGCCTGTCCGACGACGACATGCGGCATTACCGGAATCTCGCCATCGTCGGGATCTCTCTCTGCGCCCGCGCGGCGATCGAGGGCGGCGTATCTCCCCGCTCGGCCTACCGGGTCAGCGGCTATTATATCCAGCGCTGTGACGCCGTCCAGGATCCCGCCCACCTGCTGCATTACCGCAACCGTGCCATTGAGGAGCTGACCGGGCGGGTCCACGAAAAGCTGAACAAGCCGCACGGCTCCAACTATGTGGAACGGTGCAAAAGCTATATCCGGCAGCATTACCGCGAGAAGATCTACCTGGACGAGCTTGCCGAGAAGCTCGGCATCAGCGCGGGCTATCTCTCGAAGCTCTTCAAGCGGGAGACCGGGCAGTGTCTGCAGGACTATATCAACGAGGAGCGCGTCTTCCGTGCGGCAAATCTCCTGATTTACTCCGATCTGCCTCTCCCGGAGATCGCCCAGTATGTTCATTTCCCGACCCAGAGCTACTTCGGAAAGATTTTCAAGCAGTATAAAAATATGACGCCCAAGGCCTATCGCGACCGATACCGGGCTGTGGAATATGATAATCTTTGAGTTTGAAAAGGCTGCGGATCTGCGTCTCTTCGGCAGCCCCTTCAGCCTCCCCAGAAGAGCCTGCAAAGCCAGGCGGAGGAGAGAAAACACACCAAATCCGCGCACAGCGCCGCCGGGATCGCCCAGCGGCTC
>CAJOCV010000081.1:0-5026 GCA_905233785.1 uncultured Oscillospiraceae bacterium
GAGCGTTCCCCCGCCGCGAGTGCGCGCAGCGGGGTGCATCCCCTCTAACGATTCAGTCCCGGAACGGGACTGAATCGTTACCGAAAGGGAAACATGCTGCCTGCTCCCATCAAGGGGACTCGGCGGCTGCATCAGGAGAGGATACTATTGCAGATTGTATCCACTGTTTCCAACGGCAGATCGGAGTAGAGAGGCAGGGTCAGCACCCTGTCGGCAATGTGGGCGGCAATCGGCGTGTCCTTGGGGTCGAAGCCCGGAATGCCGCGATAGCACGCGAAGGCGTTCGTGAGAGGATAGAAGTACTTGCGGGCGATGATGTTCTTTTCCGCCAGGCGGGCATACACCTCGTCGCGCGTGTACCGATAGCCGTCAAAGACCACGGGGTAGTAGGCGTAGTTAAAACGCACATTTTCGGGGATGTGGTTGATCCGCAGACCCGGAACATGGGAAAGCTGCTGATCGTAGCGCTCAGAGACCAGGCGGCGCTTCTCGATTTCGGTGTCCAGATGCCGAAGATTGCAGATGCCCATCGCGGCGCAGAACTCGTTCATTTTGGCGTTGCCGCCCACATAGGGAGTGGATTCGGGGCCGTGGATGCCGAAGTTTTTCAGATCGCAGAGCCGCTGCAGGATCTCGGCGCTGCGGCAGCAGACCGCCCCGCCCTCAATGGTGTTGAAGACCTTTGTCGCGTGGAAGGAAAACATGGCGGCGTCGCCGAAGCAGGCGGCGCTCACACCGTCGCGCTCCACGCCGAAGGCATGAGCCGCGTCGTAAAGGACGGGAAGGCCGTGCTTTTTCGCGATTGCGTCGATCGCGTCCACGTCGCAGAGATTGCCGTAAACGTGCACGGGCAGGATCGCCACGGTCTTTTCGGTAATCAGCGCTTCAAGCTTTGCCGCATCCAGCGTAAAGCTCTCGGGGTCAATGTCGCAGAACACGGGGGTGCAGCCGCAGCGCACGATCGCGTGAGTGGTAGAGGCGAAGGTGAAGGGCGTCGTGATGATCTCCCCGTGCAGCTTGAAGGCCTCAATCAGATTTTCCAGCGCGAGATGACCGTTTGTGAAGAGCGTCAGATATTCGCATTGCAGGTACTTCTGCAGTTCACTCTCGAGCGTCTTGTGTTTGACGCCCATGTTGGTCAGCCAGTGACTGTCCCAGAGCTCACGGATCTCCTCGCAGTATTCCGAGAAGTCCGGCAAAGACGAACGCGTTACATTGATGACAGACATGCTTACATCCTCCAGTCCAGTAAACTTTCCACCATGTCCAGGTCAAACACTGGGATCTGACAGGCCTCCTTCACACGCTTGCGCTCGGCAAAGGAGTCGTCAATGAAAATCGAATCGGGCTTTATAAAGTCCACCTTGTCTTCCCCCGGCTCCAGGCGGTAAAGCCCCTCAAACAGCGCCGGAGAAATGGCGTAACGCTCCAGATCGGGCAGCAGCTCGCTCCCGTGGCGGGAGAGCAGATAGAGCTTTTTTCCCTTGTTCCTCGCCTGGTAGAGAAAGGCCATCAGCTCATGGTTCACCTTGCCGTCCAGGATCAGGGTGTCGTCAAAATCCACATAGACGTTCTCGTAGGAAAGATCGGTCTGAAAGCGGCTGATAAACGCGCGATCCAGCAGCTCGGCGTTGCCGTTCCACAGAAGCTGCACGTCATATCCCCAATGGTTATAGAGCGTCAGCAGCGGCAGATTGCAGCCGAGGTTTCTCGTCGCGCCCATCGTACCCGCGATGCGGGGGGCGGCTTCCATCAGGCGGCAGTCCCCTTCGGCGTTCTGCTTGAGCTGGAAAAACCAGGCTCCGTTGAAGCGGAGGCGTCGGTTTAAATCCTCCGCGATCGCGGAAATCCGCTTATCCGGACGGAAGGGACGGGAGCGCACGGCGATGCCTGCGCGAATGCGGTCACGGCTGCGGGGAGAGACGAGGCGCAGCGCTCCGTGCCGGTCTGTGAAGCAGTCCACGGTGAATTCCTCGCCCGGGAGATATTCGCAGATTGCGTAGTCCACACCGTCGGAGAGCGCCTCCGCCAACTGCTCCGGGCTGTCTACACGCCTTGCGCCCTGGGCGCCCTGTCCTACGGCGGGCTTTAGGAACACCGGGTAGCCCGGCACCTCCTCCGCCCGGCGCCAGCTTCGCGGCAGATAGTCCGCCCCCGCGAGAAAGGCGTAGGTTTTGTTCTTGTCGCGGCAAATCTCCACCGTCTCCGGGTCGGAGCTTACAAGCGCACAGTGCAGCGCCGCCTGCTCCCGCGTGAGGCGAAGCAGCGCGCTGTCGTGCGCGGGGTAAAGATAATCTATGTGCTCCCGGTCGATGATTTCGTTCAGCGCGTCGATGAGTCCCGGCTCGTCCACAAAGGGGAGACCTGTAAAGCAACGCTCAAACACGAACTCAGCGTGACAGGGGACGCTGGTCGCTCCGTAAAGGCGCACAAACTTTGAGTAACGCAGCGCCTGATGGATCTCAAAGGCGATCTCCGTCCCTGCGGGGAAGATGAGCACCTTCTTTTTTTCAGTCATGACCGTTTGCCTCCTTAGCGCGGCGCAGGAATTTCGAGCACAGACCGAGGAACAGCTCGAAGCTCTCCAGCTTCATAAGCTTCGCCCCCAGCGCGTAGACCAGTACGCCCAGCGGCACCTGGATAAGCAGCGTCACAACATCAGGCAGCCTGAACAGCGACACCGGCCATACGATCGCCGCCATCAGCGCGCTCAAAGCCAACACGGGCAGCATGTCCCGAAGCTGGGCGCGGTAGGGGTAATCGAGCAGTCTCCGGTTTGGCCAGGCGTTAATCAGCAGGGAGCACACGCCGCAGAAAAGCTGTCCCAGCGCCATGGCGAACACGCCGATGCGCAGCGTGAAGAGCAGCACCAGCGTTTCCAGCGCCTTCTTGATAAGCTCCAGGCGCAAAAACACATCGCTGCGCCCCACGGCCTTAATGGCGTTGAGGTTTGCGGTGTGCAGCGGGAAAAAGGCGTAATAGACGCAGAAAACCTGCATAAACGGCACGCAGGGGAGCCATTTTTCGGTCAGCAGCAGGCGAATCAGCGGCTCGGCGCAGACGGCGAGACCCGCCATCAGCGGCATCATCACAAAGCTCGAGCTGCGGATGGCGCGGCGCGTCATCTCGCGCAGGGCGTTTTTCTGATCCTGCTGTCCGGAAAGCACCGGCAGCAGGACGCTGTCGATGGAATAGTTGATGTTCTCCACCACGAGATTGGGCAGGTGGTTGCCGCGGTCGAAGAAGGCAAGGTCGGCATCCGCGTAGCGCATCCCGATGATGAGCGGGTAGAGCTTGAGATACACGGTGTCGAGCAGCTGGGCGCCCAGAAGCTTCCAGCCGTAGCCGAGCAGTCCCTTGAGCCGATCAAGGGAGAACAGCCGCTTCGGCCGCCAGCCCACGGTGAACCAGAGGATCACGGTGTTGACCGTGACGTTACTGAGCTGCTGCGCCACGAGCGCCCAGACGCCAAAGCCGCGATAGGCCATCGCAATGCCGAGCGCCGCGGAAAAAACCGTCCCGCCCAGCGTGGCGAAGAAGAAGCGCTTGAACTGCAGGGTCTTTGACACATAAGCCTGCTGTACGTTTTTCACACCCGCCACAATCAGCGTAAGCCCCAGCACACGCAGGATCGGCGTGAGCGAGGGATCGCGATAGATCCGCGCGACCAGCGGCGCAAACAGAAGCAGCAGCGTGTAGAGCAGCGCGCCAAAGCCCAGGTTGAACCAGAACACGGAGGAATAGTCCGTATCGTCCGGAGCCTTCTTCTGGATGAGGGCGTTTGCCATGCCGCTGTCCACAAATACAAGCAGGATGGAGGTGAACACCGCCACCTTCGTGATCGGCCCGTACTCCGCCGGGTCGAGAATGCGCGCGAGAATCACCGTCACCGCGAAGGACACGAGCTGCGCCCCGCAGCGCTCAAAGAAGCGCCATATTAAGTTGGAGACGACTTTTGCCCTGTTATCCATCTACAAAACCCTTGCGCTTTCGGTACCATTGATGCAGACGCGGGAAAGCGCGCTTCACGGCGGTGCTGACGCGGCGCTTGAGCCCCATGCGCCGGTGAAGCTCCCGGTAGGGGGGCTTTACCATCTCGTCCACACGACCCTCGATATACAAAAGCTCATACTCCCGCTCAAGGATCACCCCGTCCACCAGCAGGCGCTGCGCCGCGTCCGTGTGGGGCTTGAGCGCTTTCAGCATCGCGATCTCACCCTGAATGAAGCGGCGCAGCTTGGGGTAGGCCGTGTCCACCCCGCTGCTCCAGGCGCTGGGATTGCTGGCGATGCGGTAGAGGGACATGGGGCGGTCAAGAAAGCGGACCTTGCCGTTCAGGGTCAGCCACAATCCCACGGCATAGTCGGTGAAGCCGTAGGAATAGGCCACGTTGCGAAAGTCCGGAGGGTTTACGATGTAGTCCCGCCGCGCCATGATGGAGCTGGTGTGAAAGGCGTGGGACATACCGCGCAGCACCTGGGAGAAGGGAATATCCCGGTCGCCGGACTGCTCGAAGAGCACGCGCTCCTCGCCGCTCTTGACAATATGCCCCACCGTGTTGTGCACGCAGGCGGAATACTCCGGGTGACTGTCGAGAAAATCCGCCTGCCGCTGCAGCTTCGTGGGGTCAAGCCAGCAGTCGTCCCCCTCGCAGGCGGCGAGATATTCTCCGCGCGCCGCGGGGAAGAGGTAGCGGTCATAGAGGTTCACGCCCTGCGAATACTGGTTCTCCGTGAGCAGGATGGGACGCACAATGTCGGGATAGCGGTCGGCATAGTCCCGGATGATCTCTGCGGTACCGTCGGTGGAGGCGTCGTCGCTCACGAGGACTTCAAAGGCAAAATCGGTCTGCTGGGTGACAAAGCTCTCCAGCGCCTCGCGAATATACCCCTCGTGCTGATAGGCTGTGCAAAGAACCGAAACCTTGATGTCCATGATTTCCTCCCGATGGAGCGTATTCACATTATTATAGCGCCATAACGGGGAGAATGCAATCACTTTTCGGGAAAGGCCCAGGGAAAACGCA
>CAJOCV010000081.1:5130-16394 GCA_905233785.1 uncultured Oscillospiraceae bacterium
AAAAACACTTCCGAAAAGCCCCGGAAAAGCCGACTCTACTCAGAGTAGAGTCGGCTTTTCCGGCATTCTACTGCGCAAAATGGAGGTGTAGGACGCAAAAAAGCCGAAGTATCTTGCCGTTTGGGATGACGTTGGATATAATAGAGGCAGATCGGCGCGCTGCTGCGCGGCAAGCCGAATGGAGGTATGAACATGAGCTTTGCTGTCTTGACAGATACTTCGGGCAATCTTTTAACTCAGGAAGTCAGGGATCGTCGGCTTCAGGTCATCCCCTTTTCCTACAGGTACAACGGGCAGGAGCACACCTGTCTCGATACGGAGAGCTTTGACGCAGAGGACTTCTACGGGCGCATCAAGCACGGCCTGCAGGTGACAACCTCGCAGATCTCTCCGCAGCAGTATATGGACTTCTTTGAGCCCTATGTGCAGAAGGGGCAGGACGTGATCTACGTCGCCATGTCCTCGGGCATCTCCGGCTCCTGCAACTCCGCCCGCATCGGCGCGGAAATGCTCCGGGAAAACTACCCTGAGCGCACAGTCGCCGTCATCGACACGCGCGGAGCCGCCCTTGGCGAAGGAATCATTGCCCTGATCGCGTGTGATCTGCGCGATCAGGGGGTAGATACGGCAGAGGCTGTCGCGATCCTGGAGAAGCATGTGGAGCGGATGTTCAACGTCTTCACGGTGGACGATCTGATGCACCTGCGACGGGGCGGGCGTCTGTCGAACCTGTCTGCGATTATGGGAACGGTCCTGAACATCAAGCCGCTGCTCAAGGGCGACGAGGAAGGCAAGATCGTCGCCTTCGGCAAGCTGCGCGGACGCAAAAAATCCGTGGAAGCCCTGGCCGCTATCTACGACAAGCTGGTTGTAAACCCGGAGGAGCAGATCGTCGGCGTGGTTCATGCGGCCTGCCGGGAAGACGCGGACTACCTGGTGCGGCTTATAAACCGCAATCGCCCGCCCAAGCGCGTCCTGCTCGCCGATTACGAGCCGGTCACGGGCTGCCATGTCGGCCCCGGCGCGCTGGCGCTCTTTTTTGAGAGTGAGGAGGGGGTGCGCAGCTACGGCAACGAGGGGATCGCCGGCGGCCTCAAGGAGGCCATGAAGGTGGGCGAGAATGCCCTCAAGGGCATCACCGGCACGGAGACCTTCCGGAAGACCAGCCGCATTGTCAGCGAGAACGCCAGGAAGGCGGCCGAGACCGCCAAACGTGTCGGCGGCAGCGCCGCCGCGACCCTGAGTGAAAAGCTCAAGGACTTGACCAACCGCGACGGGAAATGAAAGACCGGCGTAACGATTTAGTCCCGTTCCGGGACTAAATCGTTAGAGGGGATGCACCCCGCTGCGCGCACTCGCGGCGGGGGAACGCTCGCACACTTGCGGGGCGAGAAGTGTTTTTGATTTTGTTTGCCGCCTTCCGAGGCGGCAAATCAGAGGGGAGTGCCCCTCTGAACTCCCCCAAAGCCACGCAAGACTGAATCGTTACCTATGAAAAAACACGGGGCAAATTCATGAGCTTCCATGAATTTGCCCCGTGCTGTCTTCCAAGCCGACAACGCAGCCCCGCGTCATTCCCCGAAGACCCACAGATGCGTGACGCCGAAGGCCTCGCGGATGAAGTAGTTGAGCATGACAAAGAAGTAGCCCCAGGGGGCGGCGACGCCCGCGGCGTCCGGCGCGCCGAGCTTCGCCGCCATGCACTTGGCGCGGTAGAGGTGGTAAGCGCTCGAGACGATGGCGATGTTTCCGGCGGGTTCCTCTCCACGCTCGCGGATGATTTCAAAGCTGTATTTGAGGTTTTCCATCGTGGAGGTGGCCTTGTCCTCAATCAGCACCCGCGCGGGATCGACCCCGTGGGCAACAAGCCAGTCGTACATGGCCTGCCCCTCGGTGACGGTCTCGCCCTTGCCCATGCCGCCGGAGACGATGGCGACGCTGTCGGGATAGCGGTTTAAGTAGTCGAGCGCGCCCTCCAGCCGCCGCACCAGCGTCAGCGAGGGCTGGTCGCCGTATACCGCCGCGCCCAGCACGATCAGATACGGGCGCTCGGGGTTTTTGTCGGTGCGCGCGTTTTTGATGATGGGTGCTTCGACGATGCAGAAGTAGAGAAGCCCCACGCAGGTCAGCGCCACGGCGAGCTTCCAGAGCAGCGGCGGCGCGAAGCGGTGCAGCACGATGAGCGCCGCGATGAAGAGCAGCGCGTAGCCCCACCAGGCGTAGCCGCGCAGAGCAAAGCGCAGAAACAGCGCGCACGCGGTCAGCGCCGCGGACATGACGGCCCAGAGGCCGCTTTTTTTCTTGTTCATCAGGAATTCAGTTCCTCCCATTTTTCATAGAGCGCCAGCAGCTCGTCATTACACGCGTCCTTTTGACTCTCCAGCTCCATGAGCTTTTGGTAGTCGCTGGCATATTGCTCCGCCTCCCGCTCGAGCGCGGCGAGCTTTTCCTCCAGCCGGGCGATCTCCCGCTCGGTTTTGGTGATGAGCTTTTCGCTGTTCGGGACGTGGGGCTTTTTTTCCTTCTCCTTTTTCACGGGCTTGGGCGCCGCCTGCTGAAAGACGGCCTGCCGCTCCTTCCAGGCGGTGTATTCCCGCCAGCCGCCGCGAAAATCGGTCAGCTCCCCGTCCTCCAGCGCCCAGATGCGTTCGGCAAACTTTTCGATGAACCAGCGGTCGTGAGACACAAAAAGCAGCGTCTGCTCGTAATCCGAGAGCGCGTCCTCCATCCACTCGCGGCTGGCGATGTCGAGGTGGTTGGTCGGCTCGTCGAGGATCAGGAGGTTGATGTCCCCGCCCATCAGCTCGCAGAGCTTGAGGCGGCTTTTTTCGCCGCCGGAGAGCGCGCCCACGGGCTTGAACACGTCCTCGCCGCGAAAGCCGAAGGCGGCGAGGCGGTCGCGCGCCTGCTGCGGCTCCACCCGGCAGTCGTAGAGCATGGTGTCCACCATTGTGCGCTCGTCCACCGCAAACTGCACGATCTGCGGCAGATAGGCCTTGCGCACGGCGGGGCCGAGGGATAAGTAACCGGCGTCGGGCGTCTCCTCGGACATGATGAGCTTGACGAGTGTGGACTTGCCCGTGCCGTTATCGCCCACGATGGCGATGCGCTCTGACGCTGAGGGAGAGATCGTGAAACAGCCGCTTTTGCCCGAAGGACTTCTCCAGCCCCTCGATCACCAGCGCCTCATCCCCCTCAAATTCGCGCTGCTTAAACTTTGCGGAGAGCTTCCTCTGTTCTTTGGGCTTTTCGCTTCTGGAGAGCTTTTCGATGCGTTTTTCCATCGAAAACGCGCGCTTATGGAGCTTGTCGTTGCCCATAAACGCCCAGAGGTGCATCTGCTCGGCGGCGCGCTGCAGCTGCTCGATCTTGGCCTGATCCTTCTCGTACTGCTTGAGCTTTTCCTCAAAGCGCCGCTGCCGCTCCTCAACATAGAAGCTGTAATTGCCGGAATAGAACTCAGCCTTGCCCCCCTCGCCGATCTCCACGCAGCGCTGCACCACCTTGTCGAGAAACCAGCGGTCGTGGCTGATGGCGAGGACGGTGCCTTTAAAGTGCAGCAAATAGTCCTCGAGCCATTCGGTGGCGCGCAGGTCGAGGTGGTTGGTCGGCTCGTCGAGCAGGAGGATGTCCGTGTCCTCCAGAATCAGCCGCGCGAGGTTCACGCGGGTCTTCTCCCCGCCGGAGAGCGAGTCGAAGAGCTGCGCCCGCTGGGAGGGCGGGATCTGCAGACCATTTGCCACGCGGTTGCGGTCGCTCTCCATCGTGTAGCCGCCGAGCCGCTGAAACTCCGCGCTCAGCCGGTCGTATTCCTGCAAAAGCGCCGGGGAGCTGTCGCGCTCCATCTGCTCGGTGAGCGCGTCCATGCGGCTCTGCATGGTATAGAGGCGGCGGTGGGCTTCCTTCAATACGTCCTCCACCGTCCAGCCATCCGGATAGACCGGGATCTGGGAGATGAGGCCGATGCGCTTGCCGGGAGCCGTGGCAACCTGCCCCTCGTCGTAGTCGATCTCGCCCACGAGGATGCGAAAGAGCGTGGTCTTGCCGCAGCCGTTTACGCCGAGGATGCCGACCCGCTCCCCGGGGTTTACGGTGAAGCTCAGCCCGTCGAGTATATTGTTTCCTACCTCGAAGGATTTGACCAGCGAGGTCACGGTAATGTCTGCCATTTGTTCATCCTTTCAGGATAGTGGCCAGTGGTCAGTGGCCAGTGGCCAGTGGTCAGTGGTCAGTGGTCAGTGGTCAGTGGTCAGTGGCCAGTGGTCAGTGGTCAGTGGTCAGTGGTCAGTGGTCAGTGGTCAGTGGTCAGTGGTCAGTGGCTAGTGGTCAGTGGTCAGTGGTCAGTGGCCAGTAGTCAGTGGTCAGTGGCCAGTAGTCAGTGGTCAGTGGCCGGTGGTCAGTGGTCAGTGGCCAGTTTCGTAATCATGGCGTTCAGCATTCGCCCAAGTTCCTGGCACAGGTTGAAGGCGGCTTCCGTTTGCGAGGGATTTAGATACCCGAGACGGACGCAAATCAAAAGCTGTGTTTCCAGCTCTGCATTTGAGCCCCTTGCAATAGAGAGAAATTGGACAAATTCCTTTGTGGAGTTTCTTTGCTGCCCCTCGGCAATATTGGAAGGAATCGAAACAACCGCCCTCCGCATTTGATCCGAAAGCGCATATAACTCTTCTTTCGGCAGAAGCTTAACAACTTTGTAGGTCTCTGCTACCAAATCCATTGCCTTCTGCCATACCAAAAGCTCTTGATAGCTCTTTACACCCAAAAGTTCTCACACCTTTCTGCGATAACTGACCACTAATCACTGGCCACTGACCACTGATCACTCCATCCTCATGCAGTGCCGCAGCACGCGCTCGGCGATCGGGGAGGCGACGCTCAGGCCGCCGCCGCCGTTTTCCACCAGCACCACAAAGGCGTAGGGGTGCTCCTCGTCGTCGAGGAAGCCCACGAACCAGGCGTGACTTGTCAGACCGCCGCCGAGCTCCGCCGTGCCGGTCTTGGCGCAGAGCTTGAGCCCGGTGAAGCGAAAATCGCCGTCGTAGGCGTAGCTTACGTTATAGGCCATCATTTCCTTGAGCTTTTCGGCGGTGTCGCTCGATAAGAAGCGGGACTTTACCGGCTCCTTGCCGGTGTTGACCATTGTCGGCTCTACGAGGATGCCGCCGTTTGCGATCGCGGAAACATAGCGCAGCATGGCGTAGGGGTTCACCGTGTCGGTGGACTGCCCGATGCCCGCCCAACCGAGCTCCGGGTCGCCCACAAAGTCCAGCGGGAAGCTGCCCGCGGCGGTGGGGATGTCCCCGAGCGCGTGCCGGTCAAGAAAGCCGAAAGCGCGCACATATTCGACCAGCTTGTCCTGCCCGACAAGCGTTGCGATTTTCGCGAAGGCCACGTTGCAGGAGTTGGCCAGCGCCTGCTCAAAGGTCTGGGTATAGTGTTCGCCGGAGCAATGGATCTCCACCCCCCCGATAAAGGTGCTTCCCTCACAGTAAAAGCGGCGTTCCGCCAGATTTGGGAGAGTTTCGATGGCCGCGGCGGCGGTGATGAGCTTGAAGATGGAGCCGGGGACAAAGGCGGACGAGAGCGCGCGGTTAATATACGCGCCGGGCGCGGGCTCGGCGTTGGGATCGGCCGGATCGACCGCCGGGGTCGAAACCATGCACACCAGCTCCCCGGTTTTGTAGTTGGTGACCAGCACGCAGCCGGGACGTCCGTCCAAGCCCGCGTAAGCGGTGTTGTTGAGCCCCGCGTCGATAAAAAGCCGCGTCGTCCCCACGGTGGAGCGGGTCGTGCCGGTCAGGAGGCTGAAGCCCTGCATCTTGTTCCAGTAGGTGGAGAGGATACCGGTGCCGGTGCGCCCCCAGTAGTCGCCGGTGACGTGGTAATTGGCGGTGCGGGTCAGCGCGTCCTCGGCGTAGCGGTTCTCGTTTGCCGAGAAGGCGGCGAGCACGATGCCGTTGCGATCCAGAAGCTCGCCGGAGGAGCCGGAGTTGAGGCGGTTGAAATAGAGCGCCCAGTCCTCCCCGTGGTCGATGTAGCGCAGCACATAGCTTGTAAGCCCCACAATGACCAGCAGCGCCAGCAGCAGCACGGAGAAGGCGCGGCGTGTGATCTTTTTCATTCGTCATCCTCCTCGTCCGCTTCCTCTTCGGGCGGCGGGGCGTTGCGTATCCGCTCCCCGGGGCGCACGGCAAAGCTCGCGTCGCGCCGATTGTCCGCGCCCTTGATATAGGCCATCATCATCCAGCAGCTCAAAAGCGAGGAGCCGCCGCGGGAGACGAAGGGGAAGGTCACGCCCGTAAAGGGCAGGATGTCCAGCGAGCCGAACACGTTCAGCGCAAGCTGCGTCAGCAGCATGGTCATCGCGGCGCAGGCGGCGATCGCGTAGTAGGAAGAGCGCCCGGTCCTCGCGCTGCGGATGGCGAAGAAGGCCAGCGTCAGCACCGCCATGCACATGCACAGCGCGATGATGAGCCCCTGCTCCTCGCAGATGACGGCAAAAACCATGTCCGTGTTGCCCGCCACAATGTCCTTGAGCCAGCCGGCGCCGCCGCCCTTGCCGAACAGCCCGCCCGCCGCGGCGGCGGACATGGCGCGGGTCTGCTGATAACCCTTGTCGTACACGTCCTCCCACACATGCCCCCATACGGAGAAGCGGCTGCCGATATACGGCCGCACGCTCACGGCGAGCAGCGCCGCGATGATCGCGCCGGAGATGGCGAGAATGACCGTCGCGATGGAGCCGGAGCGCATGAAGGAGATCACAAGAAAGCACACGAAAAACACCAGCGCGGTGCCGAAGTCGCCGATCAGCGCCAGCGCCAGCACGCACATGGCGGAGAAGGCGATGAAGGAGTACAGGTTCTTCTCCCGGAAAAGGCGCTCGAGCGTCGCCGCGCCGACATAGACGTAGGCGACCTTCACCAGCTCCGAGGGCTGGAAGGAAAAGCCGCCGATGATGAGCCAGTTTCTCGCGCCGAGGATCACGTCGGAGAAGACCGCGTTGACCGCAAGCAGCATCAGCGCGAGCGCCGCCACCGGCAGGCGCGTGGCCTCCGTTCGGTCGAGGCTTCTCAGCCACCAGCCCATCAGCAGAAACAGAACAACGCCCGCAAGCGTCAGCAGGATCTGCTTGTACATATCGTCCGGCGTGGAGGAGGCGGCCACCGACATCCCGAGACTGGACAGGTAGAAGGCCAGCGTCTCCACCTCAAAGCCGCTGCGCCCGATGACGCGCATGGCGTTATAGCCGCTCCACTGCATGATGGCGAGGGAGGCAAAGCCCAGCGCGATCTCCGGCAGGTTCTCCGGATCGGCGGACATGGCGTGCTGCAGCAGCAGGAAAAGCTGAAACAGCGTCAGCTCCAGCAGCGTCACCGCCGGGGAGGTGAGACGCCCGGGGGCGCTGCGCTTTTCCTCTAACTTCTCGCGCCGCTCCAGCGAAACCTCCTGAAAGCGCACGTTCACGCCGCCGAGGTTGATGACGTCCTTATCGTTTACGCGGATGCCGCGATCGCCCACGCGCTCGCCGTTGACCCAGACGCCGCTGCGCGCAAAAATGTCATAAATCTGCCAGATGCCGTGATCATTTCGCGCCAGCACCGCGTGAACCCGGCTGACGCCTTTCTTGTCGATGCGCACGTCGGCGCTGGGAGAGCGGCCGAGGATGACCTCCCAGTGGTTTACCGGCAAACGCCCGTCGCCGGTTCGGATATAAGCCCAGGTCTCCGGCTCATAAGCTTCGCGCAGCAGAGAGCGGATACAGCGCACGAGGATCGCAATGCTCAACAGAATCAGCCCGTATTTGGACGCTTTCAGCATATACTCAAGAAAAAGCTGCGTCGCGGACACGCCGTATCCCTCCTTCGCACAAAATCTCATTTTTACAGTATACCACAAAACGCCGTTTCTGACAACCGGGTTTGACAGAAGCGATAAAATGAGTATAATAGAAGTGTTGACAATTTTTATTACCGAAAGGAATGCTTTTTATATGAGCGAATGCACCCACGATTGCTCGAGCTGCGGGGAAAACTGCCCCTCCCGCTCGGAGCCCCAGAGCTTTCTCAAGCCCTTGAACCCCTATTCCAGCGTCAAGAAGGTCATCGCCGTCGTCTCCGGCAAGGGCGGCGTCGGCAAGTCCCTGGTGACAAGCCTGCTCGCCTCCGAGATGCAGCGCCGCGGCTACCGCTGCGCCGTGCTGGACGCGGACATCACCGGCCCCTCCATCCCCAAGTCCTTCGGCGTCACGCAGCACGCCACCGGCACCGATCAGTTCCTGATCCCCGTGACCACGCCCAGTGGGCTGCAGCTCATGTCCATCAACCTCATTCTGGAAAATGAGACCGAGCCTGTCGTCTGGCGCGGCCCCGTCATCGCCGGCGCCGTCACCCAGTTCTGGACGGACGTGCTGTGGCAGGACGTGGACTATATGTTTGTCGATATGCCTCCCGGCACCGGCGACGTGCCGCTCACGGTGTTTCAGTCCCTGCCCATCGACGGCGTCGTGATCGTCACCACGCCGCAGGATCTTGTGAGCATGATCGTGGCCAAGGCCGTGAACATGGCGGGCATGATGAACGTCCCCGTGCTGGGGATCGTGGAGAACATGAGCTATTTCCAGTGCCCCGACTGCGGCGAAAAGCACAGCATCTTCGGCGACAGCAAGGTGGAATCCGTTGCCGCCGCCTTCGGCATCGAGCATTTCTCGAAGCTGCCCATCGACCCGGTGGTTGCCACAATGGTGGACGCGGGCGAGGTCGAGTCCGTCCCCGGCGAGGAGATCGCCCCCATGGCGGATGTGATCGAAAACACCCTGAAAATCGAGGAGTAAAAGATGAAGGTTGCGGTTGCTTACGAGAACGGCGAGATCTTCGGCCACTTCGGCCATTGTTCGATGTTCGCCATCTATGAATACGGCGAGTACGTCTATGAATGCACCAAGACCCTGGTGGAGACCGGCGAGCGGCAGGGTCACCAGGCCATGGCCGACCTGATGCGCGAAAACGAGGTGGACGCGGTCATCGTCGGCAATATGGGCGGCGAGGCCAAGGCGCTGCTTTTAAGCTACGGCATCGTCCCCGTGGTGGGCTACTCCGGCGACGCGGACACCGCGGCGGATATGCTCGTGACAGGGCAGCTTCCCGTCTCCGGTGAGAACGCGGGCGGCTGCTCCTGCGGCGGCAATTGCGAGCCCGGCGCCTGCCATTGCGGCGGAAGCTGCGGCTGCGGCTGCTGAACGTTAGGGCAATACCGCATAATTCGGCAAGAGCAGATTCCGAGAAAAAACCGCGTTCTGATGAAGGCAGTTTTTTGCAGGAATACTTTGTGTATTGCAAGAAAAAGTGACGAAATCAGGGCGTGGTTTTTCCGGAAGATGCCGCAGACGGATTGTGCGGTGCTGCCATAAGAGAGTTTTGAAGCAAAAATGACTTGGCAGCTGCCTGACAGGATTGGCAGAGTCATGGCAGAGAGGGAAGACCTTCTGCCAAAATGCTTCAAAACCGATTATGGGAGGTACTGTACCAAAATAGAGAAACGAGGTGTTGTTTATGCCGATCGTGGTCGCCGGAAATGTGTTTGTGGACATCAAGGGTTTTCCCGAGAGCAAGTATATCCCCGCCGGGCGCAACTCCGGCTGGGTGGAGTTTGTGCACGGCGGCGTGGGGCGCAACGTGGTGGAGGACATCGCCAATGTCGAGCTGCGCCCGCGCTTTGTGAGCATGGTGGACGATACCGCCCAGGGCGAGGAGGTGCTGCGTAAATTAAACAAGCACAAGGTGGATACCCGCTTTGTCGCCCAGGTGCCGGACGGCATGGGCATCTGGCTGGCCATCCACGACGCCGGGGGCGACATCGCCTCCTCCATCTCCAAGCGCCCGCAGATGGACGCCATGGTGGACATGCTCCGGGAGCATGGAGACGAGATCTTTGCCGACGCGGACAGCGTGGTCGTGGAGATCGACATGGACAAGGAGGTCATCAAGCAGGTTTTCCGCTTTGCCAAGAAGTATCAAAAGCGCGTCTACGCTGTGGTGGCCAACATGTCCATCGCCACCCAGCGGCGGGATTTCCTGCAGTCGGTGGACTGCTTTGTCTGTAACGTGCAGGAGGCGGGCATCCTCTTTGCCGCCGAGTTTGAAGAGCTCACGCCCGAGGAAATGAGCCGGGAGCTTTCCGAGCGCGTCACGAGCGCCCGCATCCCCGCCATGGTGGTCACGATGGGCAGCCGCGGCGCGGTGTTCGCGTCGATGAGCGGGGAGTACGGCGTCTGCCCGGCGCAGACCGTGCATGTGCGCGATACCGCCGGGGCGGGGGACGCCTTCTTCGCGGGCGTCGCCATCGGGCAGACCTACGGCAAGAGCCTGATGGAATCCTGCGAGATCGGCTCGCGCCTGGCCTCCGCGGTCATCACGGTCTCGGAGAACACCTGCCCGCGCTTCCTCCCGGAAGAGCTGGGGCTTCAACTCATCAGTCCCCTTGATGGGGACTGATGAGTTGAGGGACACTTGCGCTTATCGCACACGCCGCACGGGAGACGCGGCGTGTTTGGTCGGCGCAAGACCTCGCAAAGCTCGGTTTATGGGGTTTTTGACGCGGCAGAGCCCCGTCAAAAACATACTTTTATTTGTTTTTCGCCTTCCGAGGCGAAAAATCAGAGGCGTTCCCCCTCTGAACTCCCCCTAAAGTAACGTAATGAATCGTTGAGATGTCGCTTTACAACGACGGAAAAGAACGGATTGCCGCAAGCGCGGCAATCCGTTTTCTCAAAACTCAAAGCTCACGACGCAAAACTGCCTACGGCACCAGAACCGCGCTGGTCTGGCCGCCGAGGTACAGAATACCGTCGGAGAGCTCGGCCTCCTCCATGCCGATGTAGGCCGAGAGAGTGGTAAAGTCCCCAAGGCCGAGGGCGTTTAAATCGAGCTTTGCGCTGCTGAGCGTGGTGTTGTGCAGCACCAGCACGCGCTCTCCCTGCCACTCGGACACAAAGCCGCCCAGCTTCGTGTCCGAAAGCGAAAGCGCCGTGTAGTCGCCGCGCGCGATGGCGGGGTGGGAGGCACGGATCAGCAGCAGCTTTTTATAATAGGAATAGAGGCTGCCCGCACTCTGCATCTGATCAGACGCGGTGTCCTGTACCTGCTTTGCCGGGTCGTAGGTCGTACCCACGGGATCGCGCACCGTGTCGCCGTCACCCCAGAGCATGGCGAGGCGGCGGTTGGCGTCGGTGCTTGCCGCGCCGCGGGAGCCGCGCATCCCCAGCT
>CAJOCV010000082.1 GCA_905233785.1 uncultured Oscillospiraceae bacterium
ACGGCGGAGGCCACGCCGAAGCAGATGAGCATATCGAAGGTGCGGCTGGATTTGAGCCCCACGCGCACGCAGTGGATAACGATGATGCTCAGCAGGATGATGACCACGATGCAGCCGATCATGCCCACCTCCTCGCCGATGGCGGCGAAGATGAAGTCCGTGTGCTTGCCGGTGAAGTTGGAGGCGCGGTGCCCCGGCTGCACGCCGGTGAGCCGCCCGGAGGCGAGGGTCTTGATGCTCTGGGCGGTCTGCCAGTTTTTGCCGTAGCCGTCGGGGTCGATGCTGGGCACATAGGGCGCGAGCAGGCGTTCCTTCTGATAATCCTTGAGGAGGTGGTTCCACAAAAGCGGCACCGCCGCCGAGAGCGCGGCGAAGCCGATGGCGAACCAGTAGAGCCGCACGCCCAGCACGAAGAGCATGGACAGGAAGATGCAGAAGATGATGGAGGCCGAGCCCAGGTCGGAGGATACGACAAGGATCAGGCCGAAGATGATGAGAAAGTGGCCCGCCATCTGCGCGATGGACCACAGGCTGTTCAAATCCCGGCGCTCCTTGAGCCAGGTCATCTGCTTGGCGGCGATGATGATATAGATGACCTTGATGACCTCCGAGGGCTGGATGCCGATGCCGGCGAAGCGGATCCAGCTCTTGTTGCCGGTGTTATCCTCTACGCCGAAGATGACCAGCGCCACCAGCAGCAGCACGTTGATGACGCTCAGGATGCGCCACTGCTCGCCCAGCAGGTCGGCGTCCAGCACCGTGAGCACGACAAAGGCCGTGATCCCCAGCGCCATGGAGAAAAGCTGCACGATGACAAGCTTGGTCGGATCCATATCCGCCCCCGAGGCCTCCATGCCGACGGCCGCCCGGTAGACCATCACCGTGCCGTAGAGCGCGCTCACGACGCAGACAACAAGCAGAAAAATATCCGCCCGCTCAAAAAACATTTTTATGTATGGCTTGATTTTCTTCAGAATCGAAAACACCCCTTTCGGGACAAATGTGCGTTTTTTTGCTCGCGGCATATTTTATCACAAACTTATGCTTTACGCAACGGCACATTTGGTGGTATAATAACCAAAGATGTAAACAATTTCTAAAAAGCAAAGGGAGAACCCATGGCAGAATATATCAGCAGCAGCGAGGCGGAAACCGAGGAATTGGGCGCGCTTCTCGCATCCCGGCTCCCCGGCGGCAGCGTGGTCGCCATGTATGGGGAGCTCGGTGCGGGGAAGACCGCCTTTGTGCGCGGCATGGCGCGGGGGCTCGGGCTCAATTGCCGCGTCTCCAGCCCGACCTTTACCATTGTGAACGAATACCTCGGCGAGCGGGAGCTCATACACTTTGATATGTACCGCATCGCGAGCGCCGATGAGCTTTTCGACATCGGCTGGGAGGACTATCTGAATCGCGGCGCGATCTGCGCCGTGGAGTGGAGCGAGAACGTGCAGGACGCCTTTTTCGGTGATGAGGTCACGGTGCGCATCGAAAAGCAGGGCGACACGGCGCGGAAAATCACGATCGAGGGGGTGGCGCTATGCTGATGCTCGCTTTTGAATCCTCAGCCAAGGCCGCGTCCGTGGCGCTGGTGAAGGACGGAAGCCTTGTCTCCCAGTACAGCCAGTGCAGCGCCCTGACCCATAGCAGGACGCTTCTTCCCATGGCGGAGGACATGCTCAAGAACGCGGAGCTTACGATCGCGGATGTGGACTGCTTTGCGGTGGCGCACGGTCCCGGCTCCTTCACCGGGGTGCGCATCGGCGTCTCCACGGTCAAGGGACTTGCCTGGGCGTCGAACAAGCCCTGCGTCGGCGTCTCCACGCTGGAGGCCATGGCCTGGCACGGCCTTGCTGCGGGCGGGATCATCTGCCCGGTGATGGACGCGCGGCGGCAGCAGGTGTATAACGCGCTGTTTGAAATTCGCGGCGGCAAGCCCGAACGGCTGACCGAGGATCGCCCCATCGCGCTCGAGGCGCTGGCGGAGGCGCTTCGCGCCCTCGAAAGCCCCGCCTTCCTCGTGGGCGACGGCGCGGCCATCACGGCAAAGTATCTCGATGCTGTCGGCATCCCCTATCGCATGGCGCCGGAGAACCTCGTCTGGCAGAGCGCCTGGGGCGTCGCGATGGCGGCGCGGGACAAGAAGCCCGGCACAGCGGACGAGCTGCTGCCTGTTTACCTGCGGCTGTCGCAGGCGGAGCGGGAACGGCAGGAGCGGCTGAAAAGTGGTCAGTGACCCGTCAATAAGCGTCAGTCATTTCGCTAAGTTCAATTTTTATGATAAAAGGAGAACAGAACCATGAGTAAAGTATGTGTCTTTGACCATCCCCTGATCCAGCACAAGCTGTCCATTCTGCGCGATGAGCGCACCAGCGTGAAGGTATTCCGCGAGCTCATCTCCGAGATCGCCATGCTGATGTGCTTTGAGGCCACCCGCGACCTTCCTCTGGAGGAGGTTGAGGTCAAGACTCCTGTCGCCGTCGCCAAGTGCCGGCGCATTGCGGGCAAGAAGCTGGCGGTCGTTCCCATTCTCCGTGCCGGTCTCGGCATGGTGGACGGCATGGTCAGCATGATGCCCAACGTAAAGGTTGGGCATGTGGGGCTCTTCCGTGATCCCGAAACCCTGGAACCCGTCAAGTACTACTTCAAGATGCCCCCCGATATTCAGGAGCGCGATGTGATCGTGGTCGATCCGATGCTGGCCACCGGCGGCAGCGCCTCCGCGGCCATCACCTTCCTCAAGCAGACCGGCGTCAGGCACATCAAGCTGATGAGCATCATCGGCGCGCCCGAGGGCGTTGCCAAGATGCAGGCAGATCACCCCGACGTGGACATTTTTGTCGCGGCGCTGGACGACCACCTCAACGAGCACGGCTACATCGTCCCCGGTCTGGGCGACGCGGGCGACCGTATCTTCGGCACCAAGTAAGATCGAAAAAACCGGATGCATTTGAGCATCCGGTTTTTTCCGATCAGTTTTCAGTTTTGACGCCTATCATTGATGCTGTAAATTTTCCCGCAGGGGACACAACAACTTTTCACTCTTCACTAACCACTAACCACTGACCACTGACCACTAACCACTGGCCACTGACGACTGACCACTAACCACTGACCACTGACCACTGGCCACTGACCACCGGCCACTACCGCAGGCTCCTCGCCTCAAGATAATACCGCTTCTCCCTCGCCTTGCCCATGGAGAAGGTCTTGCGCGGCAGGGCGCCCAGGGCTTCGACCTCCGGGAAGAGCTCTTCCTTCCTCATGCTCGGCAGCAGGAAGCCCACGGCGTTCTCGCCCTTTGCCAGAGAGCGCAGGCTGTCCTCGCCGTGGATGTAGTCGATCACGCCGGCGTGTTCTTTAAGATAGCCGTCCAGAAAGTCCTGCACCGCCGCGAGCGCGAGACCGGGAACATGGATCACGCATTCCCTTTCCCCGCTCACAAGCGTCACCGCTTCCCCCGCGTCCGTATCGAGCGCCGCTTTCGCGCCTTCGATCAGCCTTTCCGCGTCGCAGCTTGTGACGACACGGTGGATGGCCTCCCACTTCTGGGCGCTGCTGCGCAGGTTTTCAAGCTCCACCAGCGCGTAGCGGCGCGGGTGCTCCGTCACGCCGGGATGCGCCGCCTTCCAGGCTTCCCAGCAGGCCTTGGCGGTGGCAAGGGAGTGGTTCCCGTCCCCCACCGCGAAAACGAGCGCGCGGTCTTTGGCGTAAGCGTCCAGCCGCTCGCGCAGCTTGCGGGCGATCACGCCCTCCATGAGCCAGCCCGCGATGTGTCCGCCGCCCTGCATCAGTTCAAAGTCATAGAGCTTGGGTAGGGCGGCTTTTTGCCGTCCAACGAGGCCGATCACCAGATCGTCGGGATCGTCCATCAGCAGCAGCGTGTGCGGCAGCTCCAGCGCCGCGCCCTCGCGGATGCGCATACGCGGCGGGATGCGCTCGGCTACCGTGGCCTCCGTCGCCCGTACCGGGGTTTTGCTGCCCGGCGCGTAGTCGTAGCTTTCCAGATCGAGCATCCCGACCACGCCCTGGCGGATGCACCCGTCCGAGAGCGCCCGCTCAACGTAGACAAAGGCGTTTTTGTATTCCCGGAACAGGCCGCTTTGCAGGTATTCTTCCATCGTCCGATGGATGCTGTCAGCCGCCTCGTCATTGTCCTGATTCAGCCGTGCCTCCGGCAGGATGAGCCGCAGCGCCGAAGGAGCCTCCCCCACCAGCGACTCCGTCTCCTCCCAGTATCCCGGCTCGGAGGAAAACTGGTCGCAGGCGATCACCGCCCATTTGTTGAGCGCGTCTTCCCGCGGCAGCAGAATATCCGCGGGCTGAAAAATGTTCATGGCGTCTCCGTCCCTTCGTCAATGATTTCCGTCAGCAGCGCGAGCACCAGCCGTCGGTTTTCCGGCGCGTCGTCCACGCAGGTGCTGAGTGTGAGGATGTGGTCCTCCAGCGCGATCTCCGTGTCTCCGGGCACGACGGTGCCGGGCGCGGTGCTGTTGATGATCGTCTGCAGATAGTCGATGCGATCCTGCATGACGGTCTCGTCGTAGGCCGCGTCTATGAGCAGGTCGGGAAACACGGTGCTCGCGAATATTTGATAATGGTATTCCGCCGCCGGGGTATAGACGACGATCGCCCGGTGGCTCATAAAGAAGTCATAGTCCGCGTAAGAGCGCAGCGCGCCGAACATCGACCCATCCGCCATATTGTGGGCATAGAGGATCGTGTTGAAACGGGAGAAGTCCTTCGGCACCCCGCCGAAGGAAAACACGCAGCCCGGAAGTCCCTCGCTCTCGTCCAAATTGCGGTTTAAGTAGTACTCATCGTCCCCCGCCCGCTGCAGCACGGGATAGCTCACCGTAGTGCCGGGAATGTCGATCCAGGCGTAAATATCGTCGTTCATCGCCGTCAGCGCGTCAAACTCGATGGGGGAAACATAGGGGATCGGCGTGGGCGTAGGCTCCGGCGTGGGTTCGGGTGTGGGTTCCAGCGTGACCTCGACCGCCGCGGCGTTTCGCGCCGCCATGCTGCGCGCATCGAGCGCGCGCCCCGCGAGGATCAGCCCCAGCGCGAGCACGCAGAACAGCAGCGCCCAGAGGATAGGTGTTTTTTTCTTTTTCATTTCAATGTCGTTACCTCTTCGGCTCCCTCTCCGGGGGAGCTGTCACGGCGCGTTTCCTGTAAGCGCCGTGACTGAAGGGGCGTTTCTCATTTTGCCCCTACCGCCCTTCGGGCACCTCCCCCGGCGGGGGAGGCATCGCATCACTGACCACTGACCACTGACCACTGGCCACTGATTACCAATCACTCGATCTTCACGCCCATGCGTCTCCCGTTCAGCTCATAGCTGAGCGTGAGGCCGTTGTCGTTTTCGACGCGAATGTTCTTCGCGTCGCGGTTTCTGAGGAGCTGGGCATAGTGCGCCTTCGCGACCGCGCCGTATCTGGCCATATTGTCCGAGTGCAGCAGCACCCCGCCGAGGACGCTGTTGACCGTGGAGAGAACATACTTCTGCTCATCCGTGAGCTTCAGATTGTCGTCGCGCAGGAAGAACACGTCCGGGTCGTTGAGCCAGGCGCGTCCGTTGAGTTCCCGGCGGAAGACGGTGTTCATGATCGACTGTCGGGTGGAGACGCGCTCGCGGTGGGCAAGGCGCATGTGGGGCTTGTCGTCCCAGTCAAGACCCACGTCGCAGCCGATGCGGCAGTAGTCCACCAGGCCGAAGGCCGGCATCAGCGGTACGCCGCAGCCGAGGATCAGCTTCTCCCCGCAGAGTCTTCTGAGAAGCTCCATGGCGCGGATCATGCGCGCGGCGCGGCTCTCATCCTCTGTCCCAAAGGGGGCGGCGGCATAGAGAAAGTCGAGCTTTACCAGATCATAGCCCCAGTCGTTTAAGACCCGGTCAAAGACCTTTTCGAGATAGGCGACCACCGCGGGACGGTCAATATCCAGCGCGAAGAAATCGCCCCAGTTGCAGCCTGCGCGCCAGGGCTTGCCGTTTTCGTCCTTCAAAAACCAGTCCTGATGCTCGCGATAGAGCGTGGAGGCCTTGTTCGCCGCGAAGGGCGCAAGCCACAGTCCCGCGCGAAAGCCCGCGGCGTGGATCGCGTCCGCGGCCTGCTTCATCCCCTCGGGAAACTTTTCGCCGTCGGCCTCCAGCCAGTCGCCCACGTTCACTTCCCAGCCGTCGTCGATCTGGAACAGGTCGCCCGGGCGCAGATTGCCGACGCAGCCCTCCAAATCCTCGCGGATACTTTGGGCGCTGATGTTTTCATAGCGGTTATACCAACTCGTATAGCCCGCGAGCTTTTCCTGCGTTCTGGCCTTCACGCCGAGCGCGCCGAACCATGCGTCAAAAACAGCGTCCTCTGTCCCGTGGGCAAAGTAGAGGTCGAAGGCGTGAAACTCCCCGCCGCAGCGCAGTCCCGCGCAGTCCCGCTCGATGCGCAGCTCGTGGCTCGCGCAGTCGTAGCGGAAGAGCGTATAGCCCGGGTGCTCGTCCAGCGAGCCGATCAGGCGGAAATCCTCGCCCTCGCGGAAGTAGCAGTAGCTCTCCCCGTGGGTGACGCCCTCCTTCTCCGGATAGCTGACCCAGTTGTAGTCGCCGTAGCGGTCGAGGCCGTAATGGTTGATGAGCGCCTTCGGCAAGCGTGAAACACCGTGGGTTCGCCCCTTGCGGGAATGCTCCGTGCTGTAGGTCCAGCTCTGATAGCCGTTCATGAAGACCCGTCCCTCGCCGCTCATGGGCACATTCAGAGAGGCCTCCACCTTGACGAGCGTGTCCTCCGGCAGATTCTCCACGATGTGCAGCGCCCCGTGCGGGCGGTCGCATTCGCCGAACACAGGCGGATGGTTTTTCAGTGTGATCTTATAATGGAAGCGATTTGCCATCTCTTCTTCTCCTCACTTTACCGTAAAATCGACCACAACGCTGCCGCAGCCCTCGGCGGAGAGCGTCAGGCTTCCTTTTCCGCGCGTGCCCCTGGTCTTCACATAGCAGCCGCACATCCCGCCCTCGGCGGTGACCGCGTCCGGCCCGACAAGGGTGATTGCGCCGCGGGTCTTGAGCTTCACGGGAAGCTGGGCATAGGGAGCGGGGTTTCCGTTCTCGTCCAGAACGCGGACACGCACCGCCGCCATGTCGTAGCTCTCCCCCTCGTGCAGCACGCTCTGGCTCACGCGCACCTCGAGATGCAGCGCCGTGCCGGGGCAGCGGGTCTGGCTCACCACCGGTACGCCGTCCTTCACGCCCTCAAAGCGCCAGCGGGTCGCCTCGCCGCCCCAGTTGCCGACATACTTGCCGTAGAGCGCCACGCCATCCTCCAGCTTCATGTTGTAGCGCATCATGCAGTAGAGCATCTTGGCCTTGTCGGCGGCGGGCATATTGCTCATGCCGTACTTGCCGGCGGAGATCAGCGCCTCCTTCAAGGGCTGCGCCTGGGCTTTGGGAAAGCCCTCCTGCGTCTCCAGGAGACAGCCGATCGTGTCGTCGATCAGTACCGGGCCGTGCCGCAGCCCGTCCCAGCCCTTGGGGGTGAAGGAGGCCACAAAGTTGTCATTTTTATACAGATCCACGCGATCCGCGTTGGTGAAAACGTAAATATCCCCGATGTTGCCGCCGGGATAATCGCCGATGTCCATGGGGTTTCCGACCTCGAGCACGGGGCTTTCATCGCCCTGGCTTGCGTAAAGGGAGGCGGCGAGCTTCGGGTTGCGGAAGGCGTCGAGCACGCCGTGATAGCAAACCTTGTCGCCGGAGCCGAAGTCCTTGTGCGTCGGGTAGTCGAACATGCACCAGCCGAAGCAGCCGGCGTGTTCTCCGTCGGCCATGGCGGCGTTCAAAACTCGCGCGTGGCGCAGGGCGTGCTCCTGGCGCTTT